>NZ_JBIWPN010000100.1:0-13365 GCF_044768305.1 Kitasatospora sp. NPDC101155 | reverse complement strand
CTCCCGTACCAGTGAAGTCAGGATGATCAAGAGATCGCAGAGTGACCCGATTTTGATCCGCCGTCCGTGGCCCTCAATTCACCCGTTGCCGACAGCGTGCACCGCGCCGGCAGATGTGATCGCCCGCGCGTGCAGCGCCAGCGCCTCCGTGAGCGTGGACTTGCCCGCGTCCGGATGGCTGATCACGGCGAAGGTCCGTCGGCGGCCGGCCTCATGAAGGACCTGCGGGACGGGGACGGACTGTTCGGTGCTCACGTGATTCCTCGGGTACGCATCGGCAGCAGGCCGGGTGACGCCTCTCCGTACCTGGTGAGCTGAGGATCAGGTCCACAGGCCCAAGAAGCGATAATAGGCTGCCGGGCGGCATGACCCCGAAATTCCCCTTTGCCGGCTGCTGCCCCGGCTCCAGCCGGGAAAACAGCCGAACTGCCAGGAGTCGAAGCCGAGGCCGAGCCGGTCCAGGGTCCCCAGCCACAGGTTGCACCGGCCCGCTCGGAGTGGATCGTCAACTCGCCTTCCTCGACGCCCTGTTTGGCGACGGCGCCCTGGATGAAGCGCCGGGCGACCTCCTCGCTCTCGCAACCGGCCACCTGCGGGGATCAGAGAGTCGTCGCCGCAGGTCAACCCACGTATCGGCATGCGCAGGCTGGCATCGCCCGGATTGGTCGGCCTCGCCCACGACAGGTGAGCAATCCGGACGAAGCCGGCTCCGCAGGGCGCGATGATCCGGATGCTCCCGAGCCCGTGCTCAGCGGTCATATCGGGACGCTACGCCCTGCGACACCGAGCAGCGCCAACGAGTCCACGACCCCTTGTCGCCACGCCAAGGGGGCCGATCTCCCCAGGGCGGGTCGATGACTCCGGCGCACGATCCTTGACGGTACGCCATCACTCCGGCCAGGCAAGCAGGGCGCCCAGGCCACCGCACGATCTCGCTGTGAGCCCGGTGTACTCGCTTCCGGATGAGGGTGACACGCTTACGGGCGAGGATCAGGGTCAGTATGACGCCCCGTCGACCGAGGGTCTGTCTCACCGCGAGCATGGCCCGCGCGGGGGCAGGGTGAGAAAAGCGCACTCCGGCCGGGCACGCCGCCCGGCTTACACGCCCGAGCACTTCGCCACGTCAGGTAGCGGAGAGGACCAGCACGGCCTGGTCGTCGTGCGTGGCGTCAGCCGCGAAGGCGGCGACTGCGGTGGAGACCGACTCGAGGATCGCGTCGGCGGTGGGGGACGAGCTTCGTAGTGCGCTGAGGGCGTGGGCCACGCGGTCCTCCCCGAAGAGCTCGCCGCTTGTGGAGCGGGCCTCGGTGATGCCGTCGGTGACCAGGATCAGGCTGTCGCCCGGGTACAGGTCGACGCTGCACGGGGACGAGTCGGCGGCGGGGCCGATACCCAGGAGCAGGCCAGGTTGGGCGACTTCTTCGACCGTGCCATCGGCTCGGCGTACGACTGGGGGCACATGGCCGGCCCGGATCAGGGTCAGCGCCAGGTGGGACGCGGTGTGCCGCAGTTCGCCATAGACGAGTGACACGAAGCGTTCTTCGCCGACTGCCTGATCCGTCAGAGCGTCGTTGACGGCGGCGACTACCCCCGCCGGGTCGTTCAGCAGGCGGGCGGCGGTGCGTGCGCTGTGGCGGACGATACCGGTGGTGGCGGCGGCCAGAGCACCGCGCCCGCACACGTCGCCGATCATGAGTGCCCAGCGGCCGTCAGAAAGCGGGAAAACGTCGTAGAAGTCGCCACCGACGTCGAGTCCTTCGCCGGCCGGGTGGTAGGAGGCTGCCACGGTGGCGCCGGGGATGTCGGGCAACTCTGGAGGCAGCAGGCCGGCCTGCAGGTCGCAAGCAAGTCTGACGCGGTCGGTGAACTGGCGGGCATTGTCGGCGCTGGAAGCGGCCCGGCGGGCCAGCTCCTCGGCCAGGGCGACGGCATGGCAGTCCAGGGGTCGGTCGGTGGTCAGGAGGGTCAGTACGCCGAAGGTGCGGCCGTGGGTGGCCAGCGGCACGCACAGGTAGCCGGTGACGTTGAGCTGCGCGGACAGGCCGCCTGGTCGGGAGCCGACCTGGTAGGTCCCGGTGGTGCCCGAGACCAGTGCACGGGCGACCGCGTTGTCGATCTCGCCGCGCAGTTCGGGAGAGTCGAGAAGCGCCTCCTCGGCACGGGTGGCGGCCGCGACGGCGATGAGCTGGATCTGGCCGCGCTCCGCCACGTGGACGGCGCACAACGGCGCCAGGGTCGGCACGGTCAGCCGGGCCATCCGCTCGAGACAGTCAACATAGTGTGGTTCGCGCGCGATAGCGGTGCTGGCGTCCAGGACGAAAGCCAGGTCCTCGCGGGCAACCTTCTCCCGCGTCTGGGCGACGTGGCCTGCCTCCACCGCCCGGTGGTGCTCGATCGCCAGGGCGGCGATACGGGTGAAGGCCGCGCTGAGCGCCACGTCCGTCTCTTCGGGCACCTTGGGCGTGCGATGGTAGATCGCGAAAGTGCCCAACACCCGGCCGTCCAGGCCGCGGATCGGAGTCGACCAGCACGCCGCGACCCCGGCCCGCTCTGCCAGGTCGCGGTAGCCCTCCCACAGAGGGTCGGTGGCGATGTCGCTGACGATCACAGGTGCTTGCCGGTAGGCGGCCGTGCCACACGAGCCTACCCCGTCGCCGATGGCGATCCCGTCGACCGCATCGTTGTAAAAGTCCGGCAGGCTCGGGGCGGTTCCATGCCGCAGGTGACGGCCGTCGGGATCGAGGAGCAACACCGAGACGATCATGTCCGGCGACAGCTCCTCGATCGCCCTCGCCATGCCGTCGAGGATCTCGGCCAGCGGGGCGTCACGCGCGATCCGCTCCAGCAGCACGCGCTGCTCGGCAGCCAGCAGCTGCGCGTGGTGGTACCCCGTGGTCTCCACCGCGATCACCACCACCCCGTCGACCCGGCCGGCCGCATCCCGGCGGGGCTCATAGGTGACGTCGAAGAACTCCTCCCGCTGGGCCACCGGCCCACCGCGCACGAGCCGCCCACCGCGATTCCGGTACACAGAGCCGGTGCGGTACACCTCATCGAGCCGATCAAGGACACCCTGCTGGGCCAGTTCCGGAACCAGCTCCCCGACCGGCACACCGGTCCTCGGACGACCCCCTGTGAAGGCGTCGAAGAAAGCCGGATTCGCCGTCTCCAGCACATGCCCCGGACCGCCCAGCGCAGCAAAGATCACCGGAGCCTGCCCGAACAGCTCCGCATACTCCTCGCTCCGCCGGTGCAAGACCATGGGACGTGCAGCGGCAGAGCCGAGGCGATCAGGCTGTATTGGCATGACAGCCCTCTCCCGCATCCCCCACCTGCGCCGTACCCCTACTCTGACACATCACCGCGCGGATTCCGGAGCCCCAGCCTGGCCGATCGCGACTGTAAGCCCACGACGGCATAGCGCCGGATTCTCGCGGCCGCCCGAGCCAGGGCCCGGGCCGCTTCCAGATCTCCCCTGTCGCCACGACAAGGGATCGCCGCAGGCCAGGGCACTATTCAGCGCATTTGTGGGCACGGCGTGAGTACAGGGGTTCACCGCCTGTTGACGCCCGCCAGGAGACCGTGAGCATGGCTGTTCACACGACCCGCGTTGGAAGTGATCACCATGCGCTCCGCAGCCCACACCGGGCACGTCTACCGTCGGTGCGGCTGCCGCGACCAGGGTGGCAAGCAGCTCGGCGCCCGCTGTCCCGAGCTCGCCACCGACACCGATCACGGCACCTGGACCTTCTCCCTCGATCTCCCCTCCCCCGACCACCAGCGCAACAACATTCGCCGCGGCGGCTACCCCACCGCCGAAGCCGTCCGCGCAGGACTGCGCCGGATGATCGAGGGCCGGGCCGCCGACTTCAACGCCGACCCCAACCAGACCCTCGCCGACTACCTCACCTCCTGGCTCAAGGACAAGAAGCTCACCCTCAAACCCACCACCTACGTCCGCTACCGCGACTACGTCACCAACGACCTGATCCCCGCCCTCGGCACGATCAGGCTCGACGACCTCGGCCACTCCCCCATCGCCGCCTTCACCCACACCCAACTCGCCGCCGGACGCGGCAAGGTCACCGTCCACCGCTGCCTCGCCACACTCTCAAGCGCCCTCGGCGACGCCGTACGCCACCACCGGCTCCCCTACAACCCGGCACGCCCCACGGTCATCCCGAGGCCCGCGGCGGCAGAACGGCAGATCTGGACCGTCCAGGACACGATCCGGTTCCTGCACTGCTGCCGAGCCACCGATCCGGCCTTCGCCGACCTCATCGAGGTCCTCATCGGCACCGGCATCCGCAAAGGCGAAGCCCTCGCCCTGCACTGGGACGGCGTCCACCTGCCCGAGCGCGTCCTCTACATCCGCTACACGCTCTCCGCCATCGACAACAACCACCTGATCCTCACCTCACCGAAGACCCGCTCCAGCAAGGACTGGGTCGCCATCTCCCCACGTGTCGCCATCGCCCTGCACCACCGCACCGAGGACAAGGATCCGTCGCTCTCCCGAGCGGACCACGGTGGCTTCGTATTCCACCAGCGCGACGGACGCCCCCCACCCCGCCTACGTCCTCAACCACTTCCACAGCCTCTGCCGCGAGTTCGGCGTGCCCCGCACCACCGTCCACGACCTGCGCCACCTCGCGGCCACCATCTCCATCACCGCAGGCGTCCCCCTCACCGTCGTCTCCAAGACCCTGCGGCACGCCACCTTGTCCACCACCGCGAACATCTACGGCCACCTCACCACCCAGGCCGCCCGCGACGCCGTCGACACCATCGACCACGCCCTCACCTCAGCCGGCCCCATCGAACTCCCAGGCCCACGCACACCCGGGGATCACATCACCCGAGTCCACAACCAGATGGTCGTCACCAGAACCCAGCTACGGAACGCAAGTTGAGACACCGCATCCCTGACGTGATCAGCTCGGGCGACATTCCGCCCTCACAATGCACTCACAAGGCCCAGAAAACGCGTCAAGGCCGCTCCCACCATCCGATGGAAACGGCCTACGACCTGCGGTTAAGCAAGTCGGGACGACAGGATTTGAACCTGCGCCCCCTTGACCCCCATGAAGCTCATCATCGGACAGGGCATAGATGCTGAATTCCTCGTAGACAAGGCAGCTCAAGCTCATGAACTGGACCGGGCTGAAGAGGGCTCCCAGAGGGCCGGTACCGCGAGCGGGTTCGTCGTGGTTCCACAACCGGAAAGGGAAGGGCGGCGGCGGGATCCGCGCCCGCCGCCGCCCTGGTCTCGGCCCGGGCTAACTCAGCCCGGCCAGGTTCTTGAGGCTCTTCGCCATCTCGGTGCACAGGCCGGGCTCGATCATCTTGCCCAGCGCGCCGTCGATCGGGCCGCCGAAGAGCTCCAGCACCAGCTCCACGGAGCTGCCGGACCCGGCGGGGCTGACCTCGATCGCGAACCGGGCGCCGACCTCGGTCGGGCCCTCGCCGACCAGCTCCAGCCGGCTGCCCGGCTCGTGGGCGGCCACCGTCCACAGCACCGGGGACGGCGGGCCCATCAACTTGAGCAGCTGGGTGAAGCTCTCCCCCACCTCCAGCTCCGGCAGGCTCTCCTCCTGCCAGCCGGAGTGCACGCTGAGCCACTCCGTGTACCGGGTGCGGTCCAGCAGCAGCTTCCAGGCCTCCTCCGGAGAGGTGGCCAGCTCGATCGTGCTGATTCCCTTAGCCATGGGCGGTCCTTTGAACGGGTAGCGTGGTCAGGTGGTCCACGATCGTGGCCACCAAGGCGTCCTGCTGGTCCTTCAGGTAGAAGTGCCCGCCCTTGAAGACGCTCAGCCGGTGGCCGCCCTCGGTGTGCTGCCCCCAGGCCTGCGCGCTCTCGGCGGTGACCCTGGGATCGGAGTCGCCGATCACCACGTGCACGGGGCAGCGCAGCGGTGGGGCGGGCCGGTAGGTGTAGGTCTCGACGGCCTTGTAGTCGGCCCGGAGCGCCGGCATGACCATCTTCAGCACCTCGGGGTCCGACAGCAGCACCGAGCTGGTGCCGTCCAGCAGGCCGAGCTCGTCGATGATGGCCCTGTCGGGCAGCCGGTGCAGGTTGTCCTGCCGGGCGGTGGCGGGCGCCCCGCGACCGGAGGCGAAGAACGTCAGCGGCGTGATGCCGTGCTGCTGCTCGAACTGCCGGGCCACCTCAAAGGCCACCATCGCGCCCATGCTGTGGCCGAAGAGCACCAGCGGCCGGTCGGTGAACGGCAGCAGCTCCTTGACGGCCAGGTCGGCCAGCGTCTGCAGGTCATCGACGCAGGGCTCCAGCCGGCGCTCCTGCCGGCCAGGGTACTGCACCGACAGGATGTCCAGCTCCAACGGCCGCGCCGCCCGGCGCAGCGCCTCCGCCATCGGGAAGAAATAGGTGGCCGATCCACCGGCGTGCGGAAACGCAATCACCCGAATATCAGGATCGGCCGCTGATTGGAGCCGGTGGATCCACCGGCTCTCCCGGGTATCGGCCATATCAGAGCAGCTCGCCCTTTTCGTAGGTGAACACCTGGTGGAAAACGGCGATGTGGTTCCCGGAGGGGTCCCGCAGGTGCGCGAAAACGGCGGCGCCGTCATCGCTGGGCATGGCCGCGACCATCACCTCGCCGCCGGCCTTGACCACCTGCTCGCAGGTTTCGGCGACGTCGTCGACCTTGATGATGAAAATCGCGTAGTTGGCCGGCAGCGGGTGGCCCTTCTCGACCTTGCTGTCCCACAGCCCGCCCAGCGGAAGGCCCTCCGCCTGGGTCTGGATGATGCTGTACGGGTTGCCGTGCCCGGCGGTGAAGGTCCACCCGAAGACGTCGCCGTAGAAGCGCTCCAGGGCCTCCGGGTTGTCGGACGCGATCTCAAAAAAAGCAACGCCATTGCCCATTGCGGTCTCTTTGCCTTTCTTTTCGCCCGGTCGGACGGAGTGTCATCAGGTCGCCCCGATGCTAGCCCGGATCCATTGCCAGCCGACCCCTAATTCCCCCCGTATCCTCGCGGTGCTCCGCGGCGGACAGCCACGTAAGGGTGAACGTAGGGGTTGGGTTTAGGGGAGGTCGGTGGACTAGCGTGCCGCGCAGGCAATGATGCGGAGAACTGCGCGTTCCGAATTGGGGTAGTCGGTGGACAACATCAGCGGCGCAATCGAGTCGGACCGCCAGTTGCGCGAATACTTGGAGGCGCTGTCGCGTGGGGACACCGCGGCGCCGCCGCTGCCGCGCAGCGGGCGGACCGGAATCGGATTCGTCTTTCCGGGCATCGGGTCGCAGTGGGCCGGCATGGCGGTCGGCCTGCACGATTCGCTGGCCGTCTTCCGGGACGCACTGGCGGAGTGCGAGCAGGAACTGTCGGCGCACGTCGACTGGTCGCTGCTCGAGGTACTCCGGTGCGCCGAGGGGGCGCCGCCGATCGACCGCGTCGACGTCATGCAGCCGGCCCTGTTCGCGGTGATGTACGGGCTCGCCGAGGCCTGGCGCTGGTACGGCGTGGAACCCGACTTCGTGGTGGGTGCCAGCATGGGCGAAGTCCCGGCGGCCTGCGTGGCGGGCGCGCTCTCGGTGGCCGACGGCATGCGGGTCGCCACCATGTGGAGCCGGGCGCAGACCGTCGTGGTCGGCCGGGGCGACATGGCCTCCGTCCTGCTGCCCGCCGAGCAGGTCCGGGCCCAGCTCCCGGCGGGAGTCGTGATCGCCACGGTCAACGGCCCCGGCTCCACGGTGGTCTCCGGGGAGTCGGCCGCGATCGAGGAGCTGATCCGCCGGTTCACCGCGCAGGGCGTGCGCGCGCAGAAGATCCCGATCGGCCTGGCCGCGCACTCGGTGCACTTCGCCGAGTTGCGCGAGGCGCTGCACCGGGACCTGGCCTCCATCGAGCCGCGACCCGCCCGGATCCCGTTCTACGCCTCCACCGTGGGCGGGCTGCTGCCGCCCGGCACCCTGCTGGACGCCGAGTACTGGTGCCGCAACGGCGAGGGCCTGGTCCGGTTCGAGGAGGCCGTGCGGGCGGCCGCCGCCGCGGTCGAGGAACCGGTCTTCGTGGAGCTGAGCCCGCACCCGATGCTGGTGATGCCGGTCCGGGAGACCCTGGACGCGATCGGCGGCGCCGGCTCCGCGCCCGGCGGCTCGCTGCGGCGCGATGAGGGCGGGCTGGAGCGCTTCACCACGTCGGTCGCCGACGTCTACGCCCAGGTGCGGGGCCAGGGCAGCGGCCCGGCCGTGCTGGCGGAGCGGATCGCCGGCCGCCCCGAGCCGGAGCAGCGCCAGCTGGTGCTGGACCTGGTCTGCGAGGTGACCGCCGCGCTCGGCAGGTCGGACGCGGTGCAGCCCGGCTCCACCTTCCGCGAGCTCGGCTTCGACTCGGTCTCCGCCGTCGAGTTCCACAGGCTGCTGGCCGCGGCCTCCGGCCTCGCTCTCCCGGTCACCCTGGTCTTCGACCACCCCACCCCGGCCGCGATCGCCGACCACCTGCTCACCGAACTGCACGGCGGCGCCGACGCGGAGCCGGCCCCGGCCCCGGAGCTGCTGCCGCTCGACGAGCCGATCGCGATCATCGGGATGAGCTGCCGCGCCGCGGGCGGCGTGCACAGCCCGGAGCAGCTCTGGCAGTTGGTGCTGGAGGGCCGGGACGCGGTCTCCGAGTTCCCCACCGACCGCGGCTGGGACACCCGCGCGCTCTACGACCCGGAACCCGGCAAGCCGGGCACCAGCTATGTCCGCCAGGGCGGGTTCCTGCACGACGCCGGGTACTTCGACAACGCCCTGTTCGGGATCGGCCCGCGCGAGGCGGCGGCCATGGACCCGCAGCAGCGGCTGCTACTCGAGGCCTGCTGGGAACTGTTCGAGCGCGCCGGGATGAACCCGCGGGCGCTGGACGACGGCCAGGGCACCGGCGTCTTCCTCGGCGCGATGGTCCAGGACTACGGACCGCGCCTGTACGCCGCTCCGGAGCAGGCCGCGGGCTACCTGCTCACCGGCACCCTCGGCAGCGTCTCCTCCGGGCGGCTCGCCTACAGCTTCGGGCTGGGCGGCCCGGCCGTCACCGTGGACACCGCCTGCTCCTCCTCGCTGGTCGCGCTGCACCAAGCCTGCCAGGCGCTGCGGTTGGGCGACTGCTCGCTCGCCATAGCCGGCGGTGCGACCGTGATGGCCAACCCCGGCCTGTTCGTCGAGTTCAGCCGGCAGCGCGGGCTGGCTCCCGACGGGCGGTGCAAGCCGTTCGGCGCCGACGCGGACGGCACCTCCTGGGGCGAGGGCGTGGGTCTGCTGCTGGTGGAGCGGCTCTCCGACGCCGAGCGCAACGGCCATCCCGTGCTGGCGGTGATCCGGGGCAGCGCGATCAACCAGGACGGCGCCAGCAACGGGCTGGCCGCGCCCAACGGCCCGGCACAGCAGCGGGTGATCCGCCAGGCGCTGGCCAACGCCCGGCTGACGCCCGGTGAGGTGGACGCCGTCGAGGCGCACGGCACCGGCACCGCGCTGGGCGACCCGATCGAGGCCCAGGCGCTGCTGGCCACCTACGGCCGGGGGCGCGAGAACCCGCTCTGGCTGGGCTCGTTGAAGTCCAACATCGGCCACACCCAGGCCGCCTCCGGCGTGCTCGGCGTGATCAAGATGGTGCAGGCGATGCGGCACGGGGTGCTGCCGCGCACCGTGCACGTCAGCGAGCTCTCCCCGTACGTGGACTGGTCGGCAGGCGACGTCCGAGTGCTGACAGAAAACCAGGTTTGGCCGGAGACCGGCGAGCCGCGCAGGGCTGGCGTCTCCTCCTTCGGCCTCAGCGGCACCAACGCCCACCTGATCCTGGAGCAGGCCCCGCCGCGGCCCGAGCCGGCGCCGGCCGAGGCCGGCCTGGTGCCCTGGGTGCTCTCCGCGCACACCGCCGAGGCGCTGCGCGCGCAGGCCGGGCAGCTGCTGACCCGGCTGGCCGAGCAGCCCGAGCCGGTCGCCGAGGTCGGCCGCACGCTGGCCACGGCGCGCGCGGCGCTGGAGCACCGCGCGGTGGTCACCGGCTGCGGCCAGGACGAGCTGCTCGACGGCCTGCGGGAGTTGGCCGAGGGCCGGTCGACCGTGCTGCAGGGGGCACCCGCCGAGGGGCGGCTGGCCGTGCTCTTCTCCGGCCAGGGTTCGCAGCAGCCCGGCATGGGGCGCGCGCTGTACCACGCGGTGCCGGTCTTCGCCGAGGCGCTGGACACGGTCTGCGCGGAGCTGGACCCGCTGCTGCCGCAGCCGCTGAAGGAGGTGCTCTTCGGCGAGCTGGAGCTGGTGCACCGCACCGACTTCGCCCAGGCCGGCCTGTTCGCACTGCAGGTGGCGCTCTTCCGGCTGGCCGAACACCTGGGCCTGGCACCCGACTTCGTGGCCGGCCACTCCATCGGCGAGATTGCCGCGGCCCACGTGGCGGGTGTCTTCTCGCTGGCCGACGCCTGCCGGCTGGTGGCCGCTCGCGGCGCGCTGATGGCGGCGCTGCCGCCCGGCGGGGCGATGGCCGCGATCGCCGCCCCGGAGGCCGAGGTGGCCCGGACGCTCGGCCCGGACACCGCGCTGGCCGCCGTCAACGGGCCCGCCGCGGTGGTGGTGTCCGGCGCGGAGGCGGAGGTCGAGCGGATCGCCGCGCTCTGGCGCGAGCGCGGGCACAAGGTGACCCGGCTGCAGGTGAGCCACGCCTTCCACTCCCCGCTGATGGCGCCGATGCTGGACGAATTCCGCTCCGTGGTCGCCGAGTTGACGTTCAATCTGCCCCAGCTCGGCACCGTCGCCGAGCTGCACTCCCCCGAGTACTGGGTCCGACACGTCCAGGACACGGTGCGGTTCGCCGACGGCGTGTGCGCGCTACACGAGGCGGGCGTACGCACGTTCCTGGAGCTGGGGCCGGACAGCGTGCTTACGGCACTCGGCCCGGACTGCCTGCCGGGCACCGCGGATGACGCCTTCTTCGCCGCCGGGCGGCGTGGCCACAACGAGGTGGCGGCCTTCCTCGACGCGATGGCGCGGGCGTTCGTGCGTGGCGCGGCGATCGCCTGGGACCGCTGGCTGCCCGGTGTCGAGCGGCTGGTGGAGTTGCCGACCTATCCCTTCCAGCGCGAGCACTACTGGCTGGCCAGCGGCGCCGAGCCGGCTTCCTCCGCTGCTGTCTCCAGATCCTGGCAGTACCAAGAGAGTTGGCGTGCCGTGACGGAGCCGCTCGGCGCCCGGCTGTCCGGCGTGTGGCTGGTCGCGGGGCACGCTCGGGAGTCGGCGCGGGCCTGCGCCGAGGCGCTGCGCCGCGCGGGCGCACAGGTGCGACTGCTGGAGCTGAGCGCGGGCGTCGATCGTGCCGCGCTGGGCCGGGCGGTCCGCTCGGCGCTCGGCGAAGCGCCGTCCGTCGCGGGTGTGCTGGCCCTACCGGACGGCGATGTCGGCGCGACCGTGCTGCTGGTGCAGGCCCTGCTGGACGCGGAGGTGACGGCGCCGCTCTGGTGCGTCACCCAGGGCGCTGTAAGCATCAGCGCGACCGATCGGCTGGACCGGCCCGACCAGGCGCAACTCTGGGGCCTGGGACGGGTGGCGGCGCTGGAACAGCCCCGCGGCTGGGGCGGTCTGGTGGACCTGCCGGCCGAGCCGGACGAGGCCGCGCTGCGGCGCCTGGTGCAGGTGCTCGCCGACCCGCACGGGGAGGACCAGCTGGCGGTGCGGCCGACCGGCCTGTGGGCCAGGCGGCTGATCCCGGCCGAGCCGGCCACCGCCGGAGCCGACCGCGACTGGGGCCGCGCCGGCACCGTGCTGATCACCGGCGGCACCGGGGCACTCGGCGGCCATGTGGCCCGCCGGCTGGCCGGCCGCGGCGCAGAGCACATGCTGCTGGTCGGCCGGCGCGGCGCGGACGCCCCTGGAGCCGGCGAACTGAAGGCCGAGCTGGAGGCGTTGGGGGCCCGGGTCACGGTCGAGGCCTGCGACACCGCGGACCGCGAGGCGGTGGCCGCACTGCTCGCGCGGATCCCCGCCGAGTACCCGCTGACCGCCGTCGTGCACGCCGCCGGGATCAGCGACTTCACCGAACTGGCCGCGACCACGGTGACCGAGGTCGACGCCGTACTGGCCGCCAAGGTGGCCGGCGCCGCCCACCTCGACGAACTGCTGGGCGAGCAACCGCTGGACGCCTTCGTCCTGTTCTCCTCGATCGCGGCCACCTGGGGCAGCGCCACCAACGGCGCCTACGCCGCCGCCAACGCCTACCTGGACGCGCTGGCCCGCCGGCGCCGCCAGCGCGGGCTGACCGCCACCTCGGTGGCCTGGGGCATATGGGCCGGCGCCGGCATGGGCGAGGGCGAGACCGGCGAACGGCTGGCCCGCACCGGCCTGCGGGCCATGGCGCCGGAGGCCGCCGTCGCCGAACTCGACGAGGCGGTGCGGCGGGACGAGGCCGTCCTCACGGTGGCGGACGTGGACTGGGAGCGGTTCGCGCCGCTCTTCGCCAGCGGACGGCCCAGCCCGCTGCTCTCCGGCATCCCCGCCGCCGTCCAGGCCCTGCGGGGCGAGTCGGCCACGACGGGCGGTACCGCCCCCGAGTCGGCCCGGGCGATCGCCGAGGTGGTCCACCAAGCGGTGGCGGCCGTGCTCGGCCACTCCGGCACGGCGTCCGTCAATGTCCGGAAGACCTTCAAGGAGCTGGGCTTCGACTCGCTGGCGGCGGTGGAGCTGCGCAACCGGCTGCGGCAGGCGCTCGGCCGGTCGCTCCCCTCCAGCCTGGTCTACGACTACCCGACGCCGATCGCGCTCGCCGAGCATCTGGCCGGCGGTGCGGCCGTGCCCGGCGCCAACCTGCCCGCCGCGCCGACCGGTTCGGCCGACGACCCGATCGTGATCGTGGGGATGGCCTGCCGCTACCCGGGCGGCGTCGGCTCCCCGGAGGAGCTTTGGGAGCTGGCGGCCACCGGGCGCGAGGGGCTGTCGGGCTTCCCCGCCGATCGCGGCTGGGAGCTCGGTCCGGACGCGGACTTCGCGAGGGTCGGCGGCTTCCTGCGGGACGTCGCCGGGTTCGATGCCGGGCTCTTCGGGATCTCGCCCCGGGAGGCGCTGGCCATGGACCCGCAGCAGCGGCTGCTGCTGGAGGTCTCCTGGGAGGCGTTCGAGCGGGCCGGGATCGACCCAGCCGCGCTGATGGGCAGTCAGACCGGGGTGTTCACCGGCCTGTCCGGCAGCGACTACCACTTCCGGGCCCAGGGCACCGACCAGGCCGGGCGGCGGAGCGAGGTCGCGGGCCATGTGCTGACCGGCAACGCGGCCAGTGCGGCCTCCGGGCGGATCTCCTACACCCTGGGCCTGGAGGGCCCGGCGGTGACGGTGGACACCGCATGCTCCTCCTCGCTGGTGGCGCTGCACCTGGCGA
>NZ_JBIWPN010000099.1:0-14648 GCF_044768305.1 Kitasatospora sp. NPDC101155 | reverse complement strand
CGCGCCAGCGCACCCAACCCGGCCAGCGCCTCCTCCCGCGACCCCGCCACCACCACCGCACGCTCACCCAGCACCGCACGCCCGGCCACCAACGCCCCGGCAGCGTTCGCCAACGAGACCTCGTCCGCCTCGAAGAAGGCCGCCAACCGCTCCGCCTGGCCCGCCAGTGAACCCGCGCTCTTCGCCGACACCACCAGCGGCAGCACACCACCGTCCGACTCGGGAGCCTCGGGCTCCGCGACCTCTGCGGCCGGCGGCTCCTCCAGCACCAGGTGCGCGTTGGTCCCGCTGACGCCGAACGAAGAGACGCCCGCCCGACGCGGCCGACCGACGGCCGACCATTCCTGAGGCTCCGTCAGCAGCCGCACCGCACCCGCTGTCCAGTCCACCTGCGCGGACGGCGCGTTCACGTGCAGGGTTGCCGGCAGCACGCCGTGCCGCATCGCCTGCACCATCTTGATCACACCTGCGACACCGGCCGCGGCCTGGGTGTGACCGATGTTCGACTTCAACGAACCGAGCCAGAGCGGCCGTTGCCGGTCCTGGCCGTAGGTGGCGAGCAGCGCCTGCGCCTCGATCGGGTCGCCCAGCACGGTGCCCGTGCCGTGGCCCTCGACCACGTCCACGTCGGCCGACGACAGGCCGGCCTCGGCCAGGGCCTTGCGGATCACCCGCTGCTGCGAGGGCCCGTTGGGCGCGGTCAGCCCGTTGGAGGCGCCGTCCTGGTTGACGGCCGAACCCCGGATCACCGCGAGCACCCGGTGGCCGTTGCGCCGCGCCTCCGAGAGCCGCTCCAGCAGCACCATTCCGGCGCCCTCGGCCCAGCCGGTGCCGTCGGCCGCGTCGGCGTAGGACTTGCAGCGGCCGTCCGCCGCGAGCGCCCGCTGCCGGGAGAACTCCATGAACATCCCGGGTCCGGCCATCACGGTGGCGCCGCCGGCCAGCGCCAGCGAGCACTCACCGCGCCGCAGCGCCTGGGCCGCCAGGTGCATCGCCACCAACGAGGAGGAGCAGGCCGTGTCGACCGTCACCGCCGGACCCTCGAACCCGAACACGTAGGAGATCCGGCCGGACGCCACGCTGCCCGTGGTGCCGGTGCCGGTGAAGCCCTCCAGCTCCGGGGGGATCGAACCGCCGGTCGCGTAGCCCTCGTTGATCACGCCGACGAAGACGCCGACGTCCGCGCCCTTCAGGCCGGTGGCGTCGACCCCGGCCGACTCCAGCGCCTCCCAGGAGGTCTCCAGCAGCAACCGCTGCTGCGGGTCCATCGCCACCGCCTCGCGCGGCGAGATCCCGAAGAACCCGGCGTCGAACAGCCCGGCCTCGTGCAGGAACCCGCCCCGGTTCACGTACGACTTGCCGCTCTGCGCCGGGTCCTCGTCGAACAGGCTCTCCAGGTCCCAACCCCGGTCGGTCGGGAAACCGGAGACACCGTCGCCGCCCTCGGCGACCAGCCGCCACAGGTCGTCCGGGCCGGCCACGCCACCCGGCAGACGGCACGCCATGCCCACGATCGCGATCGGCTCCGACTTCTCGGCCTCAAGCTCCAGCACGCGCTGCTGGGAGCGGCGCGCCTCGGCGAGGACGCGCTTGAGGTAGTCGCGAAGCTTGCTTTCTTCCGCCATCGAGGTTCGGCTCCTATGGGCTGCGGCGTCGGGTCAGCGGCTGGGGTCGGTGGGTCGGGGACGTCGGTGGCTAGTTGCCGAACTCCGTGTCGATCAGGTCGAAGAGTTCGTCGTCGGAGGCGTTGTCGAAGTCGAGCTCCTCCTCGGCGGTCGGTGCGCCGGTCGCGGTCGACCAGGCGCTGAGCAGGCTCTGCAAGCGGGTGGTCACCTGGGCCCGCGTGGTGTCGTCGGCCGGGGCCCCGGCCAGCAGGGCCTCAAGCCGGCTCAGTTCGGCCAGCAGCGGGTTGGTGCCGGTGGCACTCACCGCCGCCGGGTCGAGCCGGTCGTACAGGTATCCGGCGAGCGGGAGCGGCGCCGGGTAGTCGAAGACCAGCGTGGCCGGCAGCGGCAGGCCGGTGGCCGAGCGGAGGCGGTTGCGCAACTCGACCGAGGTCAGCGAGTCGAAGCCGATCTCCTTGAACGCCGCCTCCGGCCGCACCTGCTCGGGCGCGGTGTGGCCGAGCACGATGGCCACCTGATTGCGCACCAGGTCGAGCAGCAGCGCCCGTTGGTCCGACTCGGAGAGCCCGGCCAGCCGGGCGGCCAGCCCGCCGCCGTCGCCCTCGCCCGCGCGGGCGCGCTGCCGGCCCGGACGGACCAGGCCGCGCAGCAGCGGCGGCACTCCCCCGCCGAGCGCGGCGGCCGCGCGCAGCGACCTCAGGTCCAGCCTGGCCGGCACCAGCAGGGCCGCGCCGTCGGTGAGCGCCGCGTCGAAGAGCGCCATGCCCTCGGCCGCCGTCAGCGGCTCCACGCCGCCGCGCCGGCCGGTGCGGTCGGGGTCGGCCTGCTCCCTCGCGTCGGCAGTCGGCGCCCACAGGCTCCAGGCCAGCGACACGGCGGGCAGGCCGGCGGCCCGGCGGCGGTGGGCGACGGCGTCCAGGTAGGCGTTGGCCGCCGCGTAGGCGCCGGTGCCCGCGCCCAGGAAGACCGAGGAGGCGGACGACATCAGCACGAACGCCCGCAGCTCGGGGGCCAGTTCGCGGGTGAGCCGGTCCAGGTGGCGGACGGCCGTGAGCTTCGGCGCGAAGACCCGGGCGAGCCGGTCCTCGTCCAACTCCCCGATCACGCCCGCGTCGAAGACCCGAGCGGCGTGCACGACGGCGGTCAGCGGGTGCTCGGCCCCGACTGCGGTCAGCAGGGCGGCGACCGCCTGCCGGTCGGTGACGTCGCAGGCCACCACCGACACCTCGGCACCCCGCTCGGCCAGTTCGGCGACCAGTTCCGCCGCGCCCTCCGCGTCCGAACCGCGCCGGCCGGCCAGCACCAGGTGCCGGACGCCGTGGGCCTCGACCAGGTGGCGGGCCGTCAGGGCGCCCAGTGCCCCGATGCCACCGGTGATCAGCACCGTGCCGTCGGCGGCGCCGAGCGGGAGCAGCTCGGGCTCGCCGGCGGCGGGTTGCCGGGTTCGGACCAAACGGGGGACGGTCAGGGCAGTTCCGCCGGCCACCGCGACCTGCGGCTCGCCGCTCGCGAGCACCGCGTCCAGCAGCGGCAGGTCGAGGACGGCGGACCCGACGGCCGTGGCGGCGTCCAGGTCGAGCAGCACGATCCGCTCGGGGTGCTCCGCCTGGGCGGCCCGGACCAGGCCCCAGACGGCGGCACCGACCGGGTCGGTCAGCGCGGTGTCGCCACCCGCGGGCACCGCGCCGCGGGTGACCACCAGCAACCGGGAGTCCTCCAGGGCCTCTTCGGCGAGCCAGGCCTGAACCATCGCCAGGACCCGCGACACCAGGGCCGGCACACCCGTCGAACCGTCCTGGCCCTCGGTGGCGTCCAGCACCACGACCTGCGGAACCTCCGGGCCGGCCGCCAGAGTCGACAGCTGCTCAGTGGTGGAGACCGCCACCCGGTGAGCGGCGCCGCCCGTCGTCAGCGGCGGCTGGGGCAGCGGCAGCCAGTCGACCCGGAGCAGCCCGAGTCCGCCGTCGCCCGCGCCGCCCGCGAGCGCCGCCAACTCGGCAGAGGGGAGCGGGCGGAGGGTGACCGCCTCGGCGGTCAGCACCGGTGCGCCGGTCTCGTCGGCGGCGGTCAGCGAGAACGTGCCCGCCTCCGCCGTCCGGCCGATCCGCACCCGCAGAGCAGTCCCACCGGCAGCGTGCAGGGCCAGGCCGTGCCATCCGGCCGACTGCCACGCCCCGTCCTCCGCACTGCCGGCGGCCGGCAGCAGGGCGGGGTGCAGAGCGGCGGCGAGCAGGGCGGGGTGAATGCCGAACCGGTCGGCACTGTCGCGCTGCTCCTCGGGCAGAGCCACCTCGGCGAACAGCTCCTCACCGCGCTGCCAGGCCGCGCGCAGGCCCTGGAACGCCGGACCGTGCTCGTGACCGCGCGCCGCCAGGTCCGCGCGGATCCCGTCCAGCTCGATCCGCTGGGCACCGGGCGGGGGCCAGGCGGCGAAGTCGAACGCTGCGGGCTGCGCGGTGGGTTCGGTGACGAGCCGCCCGGTGGCGTGGCGGGCCCAGACCTCGGCGCCGCCGGTGTCCGCATCGTCCTCACGGGTGGAGTAGACGTCCACGGTCCGCGCGCCGTGCTCGTCCGGGCCACCGACGGCGACCTGGAGCCGGACGCCGCCCTGCTCGGGGACGATCAGCGGGGCCTCGGTCAGCAACTCCTCCAGCACCCCGGTGGCCACCTCGTCACCGGCGCGCACGGCCAGCTCCATCAGGGCGGTTCCGGGGAGGAGGACCACACCGCCGACGGCGTGGTCGGCCAGCCAGGGGTGGGTGCGCAGGGAGAGGCGGGAGGTGAAGACCAGGCCGTCGGAGTGCGGCAGGCGGACCACCGCGCCGAGGAGCGGGTGGTCGGCGCGGCCCTGGCCGAGCGAGGTCGCGTCGGTGGCGGGGGTGGCGGGGAGCCAGTAGTGCTGGTGGTCGAAGGCGTAGGTCGGCAGGTCCACGTGGCCGGTGGCCGGGACGAGTTGGGACCAGTCCACGGTGGCGCCGCGCACGAAGGCCTCGGCAAGTGCGGTCAGCAGGGTCCGGGCCTCGCCGTGGTCGTCGCGCAGCGCCGCCACACAGGTCGCGCGCTCCCCGGCCGACTCCGCGACCACGCCGGACAGCGCGGCACCCGGGCCCAGTTCGACGAAGACGACCTCACCCGTGCCGGCCGCCGCGGCGACACCGTCGGCGAACCGGACCGGGCGGCGCACGTGCTCCACCCAGTAGGAGGGGTTGGTCAGCTCACCGGCCTCAGCGATCCGGCCGGTCACGTTCGAGATCACCGGGAAGCGCGGCTCCGACCAGCTCACGCCCGCCAGGACCGCCGCGAACTCCTCCAGCATCGGCTCCATCAACGCCGAATGGAACGCGTGAGACACCGTCAGCCGACGGGTCCTGCGGCCCTGCTCGGCCAGCGTCGCCGCCGCCGCCAGCACCGCGTCCTCCACACCGGAGAGCACCACCGCCTGCGGCCCGTTCACCGCCGCCAGGTCCACACCCTCACCCAGCAACGGCACGACCTCGGCCTCGGAAGCCGCCACCGCCACCATCGCACCACTGGACGGCAGCGCCTGCATCAACCGGCCACGAGCCGCCACCACCGCCGCCGCGTCCTCCAACGACAGCACGCCCGCCACATGCGCCGCCACGATCTCACCGATCGAGTGACCCATCACCGCATCGGGCCGCACCCCCCACGACTCCACCAACCGGAACAGCGCCGTCTCCACCGCGAACAACCCGGCCTGCGTGAACACCGTCCGACTCAGATCACCCGAGCGCCCCAGCACCACCTCGGCGACCGGGAACTCCACCCAGCCAGCGAGCCGGGCATCCAGCGCCGCACACGCGGCATCGAACGCCTCCGCGAACACCGGGAACCGCTCGTACAACTCCCGGCCCATGCCCACCCGCTGCGAACCCTGCCCCGGGAAGACCACCACCGCCCTCACCGGGCCGGCCGATCCCGACGGACCGTCAGCGATCCCCCGCAGCCCCGCGATCGCCTCCTCCCGCGTCCCGGCCACCACCACCGCACGCTCGCCCAACACCGCACGCCCGGCCAGCAGCGCACCCGCCACCTGAGGCAGCGCCACCTCACCCGCCGCCAGGAACGCCGCCAGCCGCTCCGCCTGACCGGCCAGCGAGGCCGCGCTCTTCGCCGACACCACCAGCGGCAGCACATCACCATGCACCTCGGAGGACTCGGGCTCCGCGACCTCCGGCACCTGCTCCAGGATCAGGTGCGCGTTCGTCCCGCTGAGCCCGAAGGCAGAGACGCCCGCCCGGCGCGGTCGGCCGTCCGCCGCCGCGGGCCAGTCCCGGGCCTCCGTCAGCAGCTCGACGGCACCCGCCGACCACTCCACCTGCGAGGACGGCGCATCCACGTGCAGGGTCGGGGGCATCACGCCGTGCCGCAGCGCCTGCACCATCTTGATCACACCCGCCACGCCCGCCGCAGCCTGGGTGTGACCGATGTTCGACTTCAACGACCCCAACCACAACGGCCGTTCGGAAGTCCGCTCCTGACCGTACGTCGCCAGCAGCGCCTGCGCCTCGATCGGGTCACCCAGCACCGTCCCGGTGCCATGACCCTCCACCACGTCCACATCCGCCGTGGACAGCCCCGCGTTGGCCAGTGCCCGGCGGATCACCCGCTGCTGTGCCAGACCGCTCGGTGCGGTCAGCCCGTTCGACGCACCGTCCTGGTTGACCGCCGAACCCCGCACCACCGCCAGTACCTTGTGGCCCTTGCGGCGCGCCTCCGACAACCGCTCCAGCACCACCACGCCCGCGCCCTCGGCCCACCCCGTGCCGTCGGCCGCTTCCGCGTACGACTTGCAGCGACCGTCCGAGGCGAGCCCCCGCTGCCGGGAGAACTGGACGAACGCCCCGGGGCCGGTCATCACGGCCGCGCCGCTGGCCAGGGCGAGCGAGCACTCGCCCTGCCGGAGCGACTGCGCGGCGAGGTGCATCGCCACCAGCGAGGAGGAGCAGGCCGTGTCCACGGTGACCGCCGGGCCCTCGAAGCCGAAGACGTAGGAGATGCGTCCCGAGGCGATGCTGCTGCCGGCGCCGGTCGTGACAAAGCCCTCCAGCTCCGCCGGAACGTCGCCGCCCGAGCCGTAGCCCTGGCCCATCAGTCCGGAGAAGACGCCGACGTCCGTTCCCTTCAGCGTCCCCGGGTCGATCCCGGCCCGCTCCAGCGCCTCCCAGGAGGTCTCCAGGAGCAGCCGCTGCTGCGGGTCCATCGCCAGCGCCTCGCGCGGCGAGATGCCGAAGAAGGCGGCGTCGAACTCCCCGGCCACGTGCAGGAACCCGCCCTCGCTCACGTACGAGGTGCCGGTCTTGTCCGGGTCGGAGTCGAAGAGGCCGTCCAGGTCCCAACCGCGGTCGGTCGGGAAGCCCGACATCGCGTCCCGCCCCTCGACCACCAGCCGCCACAGGTCCTCCGGGCTCGCCACCCCGCCCGGCAGCCGGCACGCCATGCCGACGATCGCGATCGGCTCTCCGAGGTCGGCCGGCGCCACCACAGGCGCGGCGTCCGCGCTCGCGGTGTGCGCCGACACGCCGAGCTCGGAGAGCAGGTGGCGGGCCAGTGCGAGCGGGGTCGAGTGGTCGAAGACCACGGTGGCGGGCAGTTTCAGCGCGGTCGCCTCGCGCAGCCGGTTTCGCAGCTCGACCGAGGTCAGCGAGTCGAAACCGGCGTCGCGGAACGCGGTGTCGACCGGCACGCCGTCCGCCCCCGCGTGTCCGAGGACGGTGGCCGCGTGGGTGCGGACCAGGTCGAGCAGCAGCGCCTCCTGCTCCTCGGCCGCGAGCCCGGCCAGCCGGGCGGCCAGCCCGCCCGCGGCGTCACCCGCCGCGGCGGCGCGGGCCGCCTGCCGGGCGGTGCCCCGGATCAGGCCGCGCAGCAGCGGCTGCACGGCGCCGCCGGCGGCCGCCTCGGCCCGCATCCCGCGCAGGTCGAGCCGGATCGGGACGAGCACGGCCGTGTCAGCGCGCAGGGCGAGATCGAACAGGTCCATGCCCTCGGCCGAGCTCAGGGCCCGGCCGCGGGTCCGGCCGCCGCGCGAGCCGTCGGTGCCGTCCAGGTGGGCGGTCATCGCGGTGGCCTGCTCCCACAGGCCCCAGGCCAGCGAGAGTGCGGGCAGCGCAGCCGACCGCCGCTGGTGGGCGACGGCGTCCAGGTAGGCGTTGGCCGCCGCGTAGTTGCCCTGCCCGGCCGAGCCGAAGACCGCGGCGGCGGACGAGAAGAGGACGAACGCCTTCAGGTCCGGGGCGAGTTCGCGGGTGAGCTGGTCCAGATGCTGGACCGCCGTCACCTTCGGCCCGAAGACGTACGCCAACCGCTCCGGCGTCAGCGCCCCGAACGCACCGTCGTCCAGCACACCGGCCGTGTGCACCACGCCGGTCAGCGGGTGCGAGACCGGGACGGCGGCCAGCAGCTCCGCGAGCGCCGCCCGGTCGGCCGTTTCGCAGGCCGCGACGGTCACCGATTCGGCGCCCAACTCGTACAGTTCCGCTTCGAGTTCGGCCGCGCCCTCGGCCTGCCGGCCGCTCCGGCTGGCCAGCAGCAGGTGCCGCACGCCGTGCTCGCCGACCAGGCGCCGGGCGACCAGGCCGCCCAGTGTGCCGGTGCCGCCGGTGATCAGCACCGTGCCGCCCGGGGCGAAGGAGACCGGGGTGCCGGCGCCGGCCTCGGCCGCCGCACGGGTGATCCGCGGGGCCAGCAGGGTGGTGCCGCGCACGGCGACCTGGGGTTCGCCGGTGGCCAGCACGGGGGTGAGCACTGCTTCGACGTCCACGCCGGGGGCGGCGTCGGTGTCCAGCAGGACGATCCGGCCCGGGTGCTCCGCCTGGGCAACCCGGATCAGGCCCCAGACCGCGGCGCCGGCCGGGTCGGTGACGTCGGCGTCGCCGCCGGCTGCCATCGCACCCCGGGTGACGACGACCAGCGTCGCCTCCTCCAGCGCGGGTGCGGCCAGCCAGGCCTGAACGATCGCCAGCACGCGGCCGGTCAGCTCCAGGGCGTCGTCCGCCGTCGCGCCGGACTCGCCGCCGACCGCGTCCAGCACGACCACCGGCGCCACGCCCGAGCCGTTGGTCAGCATGGCCAGGTGCTCCGGGGCGGCCACCGGCACCCAGGCGGGCGGCAGCTCCAGGCCCGGCGCCGAGACAGCGGACAACTCGGTCCACTCCAGGCGGAACAGGGTGTCCCGGCCGTCGTCTCCGGCGGCCCGGCCCAACTGCTCGGTGGAGACCGGCCGGGAGACCAGCGACTGCAGGCTCAGCACCGGGCCGCCGGTCTGGTCGGCCGCCTCCAGCGAGAGGGCGTGCCCGGCCGACTGCACCAGGCGTACCCGCAGCGCGGCGGCACCGGTCGCGTGCAGCCGCAGACCGGTCCAGCCGAACGGCAGGTGCACCGCCTCGGGGTCCGTACGGCGCTCGCCCGTCGGGTCGGCCAGCGCCACGTCCAGCATGACGGGGTGCAGGGCGGCGTCCAGCAGGGCCGGGTGCACGCCGAACCGGGCGGCACCGTCGCGGAGTTCGTCCGGCAGGGCGACCTCGGCGAAGAGCTCCTCGCCGCGCCGCCAGACCGCCCGCACGCCCTGGAAGGCCGGGCCGTAGCCGTACCCCGCGTCGGTCAGCAGCTCGTAGCCGCCCGCGACCGGCACCTGCTGGGCGCCGGCGGGCGGCCAGGCGGTGAAGTCGAAGCCCGGGGTCGCGGTCTGGGTGGTGGCGGTGAGAGTACCCGTGGCGTGGCGGGTCCAGGCCTCGCCGTCGTTGTCACCGGCCGTGTCCTCGGGGGCCGAGAAGACCGCGACGGTGCGGGTGCCGTTCTCGTTCGGTCCGCCGACGGCGATCTGCAGCCGGATCGCGCCCTGCTCGGGCAGGACGAGCGGGGCCTCGATCACCAGCTCTTCGAGGGTGCCGCAGTCGACCTCGTCACCGGCCCGGACGGCCAGTTCGACCAGCCCGGCACCGGGGACGAGGACGACGCCGCCGACCGCGTGGTCGGCCAGCCAGGGGTGGCTGCGCAGGGAGAGGCGGGAGGTGCAGAGCAGGCCGCCGGTCTCCGGCACGGGAACGACGGCGCCGATCAGCGGGTGGTCGGCCGCGGCCTGGCCGAGCGAGGCGGCATCGGTCGCGGGGGTGGTCTGCAGCCAGTAGTGACGGTGCTCGAAGGCGTACGTGGGCAGGTCCACCATCGCCGACCGGGCGGGGAGCACGCCCGACCAGTCCACCGCGACCCCGCGCACGAACAGCTCGGCCATCGAGGCCAGCAGCCGGCGCAGTCCACCGTCCTCGCGGCGCAGCGAGCCGGAGACGATTACTGACGCACTGTCGGTGGTGTCCACCACCTCGCTGACCGGCTGCACCAGCACCGGGTGGGCGCTGGACTCGACGAAGACCCCGAAGCCCTCGGCCGCCAACTGGCCCACCGCCGCACCGAAACCGACCCGGTTGCGCAGGTTGCGGTACCAGTATCCGCCGTCCAGCACACCCGCGTCCCGGACCCACTCGCCCGTCACCGTCGAGTAGAACGGCACGACCGGAGCGCCGGCGGTCACGCCCGCGAGCGCCCCGGCCAACTCACTCTCCACCAGCTCCACGTGGCGTGTGTGGGAGGCATAGTCCACCGCAACGCGACGGACCCGGATGCCCTCGGCGCCCCACTCCTCGACCAGTGCGTCCAGCGCCTCCGCGTCACCGGCCACCACCACGGAGGACGGGCTGTTCACGGCCGCGATCTCGACCCGGCCGTCCCACCGATCCAGGCGCTCGGTCAGCTGATCCTCCGACAGCGCCACCGACGCCATCCCGCCACGCCCCGCCAGCCCACGGGCGATCACCTGGCTCCGTACCGCCACCACCCGCGCGGCGTCCTCCAGCGAGAGCGCCCCGGCCACGCACGCCGCCGCGATCTCGCCCTGCGAGTGACCGACCACCGCATCCGGCACCACACCCACCGACTGCCACACAGCCGCCAGGCCCACCATCACCGCGAAGCTCGCCGGCTGCACCACGTCCACCCGCTCCAGCAGCTCGGCCGACGCCTCGCCCCGCAGCACCTCGATCAGCGACCAGCCGATCCACCGGTCCAGCGCCACCGCGCACTCCGCGATCCGCTCTGCGAACACCGGCGAGGAGTCCAGCAGTTCACGACCCATACCGGCCCACTGCGACCCCTGCCCCGGGAAGACGAACACCCGGCGCCCCGACCCGCCCGAGCCCGCCCCGCCGCTCACCACACCCGGGTGCGACTCGCCCCGCGCCAGCGCACCCAACCCGGCCAGCGCCTCCTCCCGCGCCCCCGCCACCACCACCGCACGCTCACCCAGCACCGCACGCCCGGCCACCAACGCCCCGGCCACAGGCAAAAGTGATGCGTCGCCGGCCTCCACGAACGAGGTCAACCGCTCAGCCTGACGCGCCAGCGAGGCCGTGCTCTTCGCCGACACCACCAGCGGCAACACACCGCCGTCCTCCGAAGGCCCCTCGACCGGTTCGGCCTCAGGCGCCTGCTCCAGAATCAGGTGCGCGTTCGTCCCGCTGAGCCCGAACGAGGAGACGCCGACCCGGCGCGGGTGCCCGGTCTCCGGCCACGCCCGCGCCTCGGTCAGCAGCTGCACCGCGCCGGCTGACCAGTCCACCTGCGGGGTCGGGGCCTCGACGTGCAGGGTGGGCGGCAGCACCCCGTGCTGCAGCGCCTCCACCATCTTGATCACGCCCGCCACACCCGCCGCCGCCTGGGTGTGCCCGAGGTTCGACTTCACCGAGCCGAGCCAGAGCGGGTGCTCGGGCTCGCGGTCCCGGCCGTAGGTCGCCAGCAGCGCCTGCGCCTCGATCGGGTCGCCCAGCACGGTGCCCGTGCCGTGCGCCTCCACCGCGTCCACCTCGGCGGCCGACAGGCCGGCATTGGCCAGCGCCTTGCGGATCACCCGCTGCTGCGAGGGCCCGTTGGGCGCGGTCAGCCCGTTGGAGGCGCCGTCCTGGTTGACGGCGGAGCCGCGCAGCACCGCGAGGATCCGGTGCCCGTTGCGCTGGGCCTCGGACAGCCGCTCCATGACCACCACGCCCACGCCCTCGGCCCAGCCGGTGCCGTCGGCGTTCGAGGAGAACGGCTTACAGCGGCCGTCCGGCGAGAGCGCCTTCTGGCGGGAGAACTCGACGAAGGTGTGCGGGGTCGCCATCACGGTCGCCCCGCTGGCGAGCGCCAGCGTGCACTCGCCCTGGCGCAGCGACTGGGCGGCCAGGTGCATGGCGACCAGGGAGGAGGAGCAGGCCGTGTCCACGGTCACCGCCGGACCCTCGAACCCGAACACGTACGAGATCCGGCCCGAGGCCACGCTCATCGCCGAGCCCGTGGCGGTGAAGCCGCTCAGCTCGGCCGGGACGGCACCGCCGATGCCGTACCCCTGGGTCATCACACCGGAGAAGACCCCGATCTCCCGGCCCTTCGCTGCCACCGGGTCGACCCCGGCCCGCTCCAGCGCCTCCCAGGAGGTCTCCAGCAGCAACCGCTGCTGCGGGTCCATCGCCACCGCCTCGCGCGGCGAGATCCCGAAGAAGGCGGCGTCGAACTCGCCTGCGCCGTAAAGGAATCCACCTTGGTCCACGTAGGACGTGCCGACGTTCTCCGGGTCGGCGTCGAACAGCCCGCGGACGTCCCAGCCGCGGTCGTCGGGGAATCCGGAGATCGCGTCGCGGCCCTCGGCGACCAGCCGCCACAGGTCGTTCGGGGTCACCACGCCGCCGGGCAGGCGGCAGGCCATGCCGACGATGGCGATCGGCTCCTCCGGGTCCACGGCGAGCACCGTGCCCGTGGCGGCCGCGCCGGTCGAGGTCTCGCCCAACTCCTCGCCCAGGTAGCGGGCGAGGGCGACGGGTGTGGGGTAGTCGAAGACGACGGTGGTGGGCAGGTTGAGACCGGTGGCCCCGCGCAGCCGGTTGCGCAGCTGAACGGAGGTCAGCGAGTCGAACCCGGCGTCCTTGAAGGCCTTCTCCACCTGGATGTCGGCCGCCCCGGCGTGGCCGAGCACCGTGGCGACGTGGGTGCGGACCAGCTCCAGCAGCAGTGCCTCCCGCTCGGCGGGCGCCAGGCCGGCCAGCCGGGCGCCGAGCCCGGAGGTGGTCCGGGCGGAGCGCCGCCCGGTCGGCACCAGGTTCCGCAGCAGGGCGGGCACGGGCATGCCGCCGGCCCCCTCGGCGCGCAGGGCGCGGAGGTCCAGCTTGATCGGTACGGCCACGGCCCGGTCACCGGTCAGGGCGAGGTCGAACAGCTCCAGGCCTTCTGCGGGCGCGAGCCCCAGGAACCCGGCGCGGCCGACCCGCGTCCGGTCCTGCTCGGCCAGCCGCCCGGCCATGCCGGTCGCGCCCTGCTCCCACAGGCCCCAGGCCAGCGAGAGCGCGGGCAGGCCGGCGGCGCGACGCTGGTGCGCGACCGCGTCGAGACAGGCGTTGGCCGCCGCGTAGTTGCCCTGCCCGGCCGAGCCGAAGACGCCGGCGGCGGACGAGAAGACGGTGAACGACCGCAGCTCGGGCGCAAGTTCGCGGGTCAGCTGGTCCAGGTGCTGAACCGCCGTCACCTTCGGCCCGAAGACGTGGGCCAGTCGCTCCGGGGTCAGCGCGCCGATCACGCCGTCGTCCAGCACACCGGCGATGTGCACCACACCGGTCAGCGGGTGCTCCGCCGGGACCGCCGCGAGCAGGGCCGCGACCGCCTCCCGGTCGGCCACGTCGGCCGCGGTGACGGTGACGGTGGCGCCCGACCCGGCCAGTTCGGCCATCAGTTCGGCGGCGCCCTCGGCCGCCGGGCCGCGCCGGCTGACCAGCAGCAGGTGCCGCACACCGTGCTCGGCCACCAGGTGACGGGCGACCAGCGCGCCGAGCGAGCCGGTGCCGCCGGTGACCAGCACCGTGCCCTCGGGGTCGAACTCCGCGCGCTGGGCGGGCGCGGAGGCGGTGGCCCGGACCAGGCGCGGCGCGAACAGCGCCGAGCCGCGCAACGCGACCTGCGGCTCGCCGGTGGCCAGTACGGCCGCCAGGTCCGGCTCGGTGCCGTCCAGTTCGGCGTCGACCAGGACGATCCGGTCGGGGTTCTCGGCCTGGGCGGCCCGGACCAGGCCCCAGACGGCGGCGCCGGCCGGGTCGGTCACGTCCGCGTCGCCGGCGGCGGCCATCGCGCCCCGGGTGAGCACGACGAGCCGGGCAGCCACTGCGGCGTCGTCGGCCAGCCAGCTCCGGACGGCCTCCAGGACCCGTGAGGTCAGCGCGAGGGGGGTGTCACCGTCACCGCTGGTGACGGCCTCCAGGACGACGAACGGCCGGGCGGAGCCCTGGTCGGCCACGGCCACCGCGTCGGCGGCACCGTCCACGCGCACCCACTGGGCGGCCGACGTGGCGGTGACGGCGGGCAGATCGGTCCACTCCACCTCGAACAGCGCGTCGCCGCCCTGCGTGGGCCCCGCCGCAGCGGCGAGCAGGCCGGCGTCCAGCGGGCGCAGCGCCACGGCGTCCGCCGCCAGCACCAGTTCCCCGCTCTCGTCGGCCGCCATCAGCGACAGCGCGTCCTGCCCGGCGCGGGCCAGCCGCACCCGCAGCACGGTCGAGCCGGTGGCGTGCAGGGTGAGCCCGTGCCAGGCCAGTGGCTGCCAGAGCCGGCCGGCCTCGGCGGCGACGGCCGCCGCCAGGCTCGGGTGGAGCGCGGCGTCCAGCAGGGCGGGGTGAATGCCGAAACGGCCCGCCTCGTCGTCACGCTCGTCCGGCAGGGCGACCTCGGCGAAGAGCTCCTCACCGCGCCGCCAGACCGCCCGCACGCCCTGGAACGCCGGGCCGTAGGCGTAGCCGCCGGCCACCAGCTCGGGGTACAGGTCGTCGGCGTCGGCCGGCTGGGCTCCGGCGGGCGGCCAGACGCTGAAGTCGCTTTCGGCCAGCGGAAGTTCGGTCCTGGTCGGCGAGAGGAGTCCGGTGGCGTGGCGGGTCCACGCCTCGACGGAGTCGGCGTGCGCGTCCTCGCGGGTGGAATAGACGTCCACCGTGCGTG
>NZ_JBIWPN010000098.1:0-14712 GCF_044768305.1 Kitasatospora sp. NPDC101155 | reverse complement strand
TCCCGTACCAGTGAAGTCAGGATGATCAAGAGATCGCAGAGTGACCCGATTTTGATCCGCCGTCCGTGGCCCTCAATTCACCCGTTGCCGACAGGCCTTCACCGTGAACCGGCAAGGTGGAATGATCAAGAGATGACTGAGGCGAATCACGGGGACGAGCGCGCCCTTCGGCGCGAGAGCGCGCAGATCGTCAACGAGATCGCCCAGGAGCTTCGCACGCTGGACAACGGGACGACCTGGTTCTCCAGCCTCTCCCTGGCAGGCCGCCGGGAGGTACTGCATGAGGTCGCCGGCTACGCGATGCAGGCACACACCACGGCCCAGGACGGCCGTGAGGGGGTCGCACGATCCGGAGTGAAGCCCACGGCGAACCCCTCGGTGATGATCTGCATGGACCCGCCCCGCTACGGGTTCTCGCACCTGCCCGCCGACGAGCACGTGAAGGCGTTCCGTGTCCTCGTCTGCGTGTTCGCCGTCGCCGACACCCGCCGCAGGAAGACGTACTGCAAGGGCACCTGCGGACACCCATGGCACAACCTGCCCACCCCAGCCCAGGAGCCGTGACAACAGCACGCTCATCGCCCCCCACGCTGGGCAGAGCTTCTCATGGAGAACACGAACCTCCCACCACGGATCGGCGAGCCTGCAGGCCAGCGCGGGCCTGGCTTTGTTCATGAGAACGGGCAGCAGATGTTCACCACTTCGGGAGGCACCCCTGCCCGGCCCTGTTCGATTGCGGCAGTCTCGGAGAGTGGGTATCGGTGCCCTCTGCCAGTCGGCTAGAACAGACCGGCGCGCATGTGCTGCGTGAGGTTCTCGGGGACTTGGCGGAGCCACGGGCTGCGGACGGCCGGCAGCCGGACCAGGGTGTGCTGGAACACTCCCAGGTCGGCCCGGAACAGGCGACCGGGGTGCAGCGCGGGCGCGTCGAAGTCGTCACGGAGGACGCCGTCAGGCAGGCTGCCCGACATGGGAACGGGCAGGTCCGGCTCGGGGGAGACCATCCACCGCCATACCCCGAACGGCAGTGGCACCCGGTACGCCGAGCCGGCTGGGGTCCAGACTTCCCCTGTCTGCGGATGGGTCGGAACGAGCAGGATGTCGGCGTCCGCGCCGGGTGCGGGGTGTCCCGGTCCAGTCAGGACGGCGCGCCGCGCCGATGGGCCGGCGGGCAACAGGGCGTCGAGGGCGCGTTGGAACACTTCCTTGACCAGGCCTTCCGGGACGGTCACCGGTCCGCCTTGCGAGGCCGCCAGCAGGTGTGCGAGCGCCCGGCCGGCCGCCGCCTCCCACTGTGGGCTCCATGACCAGTAGTGGCTCGTCCCCCGCCGCGATCCCCACGTGGCGATCGGTTCGAACGGCGGCGTGCCCGCCCATTCCTCCGTCAGCTCTTCCCAGGAGCGCGGTGCGGCGTCGGCGCCCTCGACGGGGAGGCGGCACACGGCGTCCGGGGCGAGCCATACGGCTTGCCAGAGAGAGCAGTCGTCGATCCGGATCGCCACGGGCAGGCCGCACGCCTTGCAAGCCATGTTGGGGCCGTCTGCTCCGTCAAGGCCACAGCAATAGCCTCCGCTCTTCTCCGGGATCAGCAGGGTGCCGCAGGCGTCGCCGGGTGCGATGACGATCGCGCCAGGTGCGCCGTCGGAGAGGCCGTAGACAGGCGCGTAGATGCCGCGGGCCGTCGCCTCGTCCGGATCGATCTCCTCCCACCTCCGCCAGGGTGACCCCGAGGGTTCCAGTTCCACGGCGAACGTGCCCGACTCCATGAGCACCGGAAGCTGGATCCCGTTCCCGTACTTCTGATGGGCGTGGACCGGCAGCGCGACCTGGGACAGCGGGTTGGTCAGCTCGGCGCCGCACCCAGCACACACGAAAACGAACAAATGTCCTCCGCTAGAGAAGCAGCAAGGGCATCGTCACAGCTTCGAGGTAGACCGGCCAACATGTTTATTCATGCCTGTTGAGCCGAGCACCGCCACGGCGTGAAGCATCACCGTTCGAATCCTCAACACGCTCTGGTGCCTCCCGAAGTGGTGAACATCTGCTACCCGTTCTCATGAACAAAGCCAATAGCTGGTACTCGGCGGCCGGGCATGCGGTTCGGGTGATGGGCGTCGCCGGTTTCTTCCTGGTCTCCCAGACGCCGCAGATAGCCGGAGGGAGCGGGCGCCACCGGGGCACGGGCGTAGCGGGTGCCCCCCGTCACCGGCTTCGGCCGGGCGCGGCATGCCGGTCATGGTCCGCCCGGGCCCCAGTCCGGATGATCAGTGTGTATCCGCGGGATGTGCGGGGTTCAGGTACGGGGTGACACCGGAGTACGACATGCCCAGGGAGGCGGTGAGCAGCTCGATGTCGAGTTGGTGGGCGAGGGTCAGGAGCCGGGTGGAACGCAGAATCCGCGGGAGGAGGCCGACTGGGGCGAGGCTGTCGCGGATGTGGGCGGGGCCCGCGGGTGCGTGGGTGGTGGTGGTTCGGCGGGTGGTCAGGATGTGGGGGTTCGTCGTCGCCGTCTCGGCTCTGTGGTCCAGACAGTGCCGGAGTGCTGTCCAGGTCGCGCTGTCCAGCGGGGTGGGGTGTGGTCGGCCGGGGAAGTGCAGGGTCCGGCGGTCGGGGTCGACGGCGTCGTCGGTGAGGTGGCGCAGCTCGGTGGTGGTGGCCGCGTGCAGCAGGGCGGCCAGGCCGATGAAGGCCTCGTGGGGGTGGGTGTCGGGGTTGCGGGTCCAGCGCTGGTAGAGGGCGCGCTGGTGGTCGAGGGTGAGGGTGGGGCCGCGGAACCCTCGGTGCTGCGGGGCGTCCAGCGGTGCGGTGGGGTCGTGGAGGACCAGGCCGGTGCGGTGGGCGTGGGCGAAGAACTGGCGCAGGCCGGCCAGGTGCGCGGCACGGCGGCGCGGATTGCGGGCCAGGAACGCTTCCACGTCGTGGGTGCTGACGCTCGACCAGGTGCTGGTGCCCTGGCCGTGCAGATGCAGGGCGAGGTCGCGGACGGTGGTCAGGCGCACCTCGGCGGTCCGTAGTTGCTTGGGGCGCAGGCCGTGCTTGGTGGCGTGGGCACGCTGGGCCAGGAGGTGGTCGGCGAAGGCCTGGGCTGCAGGGCGCAGCGGGTCGGGGGTGGCGTCGAGGCGGCGCTGGCGGCGGGCAGCGGCGTGCAGGTCCTCGGTGTCGGTTTCGGGGGTGGGTGGGAGGTGGCCGTGGGTGGTGAAGAAGTCGGTGAGGGCTTGGGCGATTTGGGGGTCGTGGTCGTGTGCGCGGCTGAGGAGCGCGGCCGGGGTAGGGGCGGGGGCGTGGTGGAGAAGTCGGGCGGTGCGGGCGATGACGTCGCCGGCGTACACGGGATTTCGGTGGGTGGCGAGGTGGTGGGCAAGGTCCTGCCACCACAGTGGGACGTCGGTGAGGCGGCGGGCCCAGCCATGGGCGCGGGCGGTCACGGTCCGGGCCGAGCGCTGGTAGCAGGACTTGCACAGGCCCTTGATCCACTGACCGGGTCGGCCGCAGGCCTCGCAGGTCGGCGGTGGCAGGGTGGTGTCAGGGTTGCGGGTGTGGCAGGGGCGGCAGTGCTGGGTGGCGGCGTCCAGGATCCGGCGGCGGCCGCAGCGCGCGCAGGGACCGCACGCGGGGCGGCCGGCCGCACGGCGTTCACAGGCCGCGCACTGATCGGCGGTGGCGCTCCGGGTTTCCCCGCAGCCGGGACACGAGCGTGAGCACCAGGCGCAGCGAGACGTGTCGGGGCGCAGCCGACGCTGAAGGCTGCAGCCCGGGCAGCGGCCCTGCACGGCACTCGGGGTACCGGTCGCCATCGGGGGTTTCTTACCTCTTCTGCCGGGTTCGGTCGGGCGAGTTGCCGACGACCGGCGGCTGCAGGCGGGTTGGGCGCAGGAACAGCGAACGTACGGGTGTGGGGGGCCGGTCGTGGTTCACAACGGTGGCAGTGAGCGCCGCAACGGGCCGGTGGGCTGGGCGGCCTGGCCGAGGACCGGCCTGTCGGCCGGCGGCATCACGGCTGGTGCCGGATCCGACAGTGCGGAGCCCGTCTCGGTGCCGGGGTGTTGGAAAGTGAGGAGGTCGGCCGGGGTGCAGTCCAGTGCGATGCACACAGCGGCGAGGGTGGTCAGCTTCAGCTGGGACGGCTGCTTCGTGAACAGGACGGACACCGAGGCCGGGGACAGGTCGAGGCGGGCGCGTTCGGCCAGCAGGCGGCGCAGGTGGGCGGCGGTCCACACCCCTCGCTCGGCCGCCGTCATCCGCAGCCTCCACTCCACCACCGGCCCTGCCTCAGGGGCCGGGACCGTCGATGGGGGCGAGGACGTCGTGCGTGTGTCGGTCATCGGATTCCTCGCTCCGGTCAGCTGGCCAGCGCGGTGAGGGCGGTGGCGGTGGCGCGTTGCCAGGCGTCCTCGACGAAGCGGGCCGAGGGTTTGACGTAGGCCATGGTGGAGGCGATGTGCCGGTGACCGAGGAGGTGCTGCACGGCCACCAGGTCCATCCCCCGCTCGTAGTTGTGAGTCGCGCAGGCCCGGCGCAGCGCGTGCGGGGCGAACCGCTCCGAGGCCGGCCCGGCTTCCAGGTCCAGGAGCCGGGCCAGGCGGTCGCGCACGGTCTCCGGCTTCAGCGGGGCGCCGTCGGGGTCTGAGAAGAGCGTCGTGGTGCCGGGAAACAGAGGGCGCACGTCCGCCAGGTACCAGGCGAGGACCCGGTCCAGACCGTCCAGCATCGGCGTGAAACGCGGCCGGGGCCCGGAGGCGTTCGCGGCCTTGCCGAACCGCACGTGCAACCGGCCCGAAGCACCCTGCGCGACGTGGACGTCGCACCGGTCCAGCCGGACCAGCTCACTGACCCGCACCCCCGAGTGGTACAGGGTGCGCAGCACCGCGTAGTCCCTGGCCGCGGCGCGGTAGTCCTCGGCGGTGGCGACCTGGTCACGGGCGAAGGCGAAGAACGCGGCCACACGCTCGACCGTGGGCGGGACTGGCACCCGAGGCGAGTCGTCGCCGGTGTGGCGGACCCGGTTGTAGCGGTCCACCGGATTGCCCGGGCGGACACCGAACCGGGTATAGATCTCCGTCTCATGGCGCTCGCGCAGGAACTCCAGGAACGAACGCAGCGCTTGCACGTACAGCCGGCGGGTCCCCGGGGCCCGCCCCTGGGCCACCAGGTCCCGGACCATCACATCGACCTCTTCGGGACCGATCTCCCACACCGGCCGGTCGAAACGGGCCAGCACCCGCGCGAGGAGCGAAGCGTAGCCGCGGATCGTGGTGGGGGCGAACCCGCGTACCACCCACGTCGCCTGGAACGCTTGTGCGCACGCGTCCTGGAACGCCCACGGATCCGGGCTGGTTGCAGGGTCTGGGCCCGGTTGCGTGCCGCCGCCGCTGATCAGACACAGATGCCGCCCCGCCATCAGTTCCCGGCCCCTCATTTCCCAAGACGCGCGTTCAGGCAGCACCTGAAAACCATCGGCACCGCCGCACGGGTTAACGAGCCACCGAAGGAAACGCAACGCCACCGGCGAAACAACCCCGCATCCCACACCATTCGCGGGACAGCCATTGGGCTTCGTCGCAGACCAGGACGTGGAAGGAGCGGGTGAGGGCGTCTTTGAGGACGGTGTCGAACTCGATGGGCCGCAGCGGTGGTTCACCGGGGAGGGCGAGGGCGCGGAAGAGTTCGTGGCGGATGTCGCGTGGGGTGGGGCGGGCGCGGAAGGCGACGCGGTAGGTGTTGCGGGGTGCGAGGTGGCGCAGTGCGGCGTTGACGGAGAAGGACTTGCCGTTGCCGGCGGCGCCGGAGAGGACCATCATCGCGCGGGCGTCGAGGGTGGCGGCGATGTTGTCCTGGGTGGTGCGCAGTGCTTCGGTGGCGACGACGCGGGCGCCGGCGAGGTTGAGGTAGTGGTCGGCGCGCTCGGGGGGCAGCATGCCGGGGCGTACGGCGGGCGCGGTGGTCATGGTTCTCCTGCCTGGGTGCCGGGGCCTGTGGGTGTGGAAGTGGTCTTGGTGGTGGGCCTGTGTCCGGCCCGGTCACCGTGGTGGGTCGGTTTCGGCGGGTTGTGGGGGGTGTTGGTCGGATGGGTTTCGGCGGGTCTGGCTGGTGGGCCGGGGCATGACCCAGCCGTCCGGGAGCGGGGTGTGGGGGATGAGTCCGGGCAGGGCCAGCGCCCGTAGGTCCCGGCCGTCGGCCGCCGCCAGTTCGTCCTCTGCTTCCGCCGCTGTGAGTGCCTGGAGTGGCTGGGGGGTTCGGGCGGTGGTAACGGCCGCGAACCGTTCGGTGCGGAGCTTCTCGGCGGCGGTCAGGGCCTTCCTCAGTCGTCGCTGTTCGGCCGATCTGGTGCGGCGCACGGCGGCCCGTTGCTCGTCGGAGGCGGCGTCGGCAAGGTGGGCGGCGCCCAGGTGGGCTCCGGTGATCGCGTCGACGACCTCGATCTCGTGGGTGTGGTGGGGCAGATACCGGATGCGGACCTTGATCCCGTCGTCGGCCAGGCCCTGCATCCACTCGCCGACGTAGTACCGGCCCCGCCAGTACACGCCGCTGGTGGTGAGCGTGCGGGCGGTGCCGTCGTCCTCCAGCGTGAACGCCCACAGCTGCCCGGGTTTCGGGTCCTCGATCGGTGTGGGGTCCTCCAGCCACGCCTGCAGGGGGGTGCGGCCGGCCAGGGCTGGTGAGGTGTGCTCGATGTTCCACCAGCGCACCCAGTCCAGCAGCAGTTGAACGAACGCGGTGAAGGTCAGCGGCGCGGTGTCGTCCTTTGCCTGGTCGCGGCGGCGGACGGAGGCGGTGGGGGCGTGGGTGTAGCGGGGCAGCGAGGCGAAGAACATCCGCTCCGCGCACAGATTGAGGTTCTCCACCGTGCCTTTCAGGTGCGGGGTGTAAGCGGGCAAGTCGTGCACTGGGACGGCGAAGGCGCCGAGAGCGGCGCTGACGGTGCGGGAGAGGAAGTCCTTCCCGCGGTCGATCCGCACCAGGGCTGGCAGGCCGCCGATCGGCCCGTAGGGGCCGTCGGGTTCGTCGCGGGCGATCGCGGTGCGCAGCGCCGCCAGGATCGCGTCTCGGGACGGGGTGTGCGGGGTGATCGCGACGCCGGTGACGACGTCGTGGGCGCAGTCGATGAACCAGGTCACCCACGGACACACGAGCTCGCCGTGCAGGTCGACCTCGACGGGGACGTGTTTGTGGTCGCCTTCCCAGCATGCGTTGCGCCACTGTCGGGGCCGGCGCAGATGGACGTCGTGACGGCGCCGGGCCCGCTCCCCGCCGACCAATGCCGCGCGCTGGCCCGGGTTGAGGTCCCGGCGGATCGCCCGGTGCAGCGTCGCCAGCGAAGGTACCGCCGCAGGAGAGGGTGCACCCTCGTGGTCTTGGTCGCCCACGTCGTTGGTGTCGTCGGCTCCGCCCACGGCGCAGGCCTCGGCGAGCAGTTCACGGTGGACCGCGGCCGCGTTCCCGCACCACAGGACCAGCCGGGCGTGCAGCTGCGGAGTGACCGTGAAACGCTCCCGCTGCCTCGCGCCGGTCCTTCCCTCGGCACGAGCCGCGGCCAGCCAACGCCACACCGTGCGCAGCGACACCCCCACCGCGTCCGCAACCAGCCGCACATGGCTTGTTGTCAGCTCTCCCCGTGCCTCCAGAGCCAGCAGTTGGTCCACCGCCTGCTGCCGCGCGAGAGCCACCGGCACCACCGGCCCCGTACTCGCGGGCCCGTCCTCCTCCGGCACGAGCGCCACCTCCACTCCCCCGGTCACGGGGTGTCCGTGCCCCTGCACGCGGGTGTCCTGGATCCAGGAAGCCGGAGTCTGCGCAGGCCTGACACCGCAATCGGCATTCCGCTGACACCAGGGCGGAGCGTGCGGTACAAGTGCGGGCGCGGCAGCGGGCAGTGCCTACGGGTTGGCAGGGAGGAGCTGAACTAGGCCGACCCAGGTCTGCTCATTCACCCGGGACGGGCGGCATGGACCTTCCGGCTGCCGCGGACAAGGCAGCGGGCGCTTGATCGGGCAGGTCGCCTCTCAAGTACTCGACTCCCGAGTCGGCATGGCTGTTCACCGGCAGACTGGGGCCATGACCTCCTCCTCGGCGAACCTTGCCCCCGACCCCGTGCGCCGCCTCCCACCGGAGACCGACGGCAGCCTCGCGGACACCTTGTGCCGCACAGCCGCCCAGCTCGACCTCTCCCTCCCCATGCCAGGGGACAAGTGGGAGCGTAAGGCGGAGTTCAGCAACGACGGCCGGCGCGTGGTCGTGCTCGTCCTGCGCGATGAGCGCGGCTACTGGGTGCGCTGCCATAAGCAAGGCGCTTGGCTCGCGACCGGAGTGACTGCGGAGCTGATCGCCGTGGTCAGGGCCGCGGCCGCCTGGATGGGCGGTGCGGGCCTCGAACAGACCCGGGACGTCGCCCCGTTCATCCGGTTCGGGGACTGGGCCGTCGCCCACGAGCGCGAGCCGCTCGACCCGGTCGAACTGGCCTGGTGTCACAAGCTCGACTCCCTCCGCCTGTCGCCATGGGACCGCAGCCCCCGCAACCTCGCGCTCCTGGAGGCGGCTTACGCCCGGCCGGAACTGCGTCGGCTGACACCGGTCACCAGCCACTTCATGCTCTGGTTCTCCACACGCGCCCATTTCCCGTATGCCCGGGTCGGGTATTCGATCGATCCACACCCTGACGGGCGATATGTCGTACGAGACAAGGGGGACGTCGTCGCACATACCGCGAGCCCCGAGGAAGCCGTTGCCCTCGTGGTGGCCGCACTGCCCATGGACATCGGCCCGGCCCGCTGACCAGGGCGCACCGGGGGCCGAACCGTCGCCGCTGTCGCGCCTGAGCGCGCACAACACCGCCCCGGCACCAAGCCGGCCGATTCCATGGGGAACTGCATCAGGATGTCACCGGACAACGTCTTTTGGTGTCACCACACATCCGCACCTCGATGACACCTGGTCCTCCCCTACCTACCCCGTACCGCCGTAGCAAGGAACTGGTGACACCAGCTGCTCCCCCAGTGACAACAAACCGCAGATTCGCAGCCGGACTCGACTGGGCGCGGGTCTGGGCGAAGGGGCACGGCGGGTCGCTGGCGGCGCCCGCGCGGGCCTCGGTAGGGGGTTACGCCATCGGGACGTGGCTGTCGGAGCTGCGGGCAGCCGCGCAGGTGTCGGCCGGCCAGCCGGGCGCGCTGGCCCCGGAGCGGCACCGGGCGTTGGAGGAGATCGACCCGTGGTGGTGCCCGGTCTGGCCGATCACCTGGCAGCGCGCCTACGCCACGGCCCGGCAGTGGTGGCTGGCCTGCGACGGGCGGGTCGACTGGGCGCAGCTGCCCGCAGACACGGTGTTCGAGGGCGAGCAACTCGGCCGCTGGGTGCGGGCGCAGCGGGCAGGCTGGCCGGGCCTGGAGCAGGATCAACGGGACCTGCTTGCGGCGATCGGCATCGAGGAGGACCAGGAGCTGGCAGCCGCGCGGGCGGACTCACTGCCCCCGGGGACGAAGCTCCCCACCGCGGGGCAGCGCCCGGCCGCGCCTCGCGGGTGAGAACGGGTCAGGAGCGGCGCCGCAAGGAGCGGGTGCCCGAGCCTGCTCGGCAGCCGGCGGCTTATGCCCGACCGGTCGCTGGTGGTGTGCCGGTGCGGGCGGCTCGGCGAGGCCGAGGTCGAGCGAGGCGATCGGGAACTCGGGGGTCTGGGTGGGCAGGACGAGGTCGGCGACCCTCAGGATGGCGTCGCAGATTTGTCGGCTGCGCGGGTCCAGGGTGACAGGCGGGCTGGCCACCAGCACGCCGCGCACGTCGGTGACCGGCACGCGCACCCGTGTCACCCGGGCGAGATCCTCCGGTAGGACCCACAGGTCGTCGGTCCGTAGCGGGTGGTAGGTCATGTCGAGCCACCAGCTACCGGACGCCATCGCGGCGATGACGCGGCGGCTCTCCTCGAAGATGTGCGGGCTCGGCTCCGCAATGGCGAACGCCGTCACGAGCACGTGGGTCCCGCCGGTCGGCGGGGTGCTGAGCGTGAAGCCGGCGTCAGCCAGGCGGTCGGCGACGCTGCGCGCCACGGATCCGGTGCCCAGGACCGTGACGAACTCAGGTCTCACGATGTCCCCCTCAGTACCGCTGACGCGCAATTTGAAGAACGTATGCAGGGCGCGGGCGCCCGGCGAAACCGAACCACCGCTCCATGACGCCGACGGTGGCAGCGTGCTGGAGCGGAAAGCTGCTCTGGGCGAGTGGTGTCGGGTGCCGCGCGGGTGACGGCAGCGGTCACCCGCGCGGCACCGGGCGGTCAGGCCGAGACGTGGTACCAGTAGCCGCCGGTTTTCAGGGTCACGTAGTGGACGTTGGTGTTTGTTTCCTTCGCCTCGTACATCATGTCGGCGCCGGTGGTGGGGTCGGTGCCGGCGTAGAGGACGACGTGCACGGTGTTGTGGGCGTCCGTGCCGAAGTACTCGACGTCGCCGGGGCGGCGCTGGGACTCGGTGATGGGGGTGAGGTGGCTGTCCAGGGTCTGCTTGGTGGTGTCGCCGCCGTTGGCGAGGTCGATGCCGGCGCCGAACCAGAAGGCCGCGCGCACCAGGCCCGAACAGTCCAGGCCTGTGGTGGTGTTGGCCGCGCAGGGCTGGGGCCCGGTGTATTGGTCGCAGGTGCCAAGGGAAGGGCCGGGGCCCTCGCCGCGCAGCGAGTGGCCGCCGCCCCATACGTACTTGACGCCCAGGTAGGACTTCGCCGCGTTCAGGACCTTGGTGGGGTCGACGGCGCCGCTGGGCAGCGGGGTGGGGGTGCTGGTGTAGAGGGCGTTCTTGACGGCCGTGCCGGCGATGCCGTCGATGGTCAGGGCGTGAGAGGCCTGGAAGTTGCGCACGGCCGTGTCGGTGGCCGGGCCGAACTGCCCGTCCACGGTGAGGCGGCCCGCGTTGAAGGTGTTGAGCATCGTCTGCAGGGTCGAGACGCACGCACCGCTGGCGCCGGTCTGGAGGTCGCCGCACTGGGTGCGCAGGTCCACGGTGCCGGAGGCGGCGGCCGCCGCCGCGTCGAGCGCCGACTTGGTGGCCGGCCCGACGATGCCGTCGACACTCAGGGCGTGCGCGGCCTGGAAGCTGCGCACGGCCGTGTCGGTGGCCGACCCGAACTGTCCATCCACGGTGATCTGCGCACCGGTCAGGTTCAGCTCCAGCTGGAGCTGGGTGACGCAGCCGTCGGACTCACCCTGCTGCAGATTGGCCGGGCAGGCCGAGGAGGTGAGGGGAATCGGGCTCGGCGCGGCCGCGGCGGATGCGGCCGAGGCGGTGTACGCGCCGACGCCCGTCAGCACCGACGCCAGGGCCAGGGCCAGCGACAACCGGCGCCGGGTGGGAAGGAGGGTACTCACAGAAGGCTCTCCAGATTCATGATGATTCGCAAGGGAGGACAGGGGGCTTCACCCCCTGGCGCTCGGCGTGCTCGACGGGCAGATCCAGACGATCCGTATCGCGATCAACCCCGACAAGCCGGGGGCATGTAAGCCCCCGGTTGCGGATGCCTGGGCGATCTCCCCCGAGTTGCAACGGGCACGGCGGCAGCCGGACACGGACCCGGGCGCGTGCACCTTCAAGGACGCCGCCGAGTGGCCGATCTCTTACCCGCGGTGCAGCAGGCTCTTCGAGCTTCGGCCGGACCTCGGCGACGAGTAAGCGAACGCCCCCGACGCCACCTCGTCAAATCTCAGTAATTAACGTATCGTCAATAACGACCAAAGCTGCGCTCGGACGCATCATTCGCGCCCGTAGCCGGTCGACCGCGCATGGTTCAGTTGCTGGTGGGGACGGCGCCGTAGCACTCGCTCAGCCAGTGGCCGTTCCAGATCTGAGTGTTGCCGCTGATGTTGATGAGCGACATGATCGAGTCGCCGGTGTGGGGGCCGATGATGCCGTCCTGGGCGAGCTCGTTTTCGTGCTGGTACTGGACGGTTGCGTTGTAGGTGGCGGGCCCGAAGTCGCCGTCCACGTCGAGGGGGGTCTTCGGCTGGAGATAGACGTTCTCGGCCCACTGTGCGCAGGCGACGCCCAGGCCGCCGCTGCCCCGCTGCAGAGAGGGCAGGCCGGTGGCGGCGTGGGCGCTGGGAACCGCTGTGACCAGCATGGCCCCTGCGGCCACGAGGGTGGCGCCGGTTGTCGTGATCTTCCGGATCAGGTGCATAGTGTTCTCCTGCTTGTTGTTCGAGGATTGATGCGGCATCGGTGTGAAGGTGCGGTCGCGCAGTACGTGTGCCGGGCCGTCGCTGCGCGTGGCGTCACGTCGAAGACCCATTTGGTGATCGGCGGGCGGGACTGTGGGCGAAGTCACCAGTTGGTCGGCAAGGCGCCATAGCAGTCGCTGAGCCAGTAACCCTGCCAGAACTGGTAGTTAGCCCCTGGGTACGTGTTGAGAGTCACCTGGATGCCGGAGGCGATCGCACCACCGGTCCTGGGGCCCACGATGCCGTCCGCCTGCAGTTGCATCGCGCTCTGGTAACTGTGCGTCAAGTTGTAGGTAGCGGGCCCGAAGTCACCGTCCACCGCGATAGCCGTGCGCGGGTCGTCGAAGAACTTGTTTTCCTCCCACTGGATGCAGGCGACCCCCAGGCCGCTGCTGCCCTGGCGAAGGGAAGGCTGACCGGTGGCAGCCTGGGCGCTCGGCACCGCCGTCACCAGCAGGATCCCGGCGGCCGCGAGGCTGGCACTGATCGTTGTGATCTTCCGAATGGGGTGCATCGTTGTGTGTCCTTACTGTGGTTTCGCAGTCGTAAGTAACAGCGGACGTCGGCCGGGCCGCTGTTGGGACTGGCAGCTTGTTTCCGAGCGAAGACACCGTGTCGACGAAGGCTTGGCCAGTGAGCTGCACCGCAAATGTCGCCGCACGTCGGCGCCGCGAACCGCGGCGGACACGCTCTCCGGCAAGGTTTGCCGGACGTGTCAGAGCCGACCGTCAGGAGCTTGTGGGCAGGTACTGGTAGCAGTAGTCGGCGCCGTTGCCACGGTCTTGCTGCCAGATCAGATCGCCGGTCTTCGGGCCGACAATGCCGTCCACCACCAGGCCCCTCTCGGCCTGGAACTGGCGCACCGCCGCGTCGGTGGCCGGGCCGAAGATACCGTCCTGGTCAAGGCCCGCACCGTCCCAGGAGTTGATCGCCGCCTGGACGCACTGAACACCCCGACCGGTGGAGCCCATGCTGAGGGAAGGCGCAGTCGTGGAGGCGTGGGCGCCGGGAACCGCTGTGACCAGCATGGTTCCGGCAGCCGCGAGGGTGGCTCCGGCCGTCGCGATCTTCCGTACGAATCGCATCGTTGTTTTCCTTTGTGAGTGGGGTGACGGCGCGCGCTGTCACCAGTGGTGGCTGCCGGCCCGGCCGCTGCCCTAGAGGCCAAATTCATCGGTGCGTCGAGGAGCCGGAGCGGGGCTTGGCGGAGCCGAGCCTGTTCCAGGCACAGCGGAGAACCAGGGGACCCGGGTGACCATGCTGGTGTTCTGGCTGGTCAGAGCACCAGGCCATTGGACCGGCCAGAAATGGCCGGGCAGCCGGGCACGGTGATGCGGCCTCAGTAGAGTGATCATCTGCCATGAAGGGAAGATCCGTGACAGGAGCGAGTACGTCGAAATGAGCAGCCAGTTCGGTCCCCTGCTTCGTGAGTTGCGGCTTGAGGCGAAGCTGACGCAGGAACAGTTGGCCTCAATGGCCCGGCTGGGGGTGCGGACCCTGCACCGGTTGGAGACCGGTAAGCCCACTGACGCCCGGATGGGAACGGTGAAGCAGGTCGCCTACGCTCTGGCTGATGCCTTGGGGCAAGGTCGCGACGACGTCTTGCAGGACCTATTGGCCGCGTACCGCGGCACGGCCTCCGCTGCTGGGCGTACCACCACGGAGGATGCCTCCGAAGTGCGCGCTCCGTTGAACGAGCCGGTGCCCGGCCCGGTCGCGTTCGGCGTGCTGGCGCCCCGAGGTGCCCTGGCCGACGTTGCCCAGTCGTTGGCACACGATGTGCACAGCCGTTGGATGCGTGAGGAGGAGCAGCGCCGGATCCATGACCCGTTCCCGTTGCCCGTGCGGTGGCGTTCGGCGCCCGAGGGGCTGTTGGACCACTGGGGCAATATCAGTGGTGCTGCTCCCGGGAGCACGTCGGCTCCGCTGCCGCTGGACGGCGAGCTGGCCCAGGTCACGGACGTGTACCGGCGCATTGGGTCCGGGCGGCTTGTGGTGCTCGGCCGAGCGGGTTCCGGCAAGACCGTTCTGATGCTGCGGTTCGTCCTCGACTACCTGGCAGCGCGTTCCAGCGGCGATCCCGTTCCGGTCGTCTTCAGCGTCGGATCGTGGGACCCGACCGTGACCGGGCTGCGCGACTGGCTCATCGGCCGGTTGCTGCGCGACTATCCGAACCTTGCCGCACGTGCTCCCGGCTGCTCGACCCTGGCAGCCGCTTTGGTCGACGCCGGCTGGATCCTGCCGGTGCTCGACGGCTTCGACGAGATCGCCACGGGGCTTCACCGGGCCGCCATGGCCGAACTCAACGCGATATCCCTGCCGCTGATCCTGACCAGCCGCACCGAGCAGTTCGCCGACGCAGTCGCGACCAACGTGCTCAGGAAGGCCGCCGGCATCGAGCTGGCCGACCTGACCACGGACGATGTGAAGTTCCACCCTGCGGTTGGACACTCTCTGTCTACGCCGCGAGGGTGTGACCTTGCCGGTGCCGCCGCCGAATCTCGAGTGGCGTGAGGTAG
>NZ_JBIWPN010000097.1:0-15152 GCF_044768305.1 Kitasatospora sp. NPDC101155 | reverse complement strand
CTGACCCTCGATGAAGATCAGGATGATTGGAAGATCGCGAAGTGGGTCCCCTTTGATCCGCCGATCAGCGGTCAGTTTTCACCCGTCGCCGACAGGGGCCCGGGCGGGGGCGTGTGCCCGGGTTGACGACCCCTCGTGGCGAGGAACCTACGCCTGCGGAACCCGGGAGTCCAGATGTCCGGTCTCACATCTTCAGTCCAGGTAGGGCGGGAACGTGCGGTCCAGATGACCTGCAATCCACGACTTGTCAGTGACCTTGGGCTCCATCCTGAGTCGCTCAACAAGCTTGTCCGGATGCACCACAAGAACCCCGCCGCATCGCATCACGCGCATCGAGCCGAACTCGACCCCGTGAACCACAACCATGGCCGTCGGCTCCACGAGCATCTCGCCCTGCGCCAGACGCACTTCGGCCTGGACCGCGGACACGATCCCCGACCAGTCGAAGTCGCCATAGCGAAGCCCATTGCCGTCTCGCGAGAGCCGCAGGACCGCCCCGGCAACCGGCCGGCGCTTCTTCGAGTCGATCACCACGACCTGACCCCTGGGGCCGACCGCAATGTGATCAAGGTTGGCCGTCGAGTTCTCGATACGCCGGTCATGGAGAATCGTCCAGCCCTCGCGCTCCAGTACGGAGAGGATCCGGCCGGTCTCCTCCTCGCCCTCGGCTCCGAGCTCGTAATTGTCCGCCGTGCTGAGGTCTTTCTGCGTCGGAGGAACCCAGCTGCGTTGCCCCATCCTCGGCGGCGGTGCCGGCTTCCGCCGCGACGTGTGGCCCACCACCAAACTCTTGACGACAACGAACACCGCGACCGCCGAGACCAACGCCACGAAGCCGTTGACGTAGAGCCCAGCCAGTCCGCCGATTACGGCAAAACCAGCGGACTGTCGAACGCTCGGACGACGAGGGACAAGCTCGGTGGAAGGCTTCTGCCGCGGCGCCACGTCCCACTTGGCCTTGTCCTTGCGCAGTTGGGCGGCCTGATGGCGGGCGCTGGCTCCAGGGACGTTTGTGCGTGTGCTGCGGTAGGTGTTCGTCGTCATGCCCGGCAGTGTGCCACCGGGAAGTGACAAACGGTCACTGAATTGTCAGTCCAGGCCAGGGGGCCCATCTGTCACAGACGACCGCTGCCAGGTCTGCCGCAACAACCGAACTCCCCTGCTCGCCCGCAGTCACCCTCGCTGCTCCCGCAGCTGCGCCCGCCACTCGAACCACGCCCGCCGATAGTCCGCCACCGTCTCGAAGTCCAGCGTCCACGACTGCGGCGGCACCAGTGGAATCCGCAGATTCCACCGCCGACCGTCCCACTCTTCAGGCAGGCTGCTCTAGTTGTACAGCGGCAACTCGTCCCGGATGGCAGCGGCCTCGGCCTCGGCCGCATAGCTCAAGCCACAGTCCAGCCACTCCACCGCCGTCGCGTCCTCGTCGACCTCGGGCCACCACGGCATCTCGGCGGCGTGCTCCCGGAAGCGGGGCACCGGGTGTGTCGTGATCCCGATGTACAGAAGCTCGCCGCCGCGATCGTATAGCCGATACAGGGCGGTCGGGCCGAAGCCGATACGGGCCCGGCGTTCGGCGAGCACTTTCTCCCAGCAGGGACGGCAGCGGTCGCCGGGCCAACGGTCGGGGGAGTGCTGGTCGCAGTCGCGGCAGGGGCCGGGGCCACCGCTGCCGATGTCGGCGGAGTTCATGGGCGCAGCATCGCAGAGGCTGCTGACAGAGGTTGGTGGTCAGTCCGGCAGATCGTTGCGGGGGATGTACTGCCAGCCCTGCGCGGCGAGCCCTTCGTGCATCCACGCCAGGGTGAATTCCTTGAACAGGTCTGCGGGCCGGATCTCGCCGGGGAGGTCCATGGCGGCGAGCAGGCGGCCACCCGCGGTTGGCCCGGTGTCGCAGGTCCAGCACAGGTGCAGATCGACGATGCCGTCGGGAAGCGTGAAGCGGGTGACCAGGGCGACTGTGCGGTCGCAGCGGGGGCAGGGTGGCAGGTCACCTTTGGTGATCACTTCGACAGTCATGTGCACCCTTCCTGGCGGGGTGGCCAGGATCGGTGCGCGGTCATGCGGAGTCAAGGGCTCCTGCAAGGGGACCTGGGAGCACTGCTCGAACACAGATTCGATTAGCCTGGGCTTCATGAGCGCGACCCTCCACCCCACCTGGTGCGACCCTGCCCACTGCACTACGAGCGCCTCTTCCGCGTCATGACCCTCAACTTCCCCTCTGGTCACGACTCCACGCTACGAGGGGAAGGCCATGCTCAGCATTTGGTACGCAATCGTGTACAGGTCGCGGCCCGGCGATCGTGTCGTCCTGGTCGAGGCTGCGGCCAGGATCTGCTCTGCCTGCTCGGCGGAGAATCCGTGTATGCGTGCGCTGGCAAGGAACCGCTCAGGTTCGCTCTCGGGCAGACCCGCCTTGCGTACTGCAGCGGGCCTGACGACGTCGTCTCGGGAATCCTGGCCCGTCATGTGCTCATCCTCTCGCGGGACTGGCCGGCCCGGGTAGCACTCGGGATGGGCGGGTTGGCTACTGGTTGCGCGGCCGTTGGAGGGGGTCGACGTCGTGCGGGTCGTTAGGTCGGCCTGTTCGGCGGCCTTCAGCAGTTGGATCGCGAGGCGGCGGGCCACAACGGGGTGGATGTGCCGGACCAGCGTGCCGTGTCTCATCTCGGTCTGGTCGAGGGCGCCTTCCAGCCGGACGAATCCTGCGGGAACGACGCTGGTGGTGATTGGCGGTTCGCCAACCTCGGGGAGGGATTCGTCCACGGTGGCATTCTCTCGCAGATCGGGGTCGACGGGCTACTGTGCGGCGGGCTCGGAGGTAGCGCGGCTGGGGGCGCCTACAGGATGTCGGGTTCGTAGTCGAGGAGTTGGTGTCCGCGCTGCTGGTACCAGGTGGCGAGCGCGGCGGCCAGGACGTCTCGGATCTCGTCGACAACGTCGTCGGCGTACATCTGCTGACCGTTTTTCTCGGGGAGATGTTCGCAGTCGAGGACGGTGATGGTCACCTCGACGTGGCGGAGTTCGCGGCTCACCGGTTCTCCCTCCCGTCCCGGCAGCAACACCAGCCATCCACCATCACGCCCGCTCCATCCTCCGCCTCCTCCCAGCACGACTGGCAGCACGCCCCAGGGTGATGCCGGCCCCAGCCGTAGCCCTCGGCGAGCAACCGCACCCGACGCTCCACTCGCGCGTCCCGGCCACAGTTGCACGCACCGCCGCGGCGGTCGTCGTCGCAGCAATCGCCACCGTCGTGCTCTTCGGTCGCAGCGGGGCACGTGTACCAGCAGTCCTCAACGACCGTGTGTCGCTCCGAGAGCAGGTCGTCGAGCAGTTGCCGGTCCGCCGTCACCCGGCGCAACACCGCCTGCGGATCCCACAGCGCGATGTGCTGTGCCTGCTCGTCCGTCGGCGATCCCTCGTCGTAGATCACCGGCCCGTCCATGCCCTCGACGAGCCAGCGGTCGCCCAGGTTGTGCGTCCACACCGGACCGTCCGCCAGGGCAGCCGCCTGCGCGGTCTGTTCGATGCGGTCCAACTCCTCCCGCAGCCAGGCCACCACGTCGCTCATCGGCGGGGAGCCTTGCTGTGGGCCGCGATCAGCTCCGCGAAGGCGCGCGCCGATTCGTAGGCTGCGGGGTCCTGCGGGTGCCTGGTGACAATGACCGCCGCATCCGTGATGCTCAGGTCGAAGCGACACTGTGCCGGGACGCCTGGCCACGTCGTCTCTTCGATCTTTGCTTCGGCCCGGCCGCGCACCTGGTAGGTGCGCCCACCCCACCTGAGCGTGACGTGCAGGATGCCGTCCTCATTGGTTCGCGCCGAGATGTCGACGGGCTGGACGCTGTTTTCGTCGTCGTTCATCTGGCGCTCCTGGGCTGGTAGTCGGCGAGGTCGCGGATCACGTTGCGGATGCGCGGCCGGACGGTCGGCTGCGGTAGGGGTGTGCTGTCCTCGACGAACTGCTGGCGCTCCTCGTCGCTGGCGGCGAGCCACCACTCGATGAACGCCTCGGCGTCGCTGGTTGCGGCCGGCCGCGTGGTCACGGCCGGGCCTCGGCGGTGGCCTTGTGCCCCTCGGCCCACTGCTCGGCGTCGTCCTCGGTGCCGATGTTTACCTCCAGATCGCGCTGGAGGCGGCTGCTCTCCCACGTGATGATGACGTCAGCCTCGCCCGCCCGTACGCGGTCGACCATGTCGGCGAATCGAGCGCGCTTCTTCTTGGCGTAACGGCTCGCCGATCGGTTGTCGTCGATGAACTCGTCGACGATCAACCACCCGCGGTCGTCAGCTTCGCGCCGGTTCTCGGTCATCTGGGCGGCGGTGCTGCTGCCTCGGCCCTTGATGTCCCGACTGGCCCGTGCATACAGAAATGCCCTCAGCTGGTGCTGAGGGCCGGGGGCGTGGCGGGGGATCTGCATCTCTACAGGCAGCAGCATGCGTAAGCCAATGTCTCCACCTCCATGTGGTGGACGTTGCTGCTGTTGTGCCGGACGAACCGGGCCCGCGCGGTGTGGCTCTGGTTGGCCAGCCAGGAGGCGGTGACGGTCAGCAGGACGATGTAGACCGTGGTGAGCCACAGGCGGAGGGCGGCTCCGAGTGCAGGGTGTCGGGCGGTGACGGCGTCGGTCGGTCTCGTCGTTCCGAGGCGGTCCCTCATCGTGCCTGGCGCCCTTGCTGTCTCGTTCCTCAGGTACCGGCAACTCCGCGGGAGGCCGGAGGCCCAGCCTACGTCAGTCGGGGACGGTGGCCGCGCCGGTGGAAGGCCGGCCGGGGCGGGGAGGGCCGGCCGGGGCGGGGAGGGCCGGCCGGGGCGGGGAGGGCCGGTGGGGGCCGGTGCGGGCCCGGGCAGGATCACCCGAACGGGTCGCCGCAGCGGCGGGCGGTGGTGCGGACGGGCGAGGGTGGGGAGGGACCGTCGAGGAGGCGCCGATGTCCGGTTGCACCACCGAGGTGCCCCAGACGCACCGGCGGCGCTGGTGGGCTCGCGCGGCCCGTGCGGCCCGTGCGGCGTGGGCCTATGTGCGGTGCGCCCCCGGTACCTACGTCTGGCTGGCGATCCTGCTGATCACCACCCAGGTGATCCGCCACGTCGACACCGCGACCGCCGACCGCATCCTGGAGCGGCGCTCGACCAACCTGCACCACCTTCGGGTCTCGCCGGTCCGGGTGCTGGCGACCAGTGCGCTGTGGATCGCGGGTGGCGGATGGCTGAGCTACTTCGCGCTCTACAACATCTTCCACGTGCCCGCCGAGCGCTGGCTCGGCACGCTGCGCTGGATCTCGGTGGCGATGCTGGCGCACGTCGGGGCGACGTACCTCAGCGAGGGCGTCCTCGGGTGGGCGATCCACCGTGGCCTCGCCGCGCCGAAGGCCGTCTACACGCTCGACTACGGCGTCAGTTACGCGCTCGCCGGGGTGATCGGGGTGCTCACCTACCTGGTCGTGCGGCCCTGGCGGTACCTCTACCTGGCCGGGGTGCTCATCGTCTACGGCGTGCGTGCGCACCAGAGCCGGGACTACACCAGCATCGGGCACCTGAGCGCGGTGCTGATCGGGCTCGCCTGCTATCCGCTGACCCGGGACCGGCCGGGGGTCTTCGATCCGGTCGCCTCGGTGCGGGGGCTCCGGCGGCGGATCCGCAGGAAGTGATCGGTCATCAGATGCGGTCTGCCCCAGGGTATTCGGTGAATGCCAACTGTTCGAAACAGTAGGGCCCTTACCCGCTTCTTACCGTGTTGACCTTCCCCAGGCCGGGCTGACCGGCCAGGCTTACCCCCTGTTTCGCCGGGGCCGCGCGACCGCGTGGCCGGCCACAGGGGAGGACCGCACTCGTGCCCACCAGGCAACGACGACGGCTGTTGTTGAGCGCCGTCACGCTCACCGCCGTCGGACTGACCACCACCCAGGCGCTCGCCGCGCCGTCCGCGCCGCCGACACCGCAGCCCTGGCAGGTGCGGCACCAGGCGGACATCGGAAAGCAGCACGCCCAGAAGGTCCAGGGCAAGAGCGCCCTCTCGACCTTCAGTCCCAAGGCCGAGACGGAGGCCGGGGACGGCGGCGGCGAGGCGGAGAACTCCGCCGAGGGCGTCGCCCAGTACACCGAGGCCCGCACCGCGCCCGGCGTGGTCGCGCCGGGCGCCTACGGCGCGGCCTGGTCGCAGCTGCAGTCCATGCCGCACACGGACGGGCACTGGGACCACGTCACCGACAAGCCGTACAACTCCGACGACCCGCGCTACCGCGACGTCAACTCCAACTCCGCCGGTGGCGCCGGGCTGGTGTCCGGCCGGATCACCGGCATCGCGGCGGACAGCGACGGTTACGTCTACGCCGGTGGCGCCAACGGCGGTGTTTTCCGCTCCCGGACGGGCGGCGGGAACTGGGAGCCGATCGCGGACAAGCTGCCGACGCTGTCGACGGGCACGCTGAACCTGGACGAGGGCGGGCGGCTCTGGTACGCCACCGGCGAGTCGAACACCGGCGCCACCTCGTACGTCGGAACCGGCGTCTACCTGCTGTCCGACCCGAAGCACGGCAAGTTCCAGCCCGGGAACCGGGTCGGTGGGGCCGAGCTGGAGTCGACGATCATCCACGCGCTGCGTTTCGGCGGCGGCAGGGTGTGGGCGGCGACCAGCCGGGGTGTGTGGAGCCACTCGACCACGGACCTGTCGGGGCCGTGGACGCTGGAGTTCGCGCCCAACCCCGAGTACCTGCCGGGTGGTTCGAAGGCCGGCGACCCGAGCGCGCCGTACAAGAACATCGCCAACGACATCGCGATCGACCCCAAGGACCCGTCCAAGGCGGTCCTGGCGGTCGGCTGGCGTGGCGGCGACACCTACAACGGTTTCTACAGCAAGGCGGCGGACGGCAGTTGGCAGCGGGTCTCGTCGCTCGGTGACCTGCCGACGGACGCGGCGAACGTCGGCAACGTGACCTTCGCGCGGTCGGCGGACGGCTCGCGCTACTACGCGATCGACCAGTCGCCGGACGTGATGGCGCACAACCCGGACACCGGCCTCAAGGGCATCTACGTCTCCAAGTCCGGTTCGCCGTCAGGTCCGTGGACGCTGATCGCGGACAAGGACAAGCTCAAGGGATCGGGCTCCGCCCTCCAGGACCCGGGCTACCAGCCGGGCATCCAGTCCTGGTACAACCAGTCCCTCCAGGTGGACCCGGCCAACCCGGACCACGTCTACGCGGGCCTGGAGGAGGTCTTCGAGACCACCGACGGCGGCGCCAAGTGGGCCACCGTGGGGCCGTACTGGAACAACGGCTTCCCGTGCTGGAGCATCGACCCGGCCAAGCAGACCGGTGACTGCTCGCCCACCACCCACTCCGACCAGCACGCCGTCGCCTTCGGCAGCTACCAGGGCAAGGTCAACGTCTACGTCGGCAACGACGGTGGCATCTACAAGCGCCCGGGCAACGGGCAGTTGGACGCCTGGGGCCACGGCAAGGACTGGACGCCGCTCAACGACGGCACCATGGACACCCTGCAGTACTACTCGGTCGGCATCGGCAAGGACCCGGCGGACCGCTCCGGCAAGGGCGTCATCGTCAGCGGCGGCCTGCAGGACAACGGCGAGTCGATCCTGCGCGCCCACGACAAGGTGATGGGCTCCAACTTCGGCGGCGACGGCGGCGACACCCTGGTCGACCCGAACAACGGCTGCAACATCGCCGAGGAGTACGTCTACCTCGACATGTGGGTCACCCAGAACTGCGCGGTGAACGACGGCAGCTGGACGAAGGACCCGAGCAAGGCCACCTCCTTCGAGGTCGCCCCGCCGGACAAGGACACCAACTCCGCCCGCTTCATCGCGCCGATCACCAGCGACCCGAAGGACACCAACACCTGGATCGCCGGCGGCCGGCACGTCTGGGTCCAGCACAAGGGCTACGCGATCCGCAGCGGCAGCGAGTGGACCAGCGCGTACGACCTGGGCGCCGGCCACGTCGCCACGGCGGTCGCGACGGTCAACGGCACGGTGTACGCGGGCTGGTGCGGCCCGTGCAACAACCAGGGCTTCAGCCGTGGCATCGCGGTCGGCAAGACCGACGGCACCGGCTGGCACCAGCTGAACCTGCCGGTCGACGGCACCCTGCCGAACCGCTACATCAGCTCGTTCGCCGTGGACGAGAACGACGCCCAGCACGTGTTCGTCGCGATCAACGGCTTCTCGCGGACCTGGACCGAGGGCCCCGGCGCGGGCAACGGCCACCTCTTCGAGACCCACGACGGCGGCGCCACCTGGACCGACGTCTCAGCCAACCTGCCCGACGTCCCAGCGACTTCGGTCAAGATCCTGCCGAACGGCGGGCTGGCGCTGGGCACCGACCTCGCCGCCTTCTACCGCGCGCCGGGCGAGACCGACTTCTCGGTGCTCGGCCGCAACCTGCCCACCAACTCGGTGCAGCAGCTCAAGACCGGCCCGGACGGCCGCCTCTATGCCGCTACCTTCGGGCGCGGCATCTGGTCGATCAACCCGCGTGAGCTGGACGAGGACAACGACAACCAGCACTGACCAGCCAGTGATCTGACCGGTGCCCGGCCTGCGCTCAACGAGCAGGCCGGGCACCTGCGTTGTGGGGCTCCCGTGGGCGGGCCATGAGCGGAAACGTGGAAGGAACCCGGTGCAGCGCTTGACCCGCGCCACTCGCACGGCCAGCGCCGAGTTATGGCAGACAGGGCCGCACCTGAAGAGTTGATCGGAATCCTAGAAGGGAAAACGCTCCAGGACATGGCAGAGCAAGAACTCAATGAACTCGGTGAGGATCACGATGTCCACCTTTCCGGGGTGCTAGAGCGGCGACAGGGCAGGCAGGGCTCCGGAGCATCAAGGTCCGATGCTCGAACTTCCGCCGACCTACCGGGCGTCACCTCAGGACTTCCTAGTCTCCGGTAGGCATCCGCGAAGCGCTCACGCCGATCGGCTGAATGGCCGGTGGCCCCCACTGTCAGGTAAGTCCCGGAGGGCTGACCCGCTCGGCAGGGGCTGGGGTGATGCGGCTGTCTGCCGGTACCGCCGCAACCTTTCGTGCCCAGCTCACTCCCCGTCCCACGAAGACCGCGTCGCCCGACCGCCTAGCGAGCTGAGTACGCGGCGAGGAACACCCGCACACCCTCGTCGGCCAGCCGTTCGAGTCCGGCCGGGGTCTGGTTGTCGTCGTGGCCGAAGAACATGGCGCGGTCCATGGGGGTGGCCAGGACGAGCCATGCGAAGTGACCGGCGGCGAGCACCGGATCGTCCAGTCGCAGCAGCCCGCGTGCCGCGAGGTGCTGGAAGCAGGCCGCCAGGGCGGCGATGGTCCGCTCGGGCGCGCGCCGGTAGTAGTCGGCCGCCACCTCGGGGAAGCGGTCGGCCTCCGCGATGAGCAGCCGGCGCAGTTGCAGTCCTTCGGGCTGGATGACGGTGGTGATGTAGCGCCGGGCGAGTCCGGTCAGGTCCTGATCGAGGTCATCGGTGTCGCGCAGTGCGTCGATGGCATCGACGAACAGGCCGACCTTGCTGCTGGCGTTGAGGATGATGGCGCCGAACAGCGTTTCCTTGTCCTTGAACTGCTTGTACACGGTCTGCTTGGACACCGCGGCCGTCGCGGCGATCTCGTCCATGCTGGTGCCCGGGTACCCCTTGCGTAGGAACAGCTCGGTGGCGGCCTCCATGATCGCCTTGCGCTTGCGGGCCGTGCGGCCGTCCTCGGGTGTTTGCATGTCTACCTCCTTGATGAGTTCGAAGAGTACTGGACTGACCAGTACTCAGATGAGTACTGTACAGTCCAGTACTGGCGCTGTGGGAGCCGACCCGCGCCATCGAAGAGGGGGATTGGTCATGGCGACCGCAGGACGAAAGATCGTGGCGGGGCTGTTCGTGTCACTGGACGGTGTGGCGGAATCGCCGGAACAGTGGCACTTCCCTTACCTGAACGAGGAGATGGGCGCGGCCCTCGCCCAGATGCAGGCCGGAGCGGACACCCTGTTGATGGGACGTCTGACCTATGAGGCGTTCGCCGCGGTCTGGCCCGAGCAGACCGGCCCGATGGCGGACGCGCTCAACGGCATCCGCAAGCTGGTCGCCTCGACCACCCTGCGCGAGGCCCACTGGAACAACACCACCGTCATCGACGGCGACGTCATCACCTTCCTCAAGGACCTCAAGCGGCAGCCGGGCGGGAACATCAACCTCTCCGGCAGCATCATGCTGACCCGGACCCTCCTGGAAGCGGGCCTCCTCGACGAACTGCGGCTCCTGGTGCACCCGCTCGTGCTGGGCACCGGCAAGCGACTGTTCCCCGAGGGCACGGGCCGGGTCCCCCTGCGGCTCACCGCCTCGGCCACCTTCTCCACCGGCGTGCTGGACCTGACCTACCAGCCCGCCTGACCCGCCCGGCGGGCCCCGGATTCCAGCCACCGATCATCGGACAAGAGGAAGAATATGTCGTTTCAGGCGTACCTGGACACCATCGAGACCAAGACGGGCCTGACCCCCCGCGCCTTCATCGCGCTGGCGAAGGAGCGTGACTTCGACGCCCCGTCCACCAAGGCGGGGACCATCCTTGCGTGGCTCAAGGATGAGTACGGCCTGGGGCGCGGCCACGGCATGGCGCTGGTGCACGTCATCAAGCACGGCCCTCGCATCGACGCGAAGCACGTCGGCACGACCGGCTCGCACCGCGACGACTCCGACACCCTCTGGCTCGACGGCAAGGCGACGCGTCCCTCCTGAGGCGACGCGCGGCAGCGCCGGGCGACGGCGGCGCAGGTCGTTCGGTGCCCGCGAGCCCACCATCCCGCCGATTGCGCCCAACTCCTGGAGAACCCGGCATGACCTGGACCGAGCACACCGTGGTACGCGAGGGCGTCCGCATCTCCTGCCGCGACTGGGGCGGATCGGGACCCCCGGTCGTCCTGCTGCACGGACTGGCCGGCCACGCGGGCGAATGGGACTCCCTCGCCCGGAACCTGAGCCGCCGTCACCGGGTCGTCGCCGTCGACCAGCGCGGCCACGGCGCGAGCGAGCGCCGACCGGGTGATGTCTCCCGCGCCGCGTACGTCGCCGACGCCGCCGTTGTCATCGAACGTCTCGACTTGCACCGGCCGGTCCTGGTGGGGCAGTCGCTGGGCGGCCACACCGCCATGCTCACCGCCGCCGCGCACCCCGATCTGCTGGGCGGGCTCGTCCTCGTCGAGGCGGGACCAGGCGGCCCCAACCCGACCGTGCAGGCCGAGATCGGCGCAGCGCTCGACGCGTGGCCGACGCCGTTCCCCTCGCGCCGGGCCGCCGTCGAGTTCTTCGGCGGCGGCGCTGTCGGCGAGGGCTGGGCGGCGGGCCTGGAAGAGCGAGGCGGCGGCTGGTGGCCGCGCTTCGACCGTGACGTGATGGTAGAAGCGCTGACGGAGAATGCCCGGCGTTCCTTCTGGGACGAGTGGACGAGTATCGCCTGCCCGACGCTGGTCGTCCTGGGTCAATCGGGCATCATCCCCCCGCACGAGACGGAGGCCATGCTCCAACGGCGCCCCGGGGTGGTGGCCATGAGTGTCCCGGCGGCGGGGCACGACGTCCACCTGGAACACCCCGAGATCCTCTGCCAGGTGCTTCAGGACTTCCTCGAACGGGTCGCCGTGCGCTGAGGGACACTCCGGCCGTAGCAGGGCGGCCCGATCGGGGCCGCCCCACGGTAGGAGGGCGTCAAGCCAGGGTGTGCTCCAGCCAGTCGAGCACGATGCCGTTGCGCACCTGCGGTGCCATCGGGGCGCAGTGGTCGCCGGCGCCCTGGGCCGTGGTGAGGACGGTGTGCTGTTTGGGACAGCGGAGGAGGTCGTAGAGCAGGGTGTCCTGGCCGGGGATGAGGGACTCGTCCTCGTAGCCGAGAACCAGGGTGGGGCAAGCCACCAGGTGGGCCACGTCGTCGCAACGGAACCGGCGGATGGTGTGGGCGAGTTGCCAGAGATCCTGGGGTGCCCGGCCGGCGCGGGCGTCGCGGAGGAACCGGGGGCCGAAGATCTCAGCGCGCTTGGCGAGCAGTGGGGTGGCGGGGCCGAGGTCCGGGAGGACGGTCCGCTGCCACTGGCGGTTGACGGTCTCGCGGTCGGGACCGTCGGCCAGGCGGCGCCAGATATCGGGCCAGGCTAGCCAGTTGTCCACGGCACCGGGGTCGGCGACCACGGCGGCGAGGCGGGGTTCGAAGGCGGCGGCCCGGATGGCGAGGATGCCGCTCATGCTCCAGCCGGCCATGGCGATCCGGTCGGGGTCGACCAGCGGCGAGCGGAGGAGGTGGTCGATGACGGGGCGGATGACGTGTTCCCAGTCGGGACGGAACGGGATGCCGTGCTCGAACAGCAGGCTGCCCTGGCCGGGGCCTTCCAAGATCAGGGCGTTCCAGCCGCGTTCGACCGCCGCGCAGGCTCCGAAGGCGTAGAGGTCGATGCTCTGGGCGTCACTGCCGTTGACCAGGACGAGGGTGGGGCGACGCCGGGGCCGGCCCGGGGGAGTGAGGAGGTGGGCGGGCAGTCCGAGGTCCCCGTACGGGATGCGCAGCCGCCGCACGGGCGGGTCGAGGAGTTCGCCGGCGCGGTGCCAGCAGGCCTGCATCTCGGCGAAGACGGCCGGTTCGTCGGCGGGCCGGGCGCTGCCGAGGACGGAGAACAGCGCCAGGGAGAGGTACTTGGCGGCGCGCAGGTAGCCGTCGCGGGCGGTCGTTGAACGGCCGGAACCCAGGGCGGATTCGGCGGCGGCAGCGGTGCGGCGGCCGAGGGCGAGGAACTCCTCGTGGTAGGTCCGGCCGGACAGGCCGGCCCGGTTGATGCGGTCGACGGCGGCCACGACTTCGCCGGCCTCGGCGAGGCGGTAGGCGGTGGCGCCCAGGGCCGCGCGGGTCTGGAGGTCGAGGTTGGGTTCGGGGAAGAGCAGTAAGCGGTCGGCGGCGGCGGTGGTGGTCACGGGAGGGTCCGTTCCGGTCAGGCCCGCAGGCCGTGGCGTTTGGTGTACGCGAGGTGGAAGAGGAACAGCGGTACGGCGATGACCGGCCAGCAGGCGTGCATGGCCGCTGGGGCGGCGTCGACGGGCAGCAGGTAGGCGAAGGCGAGTTGGGCGAGTGCGTTGAGCAGGCTGGCCGCGCCCCACACCGTGGTGAGGACCCGCAGGCCGCGGCGGAAGGCGGCGTCCTGGTCCCAGCGGCCCGCCCAGGCGCGCAGCCCGTCCTCACCGGCCTTGAGCTGGACGAACGAGCGGAAGACGACCATCAGGGCCGGGCGCCCGTAGCCGACCGAGGCGAGCAGCCAGACGCCGATCAGTCCGCCGAGCACGCCTGTCCAGGCTTCGCGGATCAGCAGGGTGCGCGGGTCTCCGGTGAGCACGGAGAGGACCAGCCCGAGCCCGATCATGCTGAGGATCAGCAGGGCGAGGAAGTCGACCCGGCGGGTGCGGACCAGCCGGACGACGACGGTGGCCGCCGGTATCGCGGCCGACCAGAGCAGGGCCCACCACTGGTCCACACCGGTGAGACGCAGTCCGTAGTAGAGGCCGAGCGGCAGGAGGAGGTCGAGCAGCAAGGGTAAGAAGGCCGTGGTCCGGCGGGGAGCGGCATGGACGGTCATGACGCGGCCTCGTGCCTGGTCGCGAGGTCGAACAGCGTGACCAGCTCGCGTCCGTAGGCGCGCGGGTCGAAGTCGCCGCCGACGGCGAGCCGGTTGGCGGCCGCGTCGATCGAGGCGCGGATCGCGGTGGCCATCGCCTCGGCGTCGAACGAGCGGAAGGCGCCGCTGTGCTGGCCCTCCCGCAGGTGTTGCACCAGCAGGGCGGCAGGGGTGTCGAAGCCGGCCGTGCTGACCAGCGGGGTGCCGTCCTCGCGGCGGGCATTGGCGAGGACGTCCACCAGCGCGCGCATCTCGACCGGGTGGTCGGCCATGAACTCCAGGTTGGCCTCGATGTAGGCGGCCAGCATCGCGCCCGGTTCGCGGTGGGCGCGGATGCGAGGCTGCATGAAGACCCGCACCTGCTCCTGGACGGTGTCGACGACGGCCTGGAAGAGGTCCTCCTTGTCGTCGAAGTGGTACGAGATCAGTCGCACGCTGGAGAGCTTTGCCCGCTTGGCGATCTGCGCGAACGAGGCTCGGGCGTAGCCGAGTTCGGCGACGGTTCCGATCGTGGCGGCGACGATCTGGACGCGTCGGGCGTCGGTGGTGAAGCTCCGGCCGCCGGTCGGAGGAGCGTCGGCGGCACTTGCGCCGTGAGGATTTACTCGCATGAGTAAAAAGTAACACGGGTCGGCAAATCGGCGGGCGAAAGATGACCCCGCCGTGTCCGGCTACGGACCTACGACGGGGCGGAGCGCCAGCAGTGCCGGCGGTGTCAGGGGTGTCAGGGGTGCCAGCGCTGTCAGGGGTGCAAGGGCGCCCGGGCGATCAGGACGGGCTGGAAGAAGCCGGTGTCGGCCGGCTGCGCCCAATCGATCCCGGCGAGGCCCGACCCTCATGGGTGCAGAGATGTCAGATGCTGCGCCGCACTGGTAGCTCTTCGGCGGGCGTCGGGCGGTCGGCTGCAGTCAGCGAAAAGGGGCCGTAGAAGGTCCCGCCGGCGCTCTCGCAGCCGCGCGATCCCGAGAGCGAGTGAGTCTCATGTGTGAGCTCGTAAGGCAGAGTCTGCTCGTACTTATGCTGACCGCTTGCTGACCGGATCTGATTGACCATCAGGCCTGGCAGCGGCGTCGCCCCCGACCACAGGCGCCCCGTACACCCGCATCAGCCATCGTGCGCGCCCACCAGCACGCGGCCGGCGCTCGGACCGATCCGCCACCGGCTCTCTCCTCAAAGGGGGATGGGCCGGAAGAACACCAGGACGAGACACTGTGGCAGAGCCTCGTCGCCCGGCTGGTGGAGGTGAGGGCCTGGGCCGCTCGCGGGGCGGGTTCACCAGCAAGATCCACCTGAACGCGAATGGCTGCTGCCGCCCGCTGTCCCTGATCGTCACACCAGGGCAGAGGGCGGACTGCAGCCAGTTCATACCCGTGCTGGAGAGCCCGGTGCCTTGCCGAACGCGCGCTGTCAGATGGGAAGGGGCGGGCCCGCCCAGTACGCCACCTCTTGGCGCACGGGCCGGAATCCCGCCGCCACGGCGAGGGTTCGGCTGGCGTGGTTGTTCCGGGGTGCTGACC
>NZ_JBIWPN010000096.1:0-15773 GCF_044768305.1 Kitasatospora sp. NPDC101155 | reverse complement strand
GCCCCGACGAACCCCCTCCGCTGGACCTGCGGACGCCCTCCGGTCGTCGGCTGCACTACTGAGTGGCGCGCATCCGCTCCTCGATCCGTCGGCGAACGTCGGCGGTCAGGAGGGCCAGTCGCTCGGACACGGCGGCGGTGGGCATCTGAGGGGAGCGGATTCGGCGTGCGGCGGGCGGGAGTTGGGCGAGATCGGCCTCGAAGGCGGCCCGGGCGTCGGAGAGCGTGCCCGGTGAGCTCGCCCGCTTGCCGTCCGCCATGACCGTCCGCAGCAGAGGCGTTGTCCCGGGCAGGCCAGCCTCCTCCAGCAGGGCGATGGTGTCGGTGAGCCCCGGACCCCGGAACACCTGCTTGGCCCCCGGCGCGGTGACCTTCCCCGTCGACAGCTTCATCATCGGCCGGCCGTCGTACGCGACCAGCTTGTACGCGGCATCCAGGTACGGCGCGTCCGCCGACACCCCGACAAGGGTCCCGACCGCGAAGACGTCGATCGGCGCCCCGGACTCAACCAGCCGCTCGACCCCGTACTCGTCCAGCCCGCCGCTGGCCGTGATTCGTACACCGGGCAGCCCGGCCCCGTCCAGGATCCGCCGCGCGGTGACCGCCAACGCTCCCAGGTCCCCACTGTCGAGCCGTACGGCACAACCCTCCTGTAGCCCCAACTCCTGCAGTACCTGGGCGGCTACAGCGACCCCGCGTGCGGTGTCGTACGTGTCGACCAGGAAGGTGACCGGCCCGGGGTGGGTCCGGGCGAACGCGCGGAAGGCAGCCGCCTCGTCGCCGAACGCCTCGACGTACGAGTGCGCCATGGTGCCCACCGCCCGCAGCCCGTAGGCGCGGGCCGCCGCCACGTTGCTCGTCCCGACGAACCCGACCATCGCGCCCAGCCGCGCCGCCTGCACGCCCGCCGGGACGCCGTGGGTGCGTCGCAGCGAGAAGTCCACCACCGGCCTACCCGCCGCCGCCAGCACGCACCGGGCGGACTTCGACGCCACCGCGCTCTGGTGGCACACCTGGTTGAGCAGGTACGACTCCACGAACTGCGCCTCCGGCAGCGGTGCGGTGACCTCCAGCAGCGGCTCCCCGGGCAGCACGATCCGCCCCTCCGGCACCGCCCGGACCTCGCCGGTGAACCGCAGATCCCGCAGTGGTTCCAGCTCGGTACATGGGCGGCCCAGCACTTCGGCGAACGCGGCCACGTCGGTCTGGTCCACCCGGAGTTCGGTGAGGTGGTCGAGGGAGGATTCCAGTCCCGCCGCGACCAGGAAGCCGCGCTCGGGCGGCGGCTTCCGGACGAAGAGGCTGAACGTGGCCGGTGCCGTCATGCCCTCCCGCAGGTAGGACAGGGCCATCGTCACCTCATACAGGTCGGTGACCTGGGCGTTCGACATGGCATCAGATCCCTCGCTTGCGGAGCCTGGCTGCTACGAACCCGGCGAGCCCGGCGACGGCGGGTGCGGCGAGATCGCCCCAGGTGAGTGGCACGGTGTCGAGGACGTCGCGGAGGAACGGCAGGTACAGGGCACCCGCCGCGAGTGCGGCGGAGGCGAGGACGGCGGCGGGGAGGAAGAGGTTGGCACGGTTCAGCAGCCGCTCGCGCAGCCCCAGGACGGTGCCGAGCTGGGCGGCCAGGAGGGCGAGGAACAGCACGGTCTGCCAGGGGCGTTCACCGTGGCGGGCCCAGATCGCCGCGCCGAGGGCGGCTGCCGCGAGCACGAGGCCGAGCAGCAGCACCCGCTGCCACACCCCGGAGCCCAGGATGTGCTGGTGCGGCGGGCGCGGGGGCCGGGCCATCGCGCCGGGGGAGACCGGCTCGGCGCCCATGGCGACGCCGGTGAGGCCGTGGGTGAGCAGGTTGATCCAGAGGATCTGTCCCGCCCGCAGCGGCAGTGCCAGGCCGAACAGCGGACCGGCCAGCATCACCAGGATCTCGGCCGCCCCGCCGGCCAGCCCGTACACCAGGAAGCGGCGGATGTTGTCGTAGACCCGCCGGCCCTCCTCCACCGCGCTGACCACGGTGGCGAGCTCGTCGTCGGCGAGGACCAGGTCGGCGGCCTGGCGGGCGACTTCGGTGCCGCGCCGGCCCATGGCCACGCCGATGTCCGCCTGGCGCAGGGCCGGGCCGTCGTTGACTCCGTCGCCGGTCATCGCGGTGACGGCGCCGCGGGCGCGCCAGGCCTGGACGATGTCGAGTTTCTGCCTGGGGTCGGTCCGGGCGAACACCCGCGCGTGGGCCAAGTCGGTGACCGCCAAGGACTGCCCGCCGACCACTGCCCCGGGCCCGGCGGTCGGTTCGAGCAGGCCGACGCGGACGGCCAGCGCCCGAGCGGTGGCCGGGTGGTCGCCAGTGACCAGGATCGGAACGATGCCGGCCCGGCGGCACGCGGCCAGGGTGGCGGCGGCCGAGGGCTTCGGTGGGTCGGCGAGCGCGGTCAGCCCGAGCAGACGAAGAGCCGTTTCCGCGTCCTCGGGCGGGTCGGGGAGCCGGTCGAGGTTTCTCCGGGCCACGGCGAGTACCCGGAAGCCCTCGGCGGCGAGTTCGGCGGCGGCGCGGCGGGTCTTCTCCAGCAGTTCGGGCGGCTCGGCCAGGACGGCGGGGGCGAGAACGGCCTCCGGGGCGCCCTTGAGACAGACCAGCAGGCCACCGCCGGGCGTCCGATGGACGGTGCTCATCCGCCTGCGGACGCTGTCGAACGGCGCCTCGGCGACCCGGGGGAACGCCTCCCGCAGCCGCTCGTAGTCCAGGCCGGCCTTGCCGGAAGCCGTCAACAGGGCGGCCTCGGTGGGGTCGCCGAGCGCTCCCCACTCGCCGTCCTCGCCCGTGGGCGGCCGGAGGGCGGCGTCGTTGCACAGCGCTGCGGTGGTGAGCAGGTCCCGCGTCTCGTCGTCCGCGGCTCCGTCGAGCAGGATCCGGCCCTCCGGCCCGTACCCGAGACCGGTCAGCGTGGCCGTCGAGTGCGGTGTCCAGAGGCGTTCGACCACCATGCGGCCCTGGGTCAGGGTGCCGGTCTTGTCCGTGGCGAGCACGGTGACCGAGCCGAGCGTCTCGACGGCCGGCAGCCGCCGGACGACGGCGTGGCGGGCCGCCATCCGGCGCGCGCCCAGGGCGAGCGCGAGCGTGACGACGGCGGGTAGCGACTCCGGCACAGCGGCCACCGCCAGGCTGATCGCCGTCACCCCCATCTCGCCGGGCGGCTGGTGGCGGAGCAGACCGAGGACGAAGACCAGCGCGCACAACCCGACGGCCGCGGCGGCCAGCACCCGCCCGAGCCCGGCCAACCGCCGCTGGAGCGGTGTGGGTTCGGGACGGGGGCGGAGCAGGGCGGCGATCCGGCCGAGCGCGCTGTCGGCGCCGGTGGCGGTGACCACGGCGAGGGCTCGGCCGCGCAGCACGACCGTCCCCGCCTGCACGACACCGTCGGCCTTCTGCCGAGGCTGTACGGCTTTGGCGACCGGGAGGGACTCGCCGGTCAGCATCGACTCGTCGACCAGCAGGGCCGCAGCCTCGGTGAGCCGGGCGTCGGCCGGGACGATGTCACCCTCGGCGAGGGCCACCACGTCGCCCGGCACCACCTCGGTGGACGGGACCCTCCGCTGCTCGCCGTCGCGCAGCACCCGAGCGGCCGGCGCGGAGAGCCGCGACAGCGCAGCGACGGCGCTCTCGGCCCGGACCTCCTGGACAACGCCCACGATCGTGTTGACCACGATCACCAGCGCGATGACCACCGCGTCGGGGTGGTCGCCGATGGCCAGGGTCAGCGCCACGGCCGCGAGCAGCACCATGATCAGGGGATCGCGCAGTTGGGCAGCCACCCGGGCCCACAGCGGCACCCGACGGTCGGCGCCGACCTCGTTCGGGCCGTGCGCCGCGAGCAGCCGTGCGGCCTCGGCGGTGGTCAGGCCGGAGGTGGTGTCGAGTCCGTGGGCAGAGACGGTCACGGCGGCGGTCCGTCAGTCGGTGAACAGGTGCGGGTGGGGCGGTAGGGTCGCCGCGGCGTCTTCGGGCGCGTGGTGGTAGTGGTGGATCAGGGCGTCCGGGCCGGGGAAGTACTCGGTCACCCGGTCGTTGTCGGACCAGCGCACGTCCCATGGCGGACTGCCGTCCGGATGGTGCAGTCCGACGATCTCGCCGTCCCTGCGGGCCGCGCCCGGCCGGGTGGCCTGGACGATGATGCGGTCTCCCACGGCGGCTTTCATACCGTCCTCCCTGGGTCGGTGCTGGGTCGGGGCACGCCCGGCCGTCCGTACTCCCATGCCACCACGGCAGGCCGGGCGCCGCAGGGGCCGGATGGTCCCGGGCAAGGGGCCCGTCTGCGGGAACGGGCTGAGCACGGGAAGGCCGGCGAGGTCCTGGTGAAGCTGTCCGACGGTGCCGGCCTGCTGGTGGTCGGAAGCCCGCGGTGTGCGTCTCCGCTCGGAACACCGCCGCCGCCGTCGCCACGCCGATCGTCGCCAGCAGCGTCAGTGCCAGCCCGACCACCAGGCGGCTGTACGCCCGGTCGAACGGACAGCAGAGCGGATTGCGGTCCCGGCCGGCGGCCCGGCGAACGTGCTGCCACAGGGACGTGCGCGAAGCCGGGTGCCTGTGCGTGGTGGCTGCGGCGGACATGACGCGCCTCCTCCGTGCCGGGGCGGCATGTGCTCCCAGGGATCAGTGTCAGCAGGTCGCCCGGTACCGGCACGTCGTCACCGCCGTCACCACGGGCCCCGCGCAGTCGGACAACCCGCGGGCCGGCAGCACGCGGGCGCATGCCCCGGCCCGCTGGACGTATCCCGTCGGGCCCGGGACCGGCAGCGTGCCCGTCCCGGACGGCACCCTGGCGGGGACGGCCGTCCCGGTCGGGCTGAACGATGCCGGGTACGCGGTTGGTGCACCCATGGGGACTGGGGAGATCCTCTCGGACGCCGTACTCGCCGGCTTCGGCACGGTGACCGTGCTCGGGTGCGGCGCGGCGGGCGCCTTCGCCCTGCGTCGCCGCGCACTGGAGCGGCGGGCGGAGGCGGGCTGGGAGTTCGCTTGGGAGCAGGTGGGACCGCGCTGGTCCGGGCGTCGGTGAGTGGGCTGGTCTCAGAGGTGGAAGCGGCGGGTCTCGCCCGGTCGGATCGTCGCCTCGGTGCCGCGCAGGCGGATGCGGACCGGGTCTTGCCGGTCCTCGCGCAGGCTCACCGTGACCGTGTGCCGGTCGACGGCGATCGCGACGCCCCAGTGGCCGCGGTAGCGCAGGTCCAGCTCCAGTCGGCCGAGGGCGGACGGTAGGCGCGGATCGAGCCAGAGGGCGTCCTCGCGGATCTCCAGGCCGGTGTAGCAGCGTTGCAGGAGGTCCACCGCGCCCGCCATGGCGCCCAGGTGGACGCCCTCGGCGGTGGTGCCTTGCTGGGTGTCGCGGAGGTCGGCCACCAGGGCGTCGCGGAAGTAGCGCCAGGAGGCGCGGCGGTCGGAGCGGGTGAGCACCCAGGCGTGCACCACCGAGCTGAGCGTCGAGCCGTGGACGGTGCGCCGCAGGTAGTAGTCGGTGCTGCGGCGCAGCAGTTCGTGGCCGGTGGGGTGGCCGAGGCGGCGCAGCAGGTCGCGGACCTCGCGGGCGGAGAACAGGAACCAGAGCATCAGCGCGTCGGCCTGCTTGGACGCCTTGTAGCGGTTGACGGTGTCGCCCTCGGCCTCCAGGATCCGGTCGAGCCGGCGCAGGTCGGGGTAGCGCTTCCGGTAGGCCGCCCAGTCGAGTTCGGCGAGCCGCTCGTAGCCGTCGAACTGGCTGATCACGCCCTCGTGGAAGGGGACGTGCAGGTGCCGCTCGACCTCCTGCCAGCGGTCGAGTTCCACGGTGCCGAGTGCGAGTCGCTCGCGCAGCTCGTCGCGGCGGTAGCCGGGGAGGACGTCCAGGGCGTCCTGGGCGCGGGCCAGCACCCAGGACGCCAGCACATTGGTGTAGGCGTTGTCGTTCAGGCCGGGCCGGCCCGCCCAGGGGTAGGCGTCGTGGTACTCGTCGGGACCGAGCACACCGCGGATCGACCAGCGGCCCCAGTCCCGGTCGTAGGTGGCGGCGGAGGACCAGAAGCGTGCGATCTCCAGCAGCATCTCCGCGCCGGCCGTGGCGAGGAAGTCCCGGTCCCCGGTGGCCTGGTAGTACTGCCAGATGTTGTACGCGACCGCCGAGCCGACATGCCGCTGGAGGTGGCTGTGGTCGGGCAGCCAGCGGCCGGACAGCGGGTTGAGGTGCAGCTGCTGGGACTCCTCGCGGCCGTCGCTCGCGCTCTGCCACGGGTACATCGCGCCGTGCAGCCCGAGCTGGTGGGCCTGTCGGCGGGCGGCGTCCAGGCGGCGGTGGCGGTAGCGGAGCACGGCGCGGGCCAGTTCGGGGAAGCGGAGGTTGAGCAGCCGCAGGACGAACAGCTCGTCCCAGAAGACGTGGCCCCGGTAGGCCTCGCCGTGCAGCCCGCGGGCCGGAATGCCGACGTCCAGGTCGACGGAGTGCTCGGAGTAGGTCTGGAGCAGGTGGAACAGGTTCAGGTGGAGCGGGCCGGTGCCGTCGAAGTCGGCGCCGATCCGGCAGCGGCGCCACAACTCCGCCCAGCGCAGAACGTGTTCGGCCAGGAGCTCCTCGAAGCGCCCGGCCTCGGCGGCGAGCAGGATGGAGGCGCGCAGCGGGGTCCCGATCGCCCGGTCGCGGGAGGTGTGCAGGGCGACCGTCTTCTCCACCGTGACGGGCCGGCCGCGCTCGGCGTCCAGAGTGAGGACGTGGGCCACCCAGCCGTTGCGACACTCGGTTGCCACATCGGCGCCTTCCGCGCTCGTTCGGGCGGAAAGGGCGATGCGAAGCGGCGAGTTGACCGCGTCGGCCTCCAGCCAGAGTAGTCCCGTCCCGTCAACGCCCTGACCGGCCGAGGTGAGGTGGCGTTCGGTCAGCCCTCGGTAGCGGTCGACGCCGGTGTTGGCGACGCGGCCGTCCAGACCTGAGCGGACCTCCAGCGGGCCGGACCAGTTCTCCGGGGTGAAGGTGCTCTCCAGAGCGAGGAGGTGGGGCCGGGCCTGGCTGGCGAGCCGGCGCTGGACGAGCCGGGTGCGCCGCCCCCGGTCGTCCACCACAAGCGCGGTGCGGGTGAGGAGGCCCTGCCGCAGGTCCAGTTCCAGTGTCTGCTCGGCGGGCGGGCGGGCGAACCACGTGCCGCCGGGTGCCCGGAAGGTCAGTGGCAGCCAGTTCGGGCAGTTGACCAGGTCCTCGTTGGCGACCACGCGTCCATCGATCGTTGACTCCGTGCGGTCGTAGCAGCCGGCCAGGTACGTCCCCGGGTAGTGGACACGGTCGGCGACCGATTCGGGTGCGGCGCCGCGGCTGACCACGTAGCCGTTGCCGACCGCGCACAGCGCCTCCCGCAGTCCCTCCTCGTGTGGGTCGAAGCCCTGGTAGCGGAGGGTCCAGGGGTCCGGCATGTCGGGGTACCCCGTTGCGATGTGGTCTGCCACCTCGCCACCTCCGTGCCGGCCGGCCTGCCTCCAGTCTGCGCACCGCGCCGCCGACCCGCTCGGCGCCCGGTTCGGACACCGCCTGCCAGCTCACAGGGGCGGGCCGTGCGGCCGTTCAGTGGGCCGGGGGGGCGGCCCTCCCGTCGTGGACGGCGGGGGCGGAGGCTGGAGGGGGGAGCAGGGCGACTGCCGAGGAGGCGCCATGTCCACCGTCCACCCGCCGCACACCACCGTCGAGGCCTTGCTGGCCGACGGCACCACCGTCGAACTCCGGCCGCTGGGCCCGGACGACCACCGGGCGGTGCTCGACCTGCACACCGAGGGGATGTCGCAGGAGAGCCGACGCCTGCGGTTCTTCGGGGTGAGCCGTAACGCGCCGCAGCAGGCCGCCGACCGGCTGTGCGGTCCGTCGCGGACCGGTCTGCTGGCGCTCGGCGCCTGGGCGGGGGAGGAGCTGGTCGGCGAGGCGGACTGCGAGCTGCTGGACGACCCGCCGGAGACCGCGGAGCTGGCCCTGGCGGTGGCCGACCGCTGGCATCACCGGGGCGTGGCCACCCTGCTGCTGGAGCACCTGGTGCACGCCGCCCGAGCCGCCGGAGTCCGCTTCTTCGAGGCCGACACCCTGTTCGGCAACCGGGCCGTCCACCAGGTCTTCTTCGGCCCGCTCATCGTCCTCGGCCTGGGCGGCACCGCCGCCGACGTCCTGGCCGACCGGACGGCCAGGCTCTCCCCCTCGAGCGAGCACGACCTGGCCGCCATGGTCTCTGAACTCCGCATTGCACCACTGCTGTTCGGTCAGCACGGCGCTCCGGCCGTGGACCGGCTTCACCGACCTCGCCGACCACCTCACCTGGGACCTCGACGACACAGAGCAGAGGATGCCCGGCTGACGGACCGCCGGCGCGACAGCCCACATCGACAGGCGAGCCGACCGGTTATGGGCCCAGCAGGAGGTGACTGGAACGTAGCGTCGCGGCCGTGTACTCATGACGCCGAGGCATCGCGGAGCCAGTGGGCGAAGTGGCGGGCCTGAGACGGTGGGTTGAGACGGCGGATCCATTCCACCTCCCGTACTGGATCCCCGTGGTCGGAGACGGCGGAGACGACGACGGTATCCGGGGCCGTGCCGAGGACTCCCTCGGCGAGGAGTGTCTCCAGCGTCGCGACACACACCTCGTACACGACCTCGGGCCAGTCGAGGAACTCCGAGCCGCGGGCGGTCAGCGAGCGGCCGAGCAGGCGGCGGTTGAGTAGGCAACATGCCACCGGCCCCGCCGAGTTGGGGGAGGAGGCATCAGCGGATGAGCACCCGCTCGCCCGAGCGCGGGACCACGGCCGTCCAGCCGAGTTCGCGGTCGATCCGGTCGCGCAGCGCCTCCGAGCCCTCCGGCTCGCCGTGGACGAGGTAGACCGCTCTGGGCGGCGGGGCCTGGCGCAGCCAGTCGATGATCTCGGCGGCGTCGGCGTGCGCGGAGAAAGCGGGGACGTTGACCACCTCGGCGCGCACCGGGACGTAGGTGCCGTACATCTTCAGCGCGCGGGCGCCGTCCACCAGGTCGCGGGCGCGGGTGCCCTCGGCGGCGTAGCCGACCACGACGACGGTGTTGCGGGCGTCGGGCAGCAGGCGGGCGAGGTGGTGGACGACGCGGCCGCCGGTGGCCATGCCGGAGGCGGAGACGATGACGGCCGGGCCGGGGGCGTGGTCCAGGGTGAGGGAGTCCTGGAGGGAGTGGATCAGGGTGAAGGGCTCCGGGTCGAGGGCGGCCGGGCCTTTGGCGAGGACGTCGGGGCGCAGCTGGTCGGAGCCGGCCGCGAAGGCCTCCCGGTAGATCTGCAGGGTGGCGAGCGCCATCGGACTGTCCACGTACACCGGGACGTTGGAGGGCAGCCGGCCCGTCCGCCGCAGCTCGGTGAGCTGGTGCAGGACGACCTCGGTGCGGTCGACGGCGAAGGACGGGATGACGACGGTGCCGCCGCGGGCCAGGGTCCGCTCCAGCGCTCGGGCGAACCACTCGCGGGCGGCCGTCTCCTCGTGGTGGCGGTGACCGTACGTCGACTCCATGAGCAGGACGTCGGCGCCGGTGAATGGTTCGGGCGGGCGCAGCAGTGGGTGGACGGGGCGGCCGAGGTCGCCGCTGGCGGCGATGGTGTGGCGGTCCTCCAGGGTGAGGTGGGCCCAGGCGGAGCCGAGGATGTGCCCGGCGCGGTGCAGCCGGAGGACGATTCCCGCGGTGATCTCGACGTCGGTGTCCAGCGGGACGGGGTCGAACATTCGCAGGGCGTTCTCGACGTCCTTGTCGTCGTAGAGCGGTTGGGCGGGCCGGTGTTTGGACCAGCCGTGCTCGTTGGCGTGGTCCGCCTCCTCGCGCAGCAGGTGGGCGCTGTCGCGCAGGATCAGCTCGGCGATCCGGGCGGTGTCGGGGGTGGTGAGCACGGGCCCGCGGAAGCCGTCGCGGACGAGCCGGGGCAGGTAGCCGCAGTGGTCCAGGTGGGCGTGGGTGAGCACGACGGCCCGTACGTCGGCCGGGTCGAGCGGCAGTGGGCGGCGGTTCAGCCGGCGCAGTTCGGCCAGGCCCTGGAACAGGCCGCAGTCGATCATCAGGCGGGCGTGGTCGGTCTCGACCAGGAACTTGCTGCCGGTGACGGTGCCCACGCCGCCGAGGAAGGTCAGCAGGCCGGGTCGGGGCTGCGGTCGGGGCTGTTGCGGTTCGGGTTGGCCGGTGTCCGTGGTCATGGCCGCCTCCAGCATGGTACGAGGTCTCAACATCGTCCCGCCGCCCGGCCGCGTTGTCCTGGGCCGAATCGGCCCTGGCGGCAGGGGCCGTCCGGCCCTGTGCGGGGGCCCGCGGCAGGCGGACAGTGAAGGCGGGACCACCGAGGAGGAGTGAGGACGATGCAGCACCGCAGCGTCAATGACGTGATGACCCGTGAGGTCGTCACCGCTCGGCCCGACACGTCGTTCAAGGAGGTTGCGGCGCTGTTCCACCGCAACGACATCACCGCGATCCCGGTGATCGACGACCAGGGCTGCCCGCTCGGCATGGTGTCGGAGGCGGACCTGATCCGCAAGGAGGCCGTGCTGCCGGATCCGGAGGGCCGCTACCCGGGCCGCTGGCTGGATGCCAAGGACCGGGCCCGCGCCGAGGCCGAGACCGCCGGCGGGCTGATGACCAGTCCCGCCGTCACCGCCCGTCCGGGCTGGTCGGTGCCGGAGGCCGCCCGCGCGATGGACAAGCACAAGGTCAAGCGGTTGCCCGTGGTGGACGAGATCGGTCGGCTGGTCGGCATCGTCAGCCGCCGGGACCTGCTGCAGGTCTTCCTGCGTCACGACGCGGCCATCCGGGACGAGATCAACCACGACGTGCTCGGCCAGACCCTCTGGCTCGCCCCCGGCGATGTCCAGGTGGCGGTGCACGAGGGCGTGGTCACGCTGAAGGGGCGGCTGCCGCGTCGCAGCCTGGTCCCGATCACCGAGCAGCTCTGCCGTTCCGTGGACGGTGTGGTCGCGGTCCACGCCACCCTCGACTGGACCGAGGACGACACCGAGCCGCATCTGGAACACCCGCGCGCCTACCGCGCCGCTTTCTAGGAGGCCGCCGTGACCAGCACACCGAGCACAGTCGCCGACGTGATGACCCACGCCGTGGTCGCCGTCGGCCGTGACGCGGACTTCCGCGAGGTCAACGAGACCCTGCAGCGCTGGCAGGTCAACGCCGTCCCGGTGCTGACCGGCGACGGCCGGGTGATCGGCGTGGTCTCCGAGGCCGACCTGCTCAACGCCCGCGACCGGGACGGCGAGCGCGCCGACGCGCTGACGGCCGGGCGGATGATGTCCGTCCCGGCGGTCACCGTGCACCCCGGCAGCCCGCTCAACGAGGCCGCCCGGGCGATGGCCCGGGGCCACCTCAAGCGGCTCCCGGTCGTGGACGAGGAGGACTACCTGGTCGGCATCGTCAGCCGGGGCGACTTGCTCAAGGTCTACCTGGAGGACGACCGCGAGCTGGCCGACCGGGTCCGCTTCGAACTCGTCGCCACCCTAGGCCCGGACGCCGGGCTGGCCACCGACGTCCGCTCCGAGAACGGCAGGATCACGCTGACCGGCGACCTGCCCGACGCCACCACTGCACCCGTCCTGGAGCGCCTGGTGCGCTCCGTGCCCGGTGTGGTCGGCGTCGAGCTCCGGCTCACCGCCCCGGCCTGACGGGGGCCTGGACAATGCTGGTGCTCGGCTCCTCTGCTCCCCATGGACCGCTCGGCTCGGTGGGCCTGGCTGTCGCGGCTCACGCACCCTGCCCCGTCGTCCTGGTCCGGGCGACGCCCGAGCCGACCGGGCCGCCCCGGGACGTGGTCGTGGGCATCGACGCGCACGACCCCGCCGAGGCCGTCCTCGCATTCGCCCGGAAGGCCGCACTGGCCTCGGGCGTCCCGCTGCGGGTCGTCCACACCTGAGGAACCGTGGCCCGGGTGGGCCCGGGGATTGAGCCGAACGGCCCAAGCGCCAGGACATACCCCGACGGCACGGTGGAGGTAACCCACCTTCCATCACGGCCGAGGAGGCGTCGATCATGTACTGGAACGGCATGGACGGCTGGGCCATCGGCCTCATGACCGTGACCACGGTGCTTTTCTGGGCGCTCGTGGCGTACGCCATGGTCGTCTTGTTCCGGCACCCGGGAAAGACGGCCGAGCACGGTGCGGAGTTCCCCACGTCCACGGCGGCATCGCCCGTTCGGCGCACCCCCGAGGAAGTGCTCGCTGAACGCCTCACCCGAGGTGAGATCGACTCCGGCGAGTACCGCACCCGCCTGGATGCCCTGCACGGCGGCGGCGATCCGCCGGCCTCCGACTGACGACGCACCCATGGAGACGGCCATGCCCACCCTTACCCTCGACGCCGCCGCACTGGAGAAGCTGGTCGCCGCGGCGGTCGCCGCACCCTCGATCCACAACAGCCAGCCCTGGTGCTTCCGGCTCCAGCCGGACACGTCGACCCTGGAGGTCCGGGCGGACCGGAGCCGGGCCGTCCCGGCCGCCGACCCGCAGGGCCGGGCGTTGCACATCTCCGTCGGCGCGGCCGTCCTCAACCTGCGGGTCGCCGCCCGCCACCTCGGCTGGGCGCCCGGGGTCCGTCTGCTGCCCGACCCGGCCGAACCGGACCTCTTCGCCGCCGTCCGGCTGGACGCCCCGGCCGCGGCGCCCGTTCCGGGCACCGAGAAGCTGTACGAGGCGATCTGGCACCGGCACTCCATCCGCACACCGTTCACCGGCGATCCGGTCCCGCCAGCCGTCATGGACGAACTCGCCACCGCGGCGCGGGCGGAGGACGCCGCCCTCCACCTGCCCGACCACGCGGAGACCGCCCGACTGCTGCACCTCACCGCCGAGGCCGAGCGCCGCAACACCACCGACGAGGCTCAGCGCACCGAGAGCCGCAGCTGGATCCGCACCGGCGATGCACCGCCCTACGGCATCCCGGTCGCGGCGCTCGGCCCGCAGGACATGGCCGGCCACCTGCCGATGCGCGACTTCGCCGCCATCCACGCCGCCGAGCACCAGGCCCCCGCCCTGTTCGAACACGAGCCGCGCATCGCCGTCCTCACCACCGAGCACGACACCCCCGAGGACTGGCTGCGCGCCGGCCTCGCCCTGGAACACGTCCTGCTCGCCGCCACCGTCCACGGCGTCCGCGCCTCCCTGCTGCACCAGGCGATGGAGTGGCCCTACCTGCGCTGGGAGGCCCGCGACCCGCACCAGCGCCCCGGCTACGTCCAGATCCTGATCCGCCTCGGCTACGGTCCCGAGGGCGCCCCGACACCCCGGCTCGCGGCCGGCGAGGTGCTGGAACCGTCCTGAGGCTCACGGACTGGGCGCAAGGAACTCGTCCCGGAAGAACCAGCTGTCCTCCCAAGGACGTTGTAGGCCACTCCGTCCCGGCTTGCGGCATTGAACCTGGGATGTCAGGACGGATGTCCGGGGTTCCCTCGCGGAGTTTGCCCGTCCCGAGAGCACGGTCCGGTCTGAACGACTGTCCTGTCGCATGAGGCTGAGCGCGGTGGAGAGCTGACGGTCACTCGCTGGGCAACGGGACCCGCCAGACCAGTTCGGTGCCGCCTTCTGGGCGGGTGTGGGCGGTGAAGGTGCCGCCAGGAGCGGAGGCGCGGTCGGCGAGGTTGGCGAGGCCGCTGCGCCGGCCGTCCTCGGGGAGGCCGATGCCGTCGTCGGTGACGGTGAGGGTCAGGTCCGTGTCGGCGGTGACCGAGGCCTCGACAGTGGTGGCCTTCGCGTGCCGGGCGGCGTTGGACAGGGCCTCCTCCAGGACCGCGACGGCGGCGTCCGCGATCTCGGTGGGCACGGTGGCGTCGAGTAGGCCGGTCATCCGCAGGGCGGGGGTGAAGCCGAGGGAGCGGGCGGCGCGTTCGACGACCTCGACGAGGCGGGTGCGCAGGCCGGTCGCCGCCGGGCCGGTCTCGCGCAGGCGCAGGCCGAAGATGGTGGCGCGGATGGTCTTCGCCGTCTCGTCCAGGTCGTCGATGGCCCGCAGGACGCGGTCGGTGGCCTCGGGGTGCTCGATGAAACGGGTGGCGCCCTGGAGGGTCATCCCGGTGGCGAAGAGGCGCTGGATGGCCAGGTCGTGCAGGTCGCGGGCGATCCGGTCACGCTCCTTCAGCAGTGCCACCTGCTCGGAGTCGCGGCGGCGCTCCGCGAGCTCCATCGCCACCGCGGCCTGGCCGGCAAAGCCCAGCAGGGGCCCGGACTCGCCCTCGTCGAACAGTGGTGCTCCGGCAGCCCGGGCGAGCATGAGCACGCCGTGTACGCCGCGTTCGGCGGTGCCGATGGGCACGGCGATCGCCGGGCCGAGACCCTCCCAGCGTGGTGGACCGACGGTGATTCTCGGGTCCTTCTGAACGTCGGGACTCACCACGAGCCCGCCGGTGCGGGCAGCGGCGCCGACGAACGAGCCCTCCACGGGCAGCACCAGGCCGCGGTGCTGCTGCTCGCCGAGGCCGACGGCGATCCCGACCTCCAGCTCGCCGCTGTCCGGTAGTGGCAGGGCGACGACGGCGAGGTCTGCGCCGGCGATCTCGGTGGCCCGGGCGAGCAGGAGATCCAGCACCTCGTGCTCGGCGCTTCCCGAGAGCAGGCTGTTCGTGACCTCGGCGCTCGCCTCCAGCCAGCGCTGCCGCTGCCGGGCCCGGGCGTAGAGGCGGGCGTTGTCGATCGCGACCCCGGCGGCGACGGCGAGGGTGGCGAGCACCGACTCGTCCTCGGCGTCGAAGTCGCCGCCGCCGCGCTTCTCGGTGAGGTAGAGGTTGCCGAACACTTTGTCCCGGATGCGGATCGGCACCCCCAGGAAGCTCCGCATCGGTGGGTGGTTCGCCGGGAAGCCGTAGGAGGCCGGGTGGTCCGAGATCCGGGTGAGCCGCAGCGGCTCGGGGTGGCGGATCAGCTCGCCGAGGATGCCGTGTCCGGACGGCAGGTCGCCGATCTGCTTGACCTGGTCGTCGGTGACACCGACCGGGATGAACTGGGACAGCAGCTGGTCCTCGCCGATCACGCCGAGTGCGCCGTACTCGGCGTCCACCAGGGTGGCTGCCGCCTCGACGATGTGCTGGAGTGCCTGGGACAGCTCAAGGTCGCGCCCGACCGCCAGCACCGCCTCCAGGAGGCTGTGCACGCGGTCGCGGGTGCTCCGGGCCGCGTCGAGCCGGGCCTGGAGCTCGTCCAGCAGCTCGTCCAGGCGCAGCTTTGGGACGGGGGCGGAATTCTCCGATGTGCTGTCCAAGGAATCCTCCGTGACTCGGCCCGACGCCACTGCCCAGCGTAGGCGCGTCCTGCGTGCCACGCCGGGCACAAGAGGGCCTACCGGCCCAGGGGAGGACCCCCACCGGTCCCCTGGCGGCGGACGCGGACCCGAAGAACGCTGGAAGAGCGGAAGCAATGGCTCCGCCACCCGAGAGGAGCGACCGTGGCATGAAAGCGCTCACCTACCACGGACCCGGCCGCCGCATCTGGGACGACGTCCCCGACCCGGTGGTCCGCGACCTGGAGGACGCCGTCACCATCTGCGGCACCGACCTGCACATCCTCAAGGGCGACGTCCCGGAGGTCGAGGAGGGGAGCATCCTCGGCCACGAGGCCGTCGGGACCGTCACCCGGACCGGACCGGGCGTGCGCACGGTCGGCGTCGGCGACCGCGTGCTGGTCTCCTGCATCTCGGCCTGCGGGCGCTGCGCCTACTGCCGCGGCGCGAGCTACGGCCAGTGCACCGGCGGTGGCGGCTGGATCCTCGGCCACCTGATCGACGGCTGCCA
>NZ_JBIWPN010000095.1:0-16197 GCF_044768305.1 Kitasatospora sp. NPDC101155 | reverse complement strand
GGCCCTCCTGGCCACCTGGACCGGCGCCTGCTCGATATGCGGCCAACCCGCACCGACACCAGAACCACACCACCGCACCTAACAAAGCCCTACTAAGGACTCATGAACCGGCAGCTCACCGTGCAGGAGTCCCGCCACAAGCTGGCCCGGGACGTGTGCCACGGCAAGCGCGGCACCATTCACCAGGCGTACCGCAACGGGATGGAGGACCAGCTCGGCGCGCTCGGCCTGGTCCTCAATGCCATCGTGCTCTGGACCACGAAGTACATCGACGCCGCCGTCGCCCAGCTGAAGGCCGAGGGCCACGAGATCCGCGACGAGGATGTTGCCCGGCTCTCCCCGCTCAAGCACAAGAATCTCAACCTGCTCGGCCGCTACAGCTTCACCGCCAGCGTCCCGTCCGCCGGCGCCCTGCGCCCGCTGCGCGACCCGGACGCGCCGGAGCTGGACGAGGACGACGAGGTAGAAGGCTTCTGACACCTAACTCGCGGTCATCCCGCCACTTCCGCAGCAACACCTGGTTGCGGCCGGGTCCGCATGCCCCAGCGGGCAAGAGATGGACCGACAGCGCCCAGTGCCGCGAAGAACACCGCCAGCAGCAGCCAGCCTGTCGTGCCGAGGCCGAGTACCACCGTGGTGAGGATCGCGGGGGCGAGGGCCTGGCCCGCGCTGAAGCCGAGACCGAAGACACCTTGGTACTGGCCCTGTGCGTGGTCGGGGGCAAGACCGAAGCCCAGGGCGAAGGCCGCCGATGACTCCCAAACCTCTCCCAGACTGTGGACGAAGATCGCGGCCAGGACCAGTCCCGCCGCCGCCCAGACAGGGGTGTACGCCGCCAGTGCCATCATCGGGCAGCTGACGAGGAAGAGCAGCCCCGCCGTGCGAAACGCCAGGCCGCCATCGTGCGGGGTCTCGATACGCGAGCCGATCCTGGTCTGCATCAGCACACAGAACAGGGAGTTGACGGCGAACAGCGCGGCCACCGTCCAGCGCGGCGCCTCGGTGTGCTCGGAGATCCAAATCGGCAGGAGTAGTGAGACCACCGGGTACTGCAGTCCCATGGCCCCGTAGAGGGCGGTGAACGCGAGGAAGGGACGATCCGCGAGGACGGGCCAGCGCCGCTGTTGCGGTGGTGCTGCCAGTACCGGATAGCGGGGCAGCAGGAGCAGAAGCACCGCGCACAGGGCGAAGCTCGCCGCGTTGCCGAGGATCAGCGTGACATAGGCGCCGCGGGTGTTCGCGGCCAGCGCCAGCCCCGCACCCACCGTTCCCAGGACGACGCCCAGGTTGACGAACGTGCGCAGCTTGGCACGGAACAGGGCCGGGCGCTCACCCCCGACCCGGACCACCAGCGCGCCCCACGCCGCCCCACCAGCCGCTGCGGCGATCTGGTCGACCGTCGCGATGATCGTGAGCGCGGCCCAGCTCTCGACGAGGACGAGGGCCGCCATCGACACGGCCTGGACCGCGAGGGCCAACATCATGATCGTGCGAGCCCCTCGCCGATCTGCGAGATGCCCGCCTGGTATCCCCGCGCACAGACCGATCACTCCGGCGATGGTGAGCGCGGCACCGACCTGCACCGCAGGCAGGCCCACGACCAAGGTGAAATAGAGCGCTGACGCCGCGTTGAACAGACCATTGCCGACTCGGTTGACGAAACTGGCGGCGACCAGCACGCGCTCCGGCCTACTGTCCCCCGCCATCCGGCCTATTCGACCCGCTAAGTTGCCCTTGATCATGGATGGCACGCTAACAGCGGTCGCTGATCCAGCGGAAGTAGCACCAAGATCACGTGCTCTGGTTCCGCCAGGGGCCCGAACCACAGGTGCAGTTAACGATCGTGTCAGGAGCCCCAACCGGGCCGATGGCTACTCGGCAGCCGTGATGCGGGCGGCGTAGACCCGGTGGGCCTTGCGCTCTGCCGGCCCGGCCGTGTCGGCGGCGAGGGCAGCGCTCTGCTGCAGCGCGGCGCGGTGGAGTTCGAGCGGTGCGGTGATCCGGAGCGAGTGGCCCTGGCCACGGCGGATGGTCCGGCCGGAGGCGAGCACTCGGCGGACGGCTTCGTTGCCGGCGGTGCGCAGGTGGTCGGCGAGTAGGACGGGCAGGTCGAGCACCACATCCGGGTCCGACGTCGGCGCGGGCGGCTGGTCGCCGGGGTCAGATGGGGCGACGTCGAGTTGCTCGGGCAGTTCGCGGGCGCCAGCGGCGTCCAGGACGCGGCGGATCGTCTTCGGGTCGACCTGGTGCTGCCGGGCGAGGACCTTGACTGCGGTGCCTTTGCCGAACGCCTCGACCACCTTCGCCGCCTGGTCCGGGTCGAGAGCGGCGGGGCGGCCGAGGGTCTTGCCGGAGGCTTCGGCGGCGGCGACGCCTTCGCGGGTGTTCTCGCTGATCATGTCGCGCTGGAACTCCAGTACGGCGGCGAGGACGGAGACCATCATCTTGGTGCCGGGGTCGTCGGAGGCGAGGTCGATGCCGGACAGCAGGCCGGACTCGACCCGCAGGTGCAGGCCGCGGCGGATGAGCACCGGACTGGCCAGCAGGAACGTACGACGTGCTGGACTGACAGCTCCACCTGCCGCTGCCGATCTCGGCCCGCAGCGCGGCCGCCAGGCGCAGGGTGCGGCCCTTCCTCGGCCCGGGGAGGTCGACGGTGATGGTGGTGGTGGCGTCCACGGTGGCTCCGGGTGCGTGTCGGTTCGGGCGGGTGGGGCCCGCAGCACGGGAGCGATGGTCGGGCCCTCCCGAGAGTTTCGGGCCAGGTGTCGTCAGGGGCGGGTGGCGAAGGCGATCTCGTACGGCGCCTGGCCTGCCACCGTGAGCACGCCGTCGAGCAGGGCGACCCATGGGGCATGGGACACCGCCGCTGTCGGCCGGTCGAGTCGGTCTTCGATCATGTCATCGGTGAGGATCTCGTAGGCCGCCTCGACACCGTCGAGCAGGCGCCGACGGCGCTCCTCCTCCCGGGCGCGCACCGGCCGGTAGCCGCAGAGGCGACCGAGCCTCAGCCGATCCGGAAGGTGGCCGACACGATCTGGAAGTAGCGATTGGCCTCATCGAGCCGACCGGTCGGCGCGGAGACCCAGAAGTCGTAGCTGCGGCCCTGCTCGGTCCAGGAGATGTCCTGCACGCGCCGGGCACCGAAGCCGTCCTCCGGGTAGCCGTTCCAGGTCCACAGCCACAGGGCGGCGTCGGCGGTGCCGTGGAAGACCGTGGGCTGGACGCTGCCGCCGCGGTAGCCGGGGTTGGTCCGCGGGCCGGCGGCGTCCTGCTTCTGGAGTTCGGCCAGCATGCCCTGACCGCTCGGGGTGGTGGGGTGGACGCCGATCCGGAAGGCGTGGTCCGGCGAGAGGTAGAAGACCCGGCCGGAGGCGTCGGTGCTGCGTACCCAGCTGTCGGGGACGGCCAGCGAGAAGCCGGCCGGGTCCCGGCGGATGCTGGACCCGGCGGGGACGGCCACCGGGTCGGTGCCGCCTGGGACGGCCGGGGAGGACGCAGCCGGGGGCGGCCCGGCCGGGCTCACGGACGACGCGCTGGTCGCGCCTGCCGTGGACGACGTCGCCGGGGACGGCACCGGTTCGGCCTGTGCCTCGTGTTTTTCGGGGTGGAGGCCGGGGTCCAGGACGAGGACGCCAGCGGCTGCGGCGGCTGTTGCCAACGCGGTGGCGACGGTCCAGCGGAGTCCGGTCTGGCGGCGGGTCCGCCGCATGGCGGGGCGGGCTGCGGGTGTGGCGGGCAGGTGGTCCCCGGCGAGGGTGCCGGGTGTGACAAGCGTGCCGGGCAGCTGCGCCACGCTGTGCGCGTCATCACCGGCTGCGGGCCGGGTCGCCGCGTGAACGAGGGCTTCACCGCTCCTGGCAGCCAGGCCCAAGCCGTGCTCCGCCCCATCTACCGGCTTCGCCCGCCTTGTTGCGGTGTCGTCGAGCAGCAGCTCCGCAACCTCGGCCGTGGGCCGCTCCAGCGGCTCCTTCTCCAGCAGTGACCCGATCAGCGGCGTGAGCGGACCGGCGCGCAGCGGCGGCTCCGGCGGGTCGGCGGCGATCGCCATGGCGGTCTCGATCGCGGTCGCCCTGCGGAACGGCGGCAGCCCCTCCACGGCCTGGTACAGGGTGACGCCCAGCGCCCACAGGTCGGAGGCGGGGGTCGGGGTGCCGCCGCGGACCAGCTCCGGTGCCAGATAGTCGACGGATCCCACCAGTTCGCCGGTTCTGGTCAGGCTGGAGGTGCCCGCGATGGTGGCGATGCCGAAGTCCGTCAGCACGACCCGGCCGTCGAGCGCAAGCAGGACGTTGCCGGGCTTGACGTCGCGGTGCACGACGCCGGCGGCGTGAGCGGCCCGCAGCCCGGCCAGGATCTCGCGCCCGATCCGGGCGGCGTCCGCCGCGGGTAGCGGTCCGTTCTCGGCGAGGACCGCAGCAAGGGTGCGGGAGGGGACGTACTCCATCACCACACAGGGGAGTCCCTCGTGCTCCACGACGTCGTGCACCACCACGACGTTGCGCTGGTTGATCCGGGCGGCGCTGCGTGCCTCGCGGCGGGTCCGCTCCAGCAGGGTCGCGGTCTCCTCGGGCGACAGCTCCGGGCGGATCCGCAGCTCTTTCACGGCCACGTCGCGGCCCAGCAGCTCGTCCTCGGCCCGCCACACGGTTCCCATGCCGCCGCTGCCGATCCGCTCCAGCAGCCGGTATCGGCCGGTGATCAAGCGGTCCTCGCCCACCTGGGCACCTCTTTCGTCCTCTGCCCGCCGCGGTCATCCGTCCGTGACCGGTGATTCCCGAGATTCTCGGCCGCCGCGGGCTCGGACGCCAGTTTCCAGTTTCCGGGGAGATCTCACCGTTGTTCCCGTGCGCGCCCGGGTCGGCGTCCCGCAGCGTTGTGCCGTGCCGGCACGCCAAGGAACCGACCGGCAACGCGGGTGGCACCGTCGAGGTGGAGCTCGGTATGCGGATCTCCGGCACCAGGAGCTGTCCGGCCGATCATTGGCAAGAGTCAGCGCCAGGCTGGGGTGCTGTCCGACTATCGCGATGCCCAGCAACTGAAACCAGTTGCATCAGGCCTCTGATCGACGGCGATACTCCGAGACATGAGCAGAATTGCTGAGGTCATCTGGCCCAGGACGCGGACGAGGTGATGAAGCCGCTGACGCGGCCCGACCCTACTCGTACCTGGGTGGGCTGCTTCTCCGAGATGCGCCCGGGCGGTGACTGGGGTTTCGGCTGGGGTGCGGAATTCGAGCACATGAGCTGGAGGTCTGGACTGTTGAAGCACTTGGAGTCCTTGCCGTGGCCGCGTCCGGAGACGGTACAGGTGCTGATCCACGACGAAGAGGACGACTGCTTCGGCCTGTGGATGATCCACGGCGGCAGGCTGCTGGAGGTACCCCTTCCGCGCACCAGACGGGCCTGGTGGTCCGGACCGCCGAAGGAGGGCTACGCGTCTGACCCCGGAATCCTGAGCCGGACGGACTGCGGGCCCGTCAATTGGCCGGAGGAGATTGAGGGCGGTGACCAGTTCCGGCCCCCGGCCTGGTGACGTGATCAGGTGCGGAGCCAGATGACGAGGGTCGTAGACCGCCTGCCGTCCGGCCGGGTTCGCCGCCCGGTTCTGCATCGAGTGCGCCGCCCCGGGCACGATCACGATCTGCGGGTCGTGCGCCGACTCGGCCACCCGGTACAGCCATTCGTACGGCGTGGCCAGGTCCCGGTCGCCGCCGAGCAGCAGCACCGGCACGTTGGGCAGCTTGCGGTGGTCCGACGGCGCTGGAGGCACCTTCTCGCGCGGCCAGTCCAGGCAGACCAGCAGGCTGCCGAGCCCGGTCGCGGTCGCCGGGTCGTACGGCCAGGTCTGCTCGGCGGTCAGCCGCTGTCGGGTGCGCTCCAGCGCCGCCGCGCGGCCCGCGACGGGGGTGTCCGTGGTGACCCACGGGAAACGCGAGTCGGCGTACAGGGCGGCGGAGTGCAGACCCTGGCTGAGCTCCTCGGCCGAGGCGGCGTCGACCTCCCGGTGGACGAGCTCGAAGAAGCCCTGGAGCTTCGCGGGCTGCCCGGCGGCGGCCTCGTGCAGGTTCTCTGGGACCCCGCCGTAGTTCGGGTCGATGAACTCGTAGCCGGTGAGCGCACTCAGGATCTGCGCCCCGTTGCCGTACCTCCGAACAGTGGCGGCGAGGTCGGCGGCCGGGTCGGTGGTGCAGCTGGTGGCCTGGCAGGCGGCCCGCAGGACTCTGGCGCTCGCGGGCAGCGCGGCCAGGTCGAGGGGGTCGAAACCCTGTCGCGGTGCCACCGAGTCGAGCACCAGCCGGGCCACGTGCGCCGGGTGGGCAAGCGCGTACTGCTCCGCCACGAAGCTGCCGTACGAGACGCCGTCCAGCCCTCGGCGGCATCACCAAGCAGAGCGCGGCGAAGAAGTACCAGACCCTCACCGACCCGACCAAGAAGCCGTCAGCCACAGGCTGAGGCCGGCCGCTGCCGGCAGGCCGGTGCTGCCAGTGAGCACCAAACCAACAGGTCACAGCAACAAACTGAGGTTTCTACCGAACTCGGGGCGGTTCACCTGGTGCATTCGGCGAGGCCGATGATGAGGCCGCCGAAGACTCCGCCGATGACAGCTTCGGGCTGTCCGAGGGCGGCACCGAGGAGGCCGAACGTAGCGCCTTCGCCCATCTTGTCTCCGATGCACTGGAGGCGCTTCTTCTTGTCGTCGCTGAGTGCGGGGCGCTCCATCGCGAACGCCGACATCTTCGCCGTCTGCTTCGCGGCGGCCGCCGACGCGGCGCCGGTGTCCTTTACCGAGTACACCGGCGGGCTCATGGTGCCGGTGACCGTGTCGCCGGTGACGCCTTCGATCGTCTGCGTCACGGTGTTGCCGGAGACGGTCAGGGCGACCTTGTGCACGGTGCCGTCGGTGTCGGTGAAGGTGCCGGGGGTGACGGTGGCGACGATGGTCCCGCCGTCGGCGGTGATCGTCGCCGTGTTGTTGGCGGCGGTCATGCTGGCGTCTTTGGGCAGATCCAGCGCCTTTGTGGTGGTCTTCGCGAAGGTCTGCGGCTTGACGTCAGGGCTGGTCGCGCCGCTGCTGCTGCCCGGCGCATCGGTGCTGGTGCGCGCGATGTACATCGTCGATCCGGCGGCCGAGTTGATGACGGGGACGGTGACCGTCGCGTCGGTGGTCCACGGCTGGTTGTCGGTGTCGAACGTCCATGTTCCGGTGACCTTCTTGCCGACAGCCGCGAAGTCGACCCAGGCGTAGTTCTTCGACGGGACGTCCACGGCGATGCCGTTGATCGTCGTCTCGTCGGAGGTGTACACCGTTGTCGCGGTCAGCTGGCTGGAGATCATGGCCTGGATCGGGGCGGACACCCCTACGGAGGACGACAGGCCCACGGAGTACGCCTGTGACCATCCGGAGTGGTAGATGGTGGTGAAGACCTGCTTCATCGTGGAGCTGGTGTCGTTGTACCAGACCGACGAGGCGGGTTGGCGGGGCAGAACCGCGGGCTGCCCCTCGGAGTTCTCCTTCCACGAACAGGTGGAGGTCTTCCTGGAGCACAGGTCGGCGTAGTAGTCCAGCGCCAGGTTCCTGGCTTCGGCTGCCTTCGACGCGGGAACCGTCCACTCCTGGGCGGCGCTGCCGTTGCAAACGTTGGGTTGGGCCAGGATCCCCCACAGGTGGAGGCCGCCCCGGTTGTCCATGCACCACTCGGTGCCGCTGGAGTCGTCGCGGCGGACGATTCCGAAGGTGTTGGGCTTGCCGTCCACCGGGCGGAAGTGCCACTGCTCGCCGTCCTGGCCGCACGATTTCTGTGTGGCGGGCTGGGTGGCGTAGATGCATTTCCCGGATGACGTGTTGGCGATGTCGAACTGGCCGGGGTCCCCTAACTTGATGAGGCGGAAGTTCTGGTAGTTGGTGCCGTCCGGCGTGACGGAGATCTGGTTTCCGTCGTCGTTGCCCGTCGCGTTGAGAGTGCCGTCACCGTTGGTGAACGTGTAGGTGTCCGGTGCGGCTGCCGCTGCGGCCGGGGTCGCGACCAGGGCGAGGGCCGGGCCCAGCAGAGCGGTAATGGTGAACGGGACGGACAGGAGTCGCCCGACGCGCCTGAAAGAGAGTCCCATCCCAGCCTTCCTGTGCTGTGTCCATGTCATGCCTGTACTAGACACCCCGGGCCGGGCGGAGTGCGACCTTCCATCATGTGATCCCCGTCTCGCATGTATTCAAGACACATCTATGGCGGGCCGCACTGGCCACTCGCATCCGCGCCGGGGGTTCCTACCGGCCGGCGCGGTAGGTGACGTCGCGCAGGTGGAGGAAGCGGGAGTCCGGCGGAAACCGCCGGCCTTTGTCGCCGTTCTCCTCGATCCGGTCGCGGGCCGCTCCGACGGCTCGGCGCAGGTCGTAGTCTCTCCCTTTTCCGCTCGGGAAATGGCTGTCGGACCGGCGCGGCGAGCACGCTGCCGGTGAACTGGCACGACACCGGGTGGAGATGCTCGACGCCCTCGGGATGATCTGGTCCGTCTCGGACGCGCGGTTCGAGGCCGGGCTCGACTGGGCGCGGGTCTGGGCGAAGGGGCACGGCGGTTCGCTGGCCGCGCCGGCGCGGGCTTCCGTCGGCGGGTACGCGATCGGCACCTGGCTCTCCGAGCTGCGGGCCGCGGCTCAGGTCCTGCACCGAGCACGGCATCTGGGCCCTGCACCGAGACCTGCTCGGCCTCTGGAACAACGGCGCCAACCTGCTCTCCTTCCCCCAGATCAACGGCGCCGGACAAGGCGACCCCCAGCACCAGGCACGCTGGAAACACACCTACCAGACCAAGTAGCGGGACAGGTCGCCGACGATGGCGACGAACTCGGCGCCAACCGACCCAATGTGGCGGTCGATCGGACAGAATGTCGGTTTGACCGGCCGTTTCGCCCTCCTGGTGGCAGCCCGGCAACACCTCTGGGACTACGGCCGCGCTCCGATTGCAGCGGAGCCGGCCCCAGTCGACAGGCTGACCACGTTCGGGGACGCCCCCAAGGCGTCCCCGAACCCCCGCCGGCCAGAAAGGCCGTCACGTCACGGCCTGGTCCACCTCGGCGTGCACCGTACGGTCACCCCGGCTCTCTCCGGACGACGGTAAGCGAGAGCCGGCCGGAGTAACGGGGACGGGGCTCAGCGACCGGGTAACGGCCGGATGACGAGATTTCCAAGGGCGGCAAAAATCTTCACCGGGAAAGAGTGTGCTTTTCGGACATTCCTTACCCGATCAACCACATCTGAGAAGGCGTCACGCCGACGGAAATTGCGGACCGCTCCACCGGTCGAGTAGATGTTCCCGTCGGCATGCCCGTCCTGGCAGATCCGTCCCGGCATGCCCGTCACGACCCCAGGGGGACCTTCCACATGCGCAACTCGCGCAGACGCGCGCTCTACGCGCCCTTCACCATCGCCGCCGTCGTCCTCGGGGCGACTGCCGTCCCGGCACACGCGGACGACCTGAAGCTCACCTTCACCGGAGTCTCGAACTCCACCGTCCAGATCCCGACCAAGCCTGCGCAGCCGGGTCGGGGCAGTCAGAACCTGCACATCGAGATCGGCCGGATCGGCTCGGGCACCGCGCACGACGTGAAGGTCGTGTTCGATACCACCGACCTGGCCGGCGTTGCGGACCTGACCGTTCCCGGTTGCGCGACCGCGGGCAAGACCATCACGTGCGACGAGCACGAGCTGAACTTCGACCGGATCAACCTCCTGTACAACCCGTGGCTCAGTGCTGTACAGGGGGCGACCCCGGGCAGCCACGGAGTGCTGCACCTGAAGCTGACGGCGTCCAACGCGCAGAGCGCGAGCCGGGACATCCGGGTCGACGTCGGCGGGCCGGACTTCAAGGCCAAGCCGCTCGCCGACCAGAACAACGTCAAGCCCGGCACCGTGCTGACGCCGTCGGTGGAGTTCGCCAACGTCGGTGACCTGCCGGCTGGCAAGGTCGTGGTGGCCCTCGACGCCATCTCCGGCATTGACTTCAAGCAGCGCCCGTCGAACTGCGAGTTCGCGTCCGAGCCGGACGGCGGCTGGGGCGACAAGACCTGGCCCGGTGACTCCGTCGCGATCTGCACCGTGGACACCACGGTCGCGCCTGGTCAGGTGGTCGCCCTGGACCCGCTGCAGCTCGGCATCACCGGCAGCGCCTGGTACACCTTCGCGGACATCACGGTGTCCCCGGCCGAGGACGCCCAGTTCTCCGAGATCTCGGACTGGCGCAAGCGGCTGACCTTCCAGCGCGGCACCGGCCCGGCCCTGACCGTGAAGCCGGCCAACGACCCCGGCCTGCTCAGCGCCCCCCGCACGAGCGACGACAACCGCGTCGAGCAGAACGTGCTGGCCACGAACACCGCCGATTTCTCTGCGCTGGGCTCCTGGAAGCCTAACGGCGACAAGCAGGGCACGCTGTCGGTCGGCTTCCGCAACAGCGGCCCGGCCTCGATCTTCTACCGCAGCGGCGACGCGGTCGTGACCGTCCAGGCCGCGATCCCCGCTGGCGTCACCGTGACCAAGGTTCCGGACGGCTGCCGACCCAAGACCTGGGAGAACGGCAAGCAGGTCGCCCACCCGGACAAGTACCTGTGCGAGTCCCCGATCTGGGTGGCGAGCGGGCTGGAAAAGGTGTTCCCGTTCGGGCTGTCGGTCGATGCCGGCACCACGCCGCCGACCGTCCAGGTGACGCTCCAGGACCAGGAGAGCCTGTACGGCACCGGCGCCACGATCGCCAAGCTGTCCTTCGAACCGGACCCGTCGCACGAGTCGGTCTCGGTCCAGCTGGGCACCCAGGCGAGCGGCTCGATCCCCGGCCCCGTCCCGACCTCGGAGCCCTCGCAGGGCCCGACGCCGAGTAGCCGCCCGACCTCCGCCCCGCCGATCGCGCGGCCAACCGCCACGCCCTCGACGCCGGGCCAGGCCCCGAGCACGACGGCCTCGGCCGTGAGCACGACGGCCTCGGCCGCGAGCACCGCCTCCCCCAGCGCCCGCGCGCTGAGCGGCGACCTCGCCCACACCGGTAGCGACGGCACGCTCCTGATCGCGGGCACCGGCGCGTCGGCCATCGCCGTCGGCGGCGCGCTGTTCGTGGTCGCACGCCGCCGCAAGGCCGCGACCCACCGCTGAGACCCGACGAGGGCGGGGACCGAGTACCGGTCCCCGCCCTCGTGCGCGCTCGGCGCCGCCCGGAACAGCTTCACCGGCGGCCCGAAGGGTCACAGCAAGTGCCCTCCCAGCAGCGCGCTGCGCCGGGCAGGACCGCGCGGGAAATGATCTCCAAAGTCGCGGGAACGATCACCTCGCGGAGCGGATGTCACTGAGGGTCGGGCCTGTCAATGGGCAGACGGAGATGTCCCGGATGTGGTGGGCCCGGGTGTCTCTCGAGGGGTTTCCCGATAGCCGCTCGGGGGGTGACCGCCGGGTGGGAGGGGTCCAGTTGGAGCGCCCGCAGCCCGTGAGGAGTCGAGCGGGCGAGGACGAACGAGCTGGACGCCGACGAGCGGCGGTCGACACTGGCGGGCGGGGAAGGTCTCGCGGATCTCCCGATCGTTGTCCTTGATCCGCTCGTCCAGGGCCAGGAGCTGGTGGGCGAGGTCGCAGACCAGCTTCGCGGCCCGCTTCTCGCTGGGCAGTTCGGTCATCTGCGACTGCGCGGCCTCCACGGCCTTCGCGGCGACGACCTCGGCGCAGCGCCGCACCTCGCACACCACACCACCGCGCACACCGGCTCCGCGGAACCCAGACCGGGACGAGGCCCATGGCCGTACCGGGCAGGGACGGCCGGCCTGGCGCGACCCCGGCCGGATGACCGGCGCGGTTCTGGCCTCCGTCGGCTCCTCGCTGCTCATCACCGCTGTGACCTTCCTCGCCCAGCACATCGAGGTGGCCTGGCGCTGACGCACCGCCGGGGCCGGTCCGCACATCCGTTCGGGTGCCCGGACGCGGACCGGCCCCTGCAATCGCGTTCGCGATCCTCGAACTCGCCCGCGCGGTCCGGGAACTCGCGGCGGCACAGCAGCAGTAGTGACCAGGCTCAACCCTCGATGGACGCGGGAAGGGGGTGCCTGGTGGAATCTTCGGCGCCGTCATGGGCCTGCCGGGAGGTCGTACCGTAGCGGTGGTCGACTGCCGTCCATTCGTCCCTGCGGCACGGCGCGCCGCTTCGTCCAGCTCACCGGCATGTCCGAAGTATCTGGCAACATGCGGTGGGACCCAGTTCCGTGATCGAAAGCAGGCACGATGAACCGCACCGAACTCGTGGCAGCCATCTCCGAGCGGGCCGGCCTTGCGAAGAAGGACGCCGATGCCGTCCTCTCGATGTTCGCGGAGATCGCCGGCGAGATCGTCTTCAAGGGCGACGAAAAGCTGGTGATTCCCGGCTTCCTGACCCTGGAGCGCACCCACCGCGCTGCCCGTAAGGCCCGCAACCCGCAGACCGGGGAGCCGATCGAGATCCCGGCCGGCTACAGCGTCAAGGCCACTGCCGGCTCCAAGCTCAAGGAAGCCGTGAAGTAGCGGCAACCGCGGCCCGGGTGCCCAGTTGTTCCCGGGCCACCGTCGGTGCCTGCCCTTGTCGGCACGCCGATCGAAGGCAAGGCCGGACGCCGTCGGCCGAGCGTCCGACACGGACTCCCCACCTGAACCTCGCACTTCGGGCAATCGTGGCGCTCTACCGCAGACGCGGCCTGATCGGGCGTCAGATTCATGGGAGGAGTCTCTCAGAATTCCGGAGTTCTGAGAGGTTTTCTGCGAGCCGATACCCGGGCAAACCGGACACGATTCGGGGGCCTCGCAGAACTCGCACATCTGACCATTCCTGCGAGTGACGCACCGCGTGTTCGGGGCGAGGATGCGCGCCCGGTTCGGCCTACTGGCGGGCGAGCGTGCTGCTGTGGTGCCGGGGCCAGGTGCGGTGGTGCTGGTCGATGACGTAGTGGTGGCTGTGCTGCCGGGCGCTGGCGGAGGTGATGGCGTCCGCGAGGTGGGGGTGGTCGGCGGGCAGGTCGGCGTGGTCGTGGTCCAGGTGGTCCGGGTCGTGGGCAGGCCACGTGAGGGTTGCAGCGACAGCGGTGACGAGGGCGATGGCGCCCAGGATGACGGCGGTGACCGGCAGTCCGGCGCCCGCGGCGAGCCATCCGGCCAGGGGGTAGGTGAGCAGCCAGCAGCTGTGGGAGAGAGAGAACTGGGCGGCGAAGGCGGCGGGCAGGTCCGCGTCGGCGGCGGAGCGGCGCACGACGCGTCCGCCGGGGGTGAGGACGGCGGAGGAGGCGGAGCCGATCGCGGCCCAGGCGGCCAGGATCGCCCACCAGGTCCAGGTGCTCGGATGCAGGGCGGCGAGGGCGGCGACGGCGGCGAGGATCACGGGCAGGGCGAAGGCGGCGGGCAGCATCACGGCGCGGTCGCTGACGCGGGCCAGCAGGCGGGGCATCGCCAGGGCGGTGAGCATCGAGCCAGCGCCGTAGGCGCCCAGGGTGAGGGACAGGTCTCCGGCGGGCCGGTGGAAGTGGCTCTGGACAAGGACGACGGTGTTGACGAAGACGATCGCGCCGGCGGCGGCGACCGCGAGGTCGAGAGCGAGCAGGGCGCGCAGGCGGGGGGTGGCCCAGTACAGGCGGGTGCCGAAGGTGGCCTTGGTATAGATGCCGCCGGTGCGCTCGACCGGCTTCGGCTTGGGCAGCACGGCGGAGACGACGAGAGCGGCAGAGGCGAGGAAGCCGAACGTGGTGCCGGCGAACAGCCAGTTGTAGGAGACCGCGGTCAGCAGCAGGGCTGCCAGCGCCGGGCTGAACAGGGACTCCAGGTCGTAGGCGAGGCGGGACATCGAAAGCGCCTGGGTGTAGTCGCGCTCTTCGGGCAGCACCTCGGGGATGGTGGCCTGGAAGGTCGGGGTGAACGCGGCGGAGGCGGCCTGCAGCAGGAAGATCAGGATGTAGATCTGCCAGACCTGGGTGACGAACGGCAGCGTGAGGGCGACGCCGGCGCGGGTGAGGTCCATCGACACCATCAGGACCCGGCGCGGTATTCGGTCGGCGAGCGCGCCCGCCAGGGGCGCGATCGCCACGTAGGCGACCATCTTGATCGCGAGCGCGGTGCCCAGCACGGCGGAGGCGTTCTGGCCGGCGAGCTTGAAGGCGAGTAGGGACAGGGCGACCGTGGCCAGCCCGGTGCCGACCAGGGCGACGACCTGGGCGGTGAACAGGTGGCGGTAGGTGCGGTTGCGCAGTACGGAGAGCATCGGCCCCATCCCGGCTCGGTGGCGGACCGCACCATCGTACGCAACATGTACGTACTCACGCACATGTTGAACGGGCGTGGGGGCTGGCAGGCAGAAAGCGGTGACGGGTGCGGTCGAGCGCGCCCGGGTCAGTCGTGGGACGGCAGCGAGCCGATCTGGTGGTCGGCGACGTTCAGCGCCTCGTCGACCAGGCGGCGCAGGTGGCCGTGGCGCAGGGAGTAGACGACGTGGCGCCCGTCCTTGCGGGTGGTGACCAGTCCGGCGAGGCGGAGCTTGGCCAGGTGCTGGCTGACGGAGGGGCGGGGGGCGCCGGTGGCCACGGTCAGGGTGGTGACGTCCGCCTCACCGCGGCCGAGCCGTTCCAGGAGTGCCAGGCGAGTGCGGTCCGCGAGCAGCGCCAGGACGGAGGCGGCGACGTCGAGCCGCTCACCGCTCGGGTGCTGCTGCGACGAGTGCGCATCTGCGATCTGGCTGCTGGTGCTCATCTGGTCATCGTAGGCCCGTGTCGGGTTGCTCACGTGCGCACACGTGACGGTGAGAGATGAAGGGCGGCGCCGCCGCGCCTCGCGCAGCAGCTGAACCCCACAAGGAGCGCAGGCCCGCCGACCTGCCGGGCGGACGGCCTGGCTCACCATCGGCCGCCCGGCAGACGTGCGCTCGTGCGCACATCATGGGAGTTGTTCCAGTGCCGGTGTCCAGTGCGGCCCGGCACCTCGCCCGCGAAAGGTGCGCGACGGTGAACGAGCCCCACATCCACGAGCCGCACGACCACGACCGCCACCACGACGGCCATGGGCACCAGCACGATGACCGCGGACACGATCACGACCATGGCCACGGTCGCGGCCGGTGGTCGAGGCTGCGGCACCAGCTCGCGCACATGGTCACCCCGCACAGCCACGAGGCGATGGACAAGGTCGACTCGGCGATGGAGACCTCCCGCGAGGGCATGCGCACGCTGTGGCTGTCGCTGGGCATCCTCGGGCTGACCACCGTCATCCAGGCGGTGATCGTGGCGGTGTCCGGGTCGGTCGCGCTGCTGGGCGACACCATCCACAACGGGGCCGACGCGCTGACCGCCCTCCCGCTCGGCATCGCCTTCTGGATCGGCCGCCGGGCCGCCACCCGCCGCTACACCTACGGCTACGGACGCGCCGAGGATCTGGCCGGCATCGCCATCGTCCTGACGATCGCCGCTTCCTCGGCGCTGGCCGCCTTCGAGGCGATCGACCGCCTGCTGCATCCGCGCGACATCAGCCACCTGTGGGCGGTGGCGATCGCCGCGGTGGTCGGCTTCATCGGCAACGAGTGCGTCGCCCGCTACCGGATCACCACCGGCCGCAGGATCGGCTCCGCAGCCCTGGTCGCCGACGGCCTGCACGCCCGCACCGACGGCTTCACCTCCCTCGCCGTCCTCCTCGGCGCTGGCGGCGTCGCGATCGGCTGGCGCTGGGCCGACCCGGTCGTCGGCCTGCTGATCACCGTCGCCATCCTGATGGTCCTCAAGGACGCTGCCCGCGAGGTCTACCGCCGCCTCATGGACTCCGTCGACCCCGCCCTGATCGACCGAGCCGAACAGGCCCTGAGCGAAATCGAGGGTGTCGAGCACGTCGGCCACGTCCGCATGCGCTGGATCGGCCACGCCCTGCGCGCCGAGACCGACATCGTCGTCGACCCCCACCTGACCGTCGCCCAGGCCCACACGATCGCCGTCGAAGCCGAGCACGCCCTCATTCACGCCGTGCCACGGCTGACCGCCGCCACCGTCCACACCGACCCCCACGCCACCGTCGACAGCAGCGACCCGCACGCCGCTCTGCGCCACCACACGCAGCGCTGACCCGAAGCGTGAGGCGGCCCACCGGCTGTCCGGCGATGAGGAAGTTCACCGTCACGCCGGCGGCCGCGGGAGTGAGCTGGGCCTCCAGTGTGGCGGTGACGGAATACGGTC
>NZ_JBIWPN010000094.1:0-16277 GCF_044768305.1 Kitasatospora sp. NPDC101155 | reverse complement strand
ACCAGCAGCAGAGAACCCGCCAGCCCCAGCGGCACACCGCCCAGTTGACCCTCCGCCAGCGCGAGCAACGAGACCACACCCCGCACCTCGCCACCGGCCGACCCGACCGCCTCACGCAACACCCCGGCAACGACACCTCGATCTGAGGCGCCGTCAACCATCACCCTCACAACCCGGGCCGCACCGTTTTCCTCCAGCGCAGCCTCGACGCCCTCAGCCAACTCACCCGCACCACACGACGGCAGCGCCAGCAACCACACACCCGACAGCCCCGCACCGGCCGACTCATCCAGCGGCCGCCACGAGACCTGGTAGCGCAGCGACTCCACCGCCTGCTGCTCCTGACGCGCCGTCAACCAACGGGACAGCGCCGGAACCACCTCACCGAGCACGCCATCGTCGACCTGAAGGCTCGCCGCCAGCGCAGCCACATCCCCGCGCTCAACCGCCTCCCAGAACACCGCATCCACCGCGGCACCCAGCCCATCAACCCCAATCGGGGCCGACTCCTCCAGCCAGTAACGCTCGTGCTGGAACGCGTAGGTCGGCAGGTCGATACGGCGGGCACCCTGGCCCGCGAAGAGCTGCTGCCAGTCGACGGTGACACCGTGGACGTGTGCCTCGGCCAGGCCCTGCATCAGTGCCAGCGGCTCCTCCCGGTCACGACGCTGCACCGCGACACAGGTCGCGTCCTCGCCGTCCAGGGTGTCCGCGGCCATCGCCGTCAGCACACCGTCCGGGCCGACCTCCAGGAACGCCCGCGCCCCCGCCGCGTGCAGAGCCCGCACACCATCGTGGAAACGCACGGCCTCGCGCACGTGCCGCACCCAGTACCCGGGCTCGCACAGCGCCTCACCGGCAAGCTCACCGGTCAGGTTCGAGACCACCGGAATCCGCGGCGACGCGAACTCCAGCCCCTCCACCACACGCTCGAACGCGTCCAGCATCGGATCCATCAACGGCGAGTGGAACGCGTGACTCACGTTCAACTCCCGCGTCTTACAACCCTCAGCCGCCAGGACCGCGGCAACCTCAGCAACCGCCTCGGCCTCACCCGAGACCACCACCGAGCGCGGACCATTCACCGCCGCGACCCCGACCCGGCCCTCGAACCCGACCAGCGCCTTCTCGACGTCGGCCAGCTCCGCACGCACCGACACCATCGCGCCACCAGCCGGCAGCGCCTGCATCAACCGGCCACGCGCCGCCACCAGCACACACGCATCCCCCAGCGAGAACACCCCCGCCACATGCGCGGCAGCGATCTCACCCACCGAATGCCCCGCCAGGAACGCCGGCGCCACACCCCAGCTCTCCAAGAGACGGAACAGCGCCACCTCCAGAGCGAACAGACCCGCCTGCGTGAACACCGTCCGATCCAACAGACCATCACCGGCGGTGAACATCACCTCACGCACACCCGCGACACCCACGGCAGCCAAGTCCTCGGCGAGCTGCGCATCCAGCCCAGCACACACCTCGTCCAGAGCCGCGGCGAACACCGGATAAGCCTCATACAGCTCCCGGCCCATCCCAGCACGCTGCGAGCCCTGACCCGAGAACAGCACAGCCAACCGGCCCGAGCCCGCAACGCCCTTGATGCCCGAACCCGACGCCAGCGCCGACAGCCCGGCCAGAGCCTCCGCACGGTCACGCGCAACCACCGCACCACGGTGCTCCAACACCGCACGCGACGACACCAGCGAGAACGCCACATCGACATCACGCAGACCAGCGCCAGAGCCCTCGACGAACGAAGCCAACCGCTCCGCCTGCGCCCGCAGCGCACCCGCCGACTTCCCCGACAGCACCCACGGCACCACCGGCAGAGACGGCTCGGCAACGACCGCCTCGACCGGCTCCTCGACCGGAGCCTGCTCCAGGATCGTGTGAGCGTTGGTACCGCTGATACCGAACGACGACACCGCCGCGCGACGCGGCTGCCCCGTCTCCGGCCAATCCCGCGCCTCGGTCAGCAGCTCGACCGCACCGGCCGCCCAGTCCACCTGCGGCGTCGGCTCGTCCACGTGCAGCGTCCGCGGCAGCACACCGTGCCGCATCGCCATCACCATCTTGATGATGCCCGCGGCACCCGCAGCAGCCTGCGTGTGACCGATGTTGGACTTCAGCGACCCCAGCCACAGCGGCCGACCGTCCGAACGCTCCTGCCCATACGTGGCCAGCAGCGCCTGCGCCTCGATCGGGTCACCGAGCTTCGTGCCCGTCCCGTGCGCCTCCACCGCGTCCACCTGAGCGGCCGTCAGACCAGCGCTGTCCAGCGCCTGCCGGATCACCCGCTGCTGCGACGGACCGTTCGGCGCCGTCAGACCGTTCGACGCACCGTCCTGGTTGACGGCGCTGCCCCGGACGATCGCCAACACCGCGTGACCGTTGCGCCGCGCGTCCGACAGCCGCTCCACGAGCAGCATGCCGACGCCCTCGCCCCAGCCGGTCCCATCAGCAGCAGCCGCGAAGGACTTGCAGCGGCCGTCCGCCGCCAGACCGCGCTGACGGCTGAACTCCACGAACAGCCCCGGCGTCGACATCACCGTGACACCGCCGGCCAGCGCCAGGTCGCACTCACCCTGCCGCAGCGCCTGCACCGCCAGGTGGAGGGCCACCAGCGACGACGAACACGCCGTGTCCACCGTCACCGCCGGCCCCTCCAGACCGAACGAGTACGAAATCCGGCCCGAGGCGACGCTGCCCGCGTTACCCGTCAGCAGGTGGCCCTCAAGGCCCTCCGGCACGTTCTGTCGACCGGTGCCGTAACCCGAGGAGGGGGCCCCGGCGAAGACACCGGTCCGGCTCCCGCGCAGCGAAGACGGGTCGATCCCGGCCCGCTCGAACGCCTCCCAGGACGCCTCCAGCAGCAGCCGCTGCTGCGGATCCATCGCCACGGCCTCACGCGGCGAGATTCCGAACAGCGCCGGGTCGAAGTCGGCCGCGTCGTAGAGGAATCCGCCCTCGCGCGCATAGGACTTGCCGACCGCCTCCGGGTCGGGGTCGTAGATGCCCTCGTCCCAGCTGCGGTCCAGCGGGAACGTGGAAACACTGTCCCGTCCCTCGGCCACAAGCCGCCACAGGTCGTCCGGCGAGCCCACGCCTCCGGGAAGTCGGCAGCTCATCCCGACGATCGCGATCGGGTCACCGACCGCCGCCACGGGCGCGGCCGAGCCGAGCCCGACGGCCATGGCTCGGGCCATCGAGCCCACCGTCTCCGCGCGCAGGAAGTCCGCCAGCGCCATGGGGGTGGGGTAGTCGAAGATCAGCGTCGCAGGCAGTCGCAGCCCGGTCGCGGCGTTGAGCCGGTTGCGCAGTTCGACCGCGGTCAGCGAGTCGAAGCCGAGGTCGTTGAACGCGCGGCCCCCCTCGATGTCCGCGGAGGAGGCGTGTCCGAGGACGGCCGCGACCTGGGTCTGCACCAGGTCCAGCAGCACGCCGACGCGCTCCGATTCCGGCATCGCCGCGAGCCGCCGTGCCAGCGCGGTCCCGGCGTCGGCACCGGCCGCGGCCGCCGCACGGACGGGCACGCGCACCAGGCCGCGCAGCAGCGCGGGCACGTTCGCCGCACCGGTCTGGGTACGCAGCCCGGCCAGGTCCAGCCGAGCCGGCAGCAGGACCGCCTCGCCCATCGTCTGGGCGGTGTCGAGGAGTTCGAGCGCCTCGACCGACGTCAGTCCTTCGACGCCGTTGCGGTTGATCCGCTGGAGGTTGCCGTCGCCGAGCGCGCCGGTCATGCCCGACTCCTCGGCCCACAGACCCCACGCAAGGGACACCGCGGGCAGGCCCTGGGCCTTGCGGTGCTGGGCCAGCGCGTCCAGGAAGGAGTTCGCCGTCGCGTAGTTGCCCTGGCCCGGCGCGCCAAAGGTGCCCGACACCGACGAGAACACCACGAACGTCGACAGGTCCAGATCGCGGGTCAGCTCGTGCAGGTGCCACGCCGCATCGACCTTCGGCCGCAGGACGGTGTCGAAGCGCTCAGGGGAGAGCGACTCGATCACACCGTCGTCCAGCACACCCGCCGTGTGGACCACCCCGGTGAGGGGCGCCTCGGCCGGGACCTGCGCCAGCATCTCCGCGAGAGCCGCGCGGTCGGCGACGTCGCAGGCCGCGACCGTGACCTTGGCCCCGGCCTCGGTCAGCTCCGCGACCAGCTCGGCCGCGCCCGGGGCAGCCTCGCCGCGACGGCTGGCCAGCAGCAGGTGGCGAACGCCGTGCCGGGCGACCAGGTGACGGGCGACCAGAGCACCCAGGGTGCCGGAGGCACCGGTCACCAGGACCGTGCCGTCCGGGTCGATGCCGCGCGGAACGGTCAGGACCACCTTGCCGATGTGACGGGCCTGGCTCACGTACCGGAACGCGTCCTGGATCCGGTGCACGTCCCACGTCCGCACCGGCAGCGGCCGCAGCACACCCTGCTCGAACAGCGCCAGCAGCTCGCCCAGCATCTCACCGATCCGGTCCGGACCGGCCTCGACCAGGTCGAACGCCCGATAGGCCACACCCGGGTGCGCGGCGGCCACCTCGGCCGCGTCGCGCACGTCCGTCTTGCCCATCTCCAGGAACCGGCCACCACGCGGCAGCAGGTCCAGCGAGGCGTCCACGAACTCGTGCGCCAGCGCGTTCAGGACCACGTCCACACCCCGGCCCCCGGTCAGCGCCGCGAAGCGCTCCCGGAACTCCAGCGTACGCGACGAGGCGATCTCGGCCTCGTCCAGGCCCAGTTCGCGCAGCACGTGCCACTTGCCCGCACTCGCCGTGCCCAGCACCCGCGCCCCCAGGTGGCGCGCCACCTGGACCGCGGCCATGCCCACACCACCGGCAGCAGCGTGCACCAGCACCGACTCACCGGACTGCACACCACCCAGGTCCACCAACGCGTAGTACGCCGTCAGGAAGACCAGCGGCACCGACGCCGCCTGCGTGAACGACCACCCCTCCGGAATCCGCGCCATCAGACGGTGGTCCGTCACCGCCACCGGCCCGAAACCGCCGGCCAGCAGGCCCATCACCCGGTCCCCCGGCACCAGGCCGGTCACCTCCGAGCCGACCTCCAGGACGACACCCGCCGCCTCGAAGCCGAGCAGGCCCGCGTTGCCCGGGTACATCCCCAGGGAGTTGAGCACGTCACGGAAGTTCACGCCCGCGGCCCGCACCGAGACCCGGATCTCGTTCGGCGCCAACGCCACCTCGGCCGCGTCGCACGGCTCCAGGGAGAGACCCTCCAGGGTCGCGTTCGCGCCCTTCTCCGCACGCCAGGCCACCCCGGCGGGCGACACCAGTCCCGCGCCCGGGCCGACCGCGCGGGCCAATCGCGGCACCCACACCGCGCCACCACGCACCGCCAACTGCGGCTCACCTGCGGCCAGCGCCCACGGCAGCACACCCGACAGCTCCTCGCCGTCCGCCTCGCCATCTGCACCGCTCGCGGCGTCGATGTCGAGCAGGACGAACCGCTCCGGGTGCTCCGCCTGCGCGGAGCGCACCAGACCCCACGCCGAGGCGGCGGCCAGATCCGTCAGCTCGGTGCCCGGCTCGGGCGCGACCGCACCCCTGGTCAGCAGGACCAGACGCGAAGCGGACCAGCGCTCATCGGCGATCCAGGCCTGGAGGGTCTCCAGCACCCGGACCGCGGTCTCACGGGCACCGGTGATCACGTCCTCGTCGGCAACCGCCAGCGGAAGGACGACCACGCTCGGAGCGTCGGCCCCACCGTCGACCGCCGTGCCCAGCGCCGCCAGGTCCGCGTACCGGTCACCGGCCACACTGCCCAGGCCCGCGGGCACCTCGCCCAGCCAGGCCCAGCGGTCCGCGGTCTGCTCGACTGCCGTTGCCGGAGCGGTGAGCGCGGTCCAGTCGAGACGGAACAGCGAGTCCCGGACGGCCATCTGCGCGGCACTGATCTGCTCCGCCGACACCGGGCGGAGGATCAGCGATTCCACCGTGGCGACCGGGGTGCCCGTGGTGTCGGCCACCTCCACCGAGACCGCGTCCGTGCCCGCCGGCGCCAGTCGCACGCGCAGTTCGGTGGCACCGACCGCGTGCAGGGACGCGCCCGACCATGAGAAGGGCAGCCGGCCCCGGTCGTCCTCGCCGAGGAAGTCGCCCAGCCCCACGCCGTGGAGGGCGGCGTCGAGCAGGGCGGGGTGCAGGCCGAAGCGGGCAGCCGCGGCGTGCTCATCGGCCGGCAGCGCGACCTCTGCGAACACCTCGTCCCCGCGACGCCACGCGGCCCGCAGGCCCTGGAACACCGGGCCGTAAGCGAAGCCCCGCCCGGTCAGACGGTCGTAGAGATCCGTGACATCGACGGCCTCGGCATCCCGAGGCGGCCAGATGGACCAGTCCGCGCCCGCGCTCGGGCTCGCCGGCTCCGTGCTGAGCGTGCCGGTGGCGTGGCGGACCCACTCTGCTTCCAGGTCCCCGTCGGTCTCCTCGTGGACCCGGGAGTGCAGGGTCAGGAAACGGCGACCGGACTCGTCCGGTGCGCCGACGGCGAGCTGGATCTGAACACCACCGCGCTCGGGCACCACCAACGGCGCCTCAAGGGTCAGCTCCTCCACGTGCTCACAGCCCGCACGCTCACCGGCGCGCAGCGCCAGCTCCAGCATCCCGGTGCCGGGCACCAGGACGGTGCCGGCCACGGCGTGATCAGCAAGCCACGGGTGCGTGCGCAGGGACAGACGGCCGGTGAAGAGCAGACCGTCACCACCGGCGAGGCCGACAGCGGCGCCCAGCAGCGGGTGGTCGGCCGAACCCAGGCCGGCGGAGACAACATCACCCACACCACCCGCCGATGCGTCCAGCCAGTAACGCTCGTGCTGGAAGGCATACGTCGGCAGGTCGATACGGCGGGCACCCTGGCCCGTAAACAGGCGCTGCCAGTCGACGGTGACGCCGTGGACGTGTGCCTCGGCCAGGCCCTGCATCAGGGCGAGCGGCTCCTCCCGGTCACGACGCTGCACCGCGACACAGGTCGCGTCCTCGCCGTCCAGGGTGTCCGCGGCCATCGCCGTCAGCACACCGTCCGGGCCGACCTCCAGGAACGCCCGCGCCCCCGCCGCGTGCAGAGCCCGCACACCGTCGTGGAAACGCACCGCCTCACGCACGTGCCGAATCCAGTACCCGGGCTCGCACAGCGCCTCACCGGCAAGCTCACCGGTCAGGTTCGAGACCACCGGAATCCGCGGCGACGCGAACTCCAGCCCCTCCACCACACGCTCGAACGCTTCCAGCATCGGATCCATCAACGGCGAGTGGAACGCGTGACTCACGTTCAACTCCCGCGTCTTACAACCGCTTTCGGCAAGGACGGTGGCGACCTCGGCCACCGCCTCGGCCTCACCCGAGACCACGACCGAGCGCGGGCCGTTCACGGCCGCGACCCCGACCCGGCCCTCGAACCCGACCAGCGCCTTCTCGACGTCGGCCAGCTCGGCGCGCACGGACACCATCGCGCCACCCGCCGGCAGCGCCTGCATCAACCGGCCACGCGCCGCCACCAGCACACACGCATCCCCCAGCGAGAACACCCCCGCCACATGCGCGGCAGCGATCTCACCCACCGAATGCCCCGCCAGGAACGCCGGCGCCACACCCCAGCTCTCCAGGAGACGGAACAGCGCCACCTCCAGAGCGAACAGACCCGCCTGCGTGAACACCGTCCGATCCAACAGACCAGACCCGTCACCAGCGGCGAACATCACCTCACGCACACCCGCGACACCCACGGCAGCCAAGTCCTCAGCGAGCTGCGCATCCAGCCCAGCACACACCTCGTCCAGAGCCGCGGCGAACACCGGATAGACGTCGTACAGCTCCCGGCCCATACCCGCACGCTGCGAGCCCTGACCCGAGAACAACACCGCCAGACGCCGCGAACCCGCAACACCCTTGATGCCCTCACCGGACGCCAGCGCCGACAGCCCAGCCAGAGCCTCCGCCCGGTCACGCGCAACCACCACACCACGGTGCTCCAACACCGCACGCGACGACACCAACGAGAACGCCACATCGACATCACGCAGACCAGCGTCCGAGCCCTCGACGAACGAAGCCAACCGCTCCGCCTGCGCCCGCAGCGCACCCGCCGACTTCCCCGACAGCGCCCACGGCACCACCGGCAGAGCAGCACCAGTAGCCGCGGCCTCAACCGGCTCTCCGTCCGGTTCACCAGCCGGTTCCTCGACCGGAGCCTGCTCCAGGATCGTGTGAGCGTTGGTCCCGCTGATGCCGAACGACGACACCGCCGCACGACGCGGCTGACCCGTCTCCGGCCACTCGCGCGCCTCGGTCAGCAGCTCGACCGCACCGGCCGCCCAGTCCACCTGCGGCGTCGGCTCATCCACATGCAGCGTCCGCGGCAGCACACCGTGCCGCATCGCCATCACCATCTTGATGATGCCGCCCACACCGGCGGCAGCCTGGGTGTGACCGATGTTCGACTTCAGCGAGCCGAGCCACAACGGCCGCTCTCCGTCACGGTCCTGCCCGTACGTGGCCAGGAGCGCCTGCGCCTCGATCGGGTCACCGAGCTTCGTGCCCGTCCCGTGCGCCTCCACTACATCGATCTGATCCGTCGTCAGACGGGCGTTGGCCAGCGCGGCTCGGATCACCCGCTGCTGCGACGGGCCGTTCGGCGCCGTCAGACCGCTACTCGCACCGTCCTGGTTCACCGCACTGCCGCGCACCACAGCGAGCACCGGGTGCCCGTTGCGCCGCGCGTCCGACAGCCGCTCGACCAACAGCATGCCCACGCCCTCGGACCACGTGGTGCCATCAGCAGCAGCCGCGAACGACTTGCAGCGACCGTCCGCCGCCAGCCCCCGCTGACGGCTGAACTCCACGTAGGCGCCCGGAGTGAACATCACCGCCACGCCACCCACCAGCGCAAGCGAGCACTCGTCCTGCCGCAGCGCCTGGACCGCCAGGTGCATGGCCACCAACGACGACGAACACGCCGTGTCCACCGTCACCGCCGGCCCCTCCAGGCCGAAGGTGTAGGAGATGCGGCCCGAGGCGACACTGCCCGAGCTGCCGGTACCCATGAAGCCTTCCAGGCCCTCCGGGATCGGATTCACGCGGGAACCGTAGTCGTGGTACATCACACCGGCGAAAACTCCGGTACGGCTGCCGCGAAGTGATGTCGCGTCAATTCCGGCCCGCTCGAACGCCTCCCACGACGTCTCCAGCAGCAGCCGCTGCTGCGGGTCCATGGCCAGCGCCTCACGCGGCGAGATGCCGAAGAGCCCCGCGTCGAACTCGGCGACGTCGTGGAGGAACCCGCCCTCGCGGCTGTAGGTCTTCCCCGCCCGCTCCGGGTCCGGGTCGTAGATGTCTTCGTCCCAGCCACGGTCCGTGGGGAACTCCGAGATTCCGTCGCGACCATCGGCGACCAACCGCCACAAGTCATCCGGAGAGTTCACATCTCCCGGATACCGGCAGCTCATCCCCACAATCGCAATCGGCTCGGCCTCTGCCGACTCAACCTCGTTCAGACGCTGACGAGTCTGATGCAGATCGGCCGTCACCCGTCGCAGGTACTCGACGAGCTTCTCTTCGTTCACCACTGACGTAGTCTCCTGGAGTCGTTGGGGTATTCCTGAAGCGTGAATTTCACGACTCGCCGAGTGCGTTGTCGATGAAGTCGAAAAGATCGTCAACCGTTGCCGAGCGAAGCTTGTCCGCAACGTCGTCGCTATCAGCGGCGTCCGACGAGTTTCCGTTCCACTGAGAAAGAATGTTCTTGAGTCGCGAGGCGACCAGGGCCTGGGTGGCGTCGTCAGGGGAAGCCCCCGACAGCAGCGCCTCCATCCGGTCGAGTTCCGCGACCAGTGCGGTTTCCCGCTGTGCAGAGCCGTCGTCCACGATCTCGGCCTGCAGATGCTGGGCGAGGACCGTGGGGGTGGGGTAGTCGAAGAGGAGCGTGGCCGGCAGTCGCAGGCCGGTCGCCCCGTTCAGCCGGTTGCGCAGCTCCACGGCGGTGAGGGAGTCGAACCCGGCATCCAGGAAGCCCAGTTCGGCACCGACCGCGTCCGCCGAGGCATGCCCCAGCACAGCAGCCGCCTCGCCGCAGACCAGATCCAGCAGCACGCGCTGCCGCTCGGCCTCCGAGAGCCCGGCCAACTTGCCCTTGAGCACCGCCACCGCGTCCGGACCCCCGGCCGCCGACGACGCCTTACGGGCGGGAGCCCGGACCAGACCCCTGAGCAGGGCAGCCACCTCACCGGAGGCCGCCGCCTGGGCCCGGAAGGCCGCCAGATCCAGCCGCGCCGGCACCAGCACCGCCTCGTCCGTCGCGCACGCGGCGTCGAACAGCTCAAGACCCTCACGCGAGGACAGACCGCGAAGTCCGCTGCGCGCCATCCGCTGCAGGTTGCCGTCGCCGAGCGCGCCGGTCATACCGGACGCCTCGGCCCACAGGCCCCAGGCGAGGGAGACCGCGGGCAGGCCCTGGGCCTTGCGGTGCTGGGCGAGCGCGTCCAGGAACGCGTTGGCCGTCGCGTAGTTGCCCTGACCCGGCCCGCCGAAGAGGGCCGCAACCGAGGAGAACAGCACGAAGGCGGACAGGTCCAGGTCCCGGGTCAGCTCGTGCAGGTGCCACGCGGCATCGACCTTCGGCCGCAGGACGGTGTCGAAGCGCTCAGGGGTGAGCGACTCGATCACGCCGTCGTCCAGCACGCCCGCCGTGTGCACCACCCCGGTGAGGGGGGCCTCGGCCGGGACCTGGGCCAGCATCTCAGCCAGAGCCGCACGGTCGGCGACGTCGCAGGCCGCCAGCGTGACCTTGGCCCCAGCCTCGGTCAGCTCCGCCACCAGCTCCGCCGCCCCCGGGGCAGCCTCGCCCCGACGGCTGGCCAGCAGCAGACGGCGAACGCCGTGCTGGGACACCAGGTGACGGGCCACCAGAGCACCGAGGGTGCCGGAGGCACCGGTCACCAGAACCGTCCCCTCAGGACCGAAGGCCACCTTCGCGTCCCCGGCGGCCACACCCGCAACGCGCACCAGACGCGGCACCCACACCGCACCGCCGCGCACCGCCAGCTGCGGCTCACCCGCGGCCGCCGCCCACTCCAGGACCTTGGACGCGTCCTCGCCGTCGACGTCCAGCAGGACGATCCGCCCCGGGTGCTCGGACTGCGCCGAACGCACCAGCCCCCACACCGACGCGGCAGCCAGATCGGCGACGTCCGCGCCGGGCTCCACCGCGACCGCGCCCTGGGTCACCAGCACCAGCCGGGAGTCAGCCCACCGCTCATCGGCAACCCACGCCTGCACCACCGCCAGCACCAGGGCAGCCGTCTCCCGAACAGCAGTGATCGGGCCTTCGAGAGAGGTCGGCACCGGCAACACCACGGTCTGCGGGACCCGGGCTCCGCCGTCGACGGCCGCAGTCAGCGCCGCCAGGTCAGCGTGCCGAGCGCCAGCCAGCCCGCTCAGGCCCGCGGGGACCTCGCCCAGCCAGGCCCAGCCGTCCCCGGCCGACTCAACTGCCGTTGTCGGGACGGCGAGCCCGGTCCAGTCGGTACGGAACAGCGAGTCCCGGCCAGCAGCGGCACCAGGCGCCGCCTGGATCTGAGCAGACGTCACCGGTCGGAGGACCAGCGACGCCACGGTCGCCACCGGGGCGCCGGTGGTGTCCGCAACGTCGACAGACATGGCATCAGTGCCTTGAGACGCAAGGCGCACACGCAATGCCGAGGCACCGACGGCGTGCAGGGAGACGCCCTGCCAAGAGAACGGCAGGCGACCACGCTCGTCGTTCCCGGTGAGGTCTCCGGCGCCCACGCCGTGGAGGGCGGCGTCGAGCAGGGCGGGGTGCAGACCGAAGCGGGCAGCCGCCGCGTGCTCGTCGGCCGGCAGCGCGACCTCGGCGAACACCTCGTCCCCGCGACGCCACGCGGCCCGCAGACCCTGGAACACCGGGCCGTAGGCGAAACCGCGCTCGGCGAAACGCTCATACATATCCGTCACGTCGACGGCCTCGGCGTCCTGCGGCGGCCACACGGACCAGTCGCTTGCCATGCCGGCGGTCGCTTCGACTGCCAGGGTGCCGGTGGCGTGGCGGACCCACTCGCCCTCCGCAGCCTCGTCGGCATCGCTCTGGATCCGCGAGTGCAGGGTCAGCGAACGGCGACCGGACTCGTCCAACTCGCCGACGGCAAGCTGGATCTGAACACCACCGCGCTCGGGCACCACCAACGGCGCCTCAAGGGTCAGCTCCTCCACGTGCTCACAACCCGCACGCTCACCGGCGCGCAGCGCCAGCTCCAGCATCCCGGTGCCGGGCACCAGGACGGTGCCGGCCACCGCGTGATCAGCAAGCCACGGGTGGGTACGCAGGGACAGACGGCCAGTGAAGAGCAGACCGTCACCACCCGCCAGCGCCACCGCCGCACCCAGCAGCGGGTGGTCCGCCGATCCGAGACCGGCGGAGACCACGTCCCCGACCGCGCCCACGGCCGCATCCAGCCAGTAACGCTCGTGCTGGAAGGCATACGTCGGCAGGTCGATACGGCGAGCGCCCTGGCCCGCGAAGAGCTGCTGCCAGTCGACGGTGACGCCGTGGACGTGTGCCTCGGCCAGGCCCTGGAGCAGGGCGAACGGCTCCTCCCGGTCACGACGCTGCACCGCGACACAGGTCGCGTCCTCGCCGTCCAGGGTGTCCGCGGCCATCGCCGTCAGCACACCGTCCGGGCCGACCTCCAGGAACGCCCGCGCCCCCGCCGCGTGCAGAGCCCGCACACCATCGTGGAAGCGCACGGCCTCGCGCACGTGCCGCACCCAGTACCCGGGCTCGCACAGCGCCTCACCGGCAAGCTCACCGGTCAGGTTCGAGACCACCGGAATCCGCGGCGACGCGAACTCCAGCCCCTCCACAACGGCCGCGAACGCGTCCAGCATCGGATCCATCAACGGCGAGTGGAACGCATGACTCACGTTCAACTCCCGCGTCTTACAACCCTCAGCCGCCAGGGCTGCGGCGACCTCAGAAACCGCCTCGGCCTCACCCGAGACCACGACCGAGCGCGGGCCGTTCACGGCCGCGACCCCGACCCGGCCCTCGAACCCGACCAACGCCTTCTCGACCGCATCGAGTTCAGCGCGCACGGACACCATCGCGCCACTGGCCGGCAGCGCCTGCATCAGCCGGCCACGCGCCGCCACCAGCACACACGCATCCCGCAGCGAGAACACGCCCGCCGCATGCGCGGCAGCGATCTCACCCACCGAATGCCCGGCCAGGAACGCCGGCGCCACACCCCAGCTCTCCAAGAGCCGGAACAGCGCCACCTCCAGAGCGAACAGACCCGCCTGCGTGAACACCGTCCGATCCAACAGACCAGACCCGTCACCAGCGGCGAACATCACCTCACGCACACCCGCGACACCCACGGCAGCCAAGTCCTCGGCGAGCTGCGCATCCAGCTCCGCGCACACCTCGTCCAGAGCCGCGGCGAACACCGGGTAGGCGTCGTAGAGCTCCCGGCCCATCCCGGCCCGCTGCGATCCCTGACCCGAGAACAGCACAGCCAACCGGCCTGAGCCCGCAACACCCTTGATGCCCTCACCGGACGCCAGCGCCGACAGCCCGGCCAGCGCCTCCGCCCGGTCACGCGCAACCACCACACCACGGTGCTCCAACACCGCACGCGACGACACCAACGAGAATCCAGCGTCCGTCAAGGACAGTTCGGCATGCTCATCCACGAACGCCAGCAGGCGCTCCGCCTGCGCCCGCAGAGCGGACTCAGACCGACCCGAGACCACCCACGACACCACCGGCAGCGAAGACTCGACAACGACCGCCTCGACCGACTCCTCGACCGGAGCCTGCTCCAGGATCGTGTGAGCGTTGGTCCCGCTGATGCCGAACGACGACACCGCCGCACGACGCGGCTGCCCCGTCTCCGGCCACGCCACCGACTCCGTCAGCAGCTCCACCGCACCCGCCGACCAGTCCACCTGCGGCGTCGGCTCATCCACATGCAGCGTCCGCGGCAGCACACCGTGCCGCATCGCCATCACCATCTTGATCACACCGGCGACACCCGCAGCAGCCTGCGTGTGACCGATGTTCGACTTGACCGAGCCGAGCCACAACGGCCGCTCCGCATCACGGTCCTGACCGTAGGTGGCCAGCAGCGCCTGCGCCTCGATCGGGTCACCCAACTTCGTGCCCGTCCCGTGCGCCTCCACCACGTCCACCTGGGCAGCCGTCAGACCAGCACTCTCCAGCGCCTGCCGGATCACCCGCTGCTGCGACGGACCGTTCGGCGCCGTCAGACCATTCGACGCACCATCCTGGTTCACCGCACTACCGCGCACCACAGCCAGCACCCGGTGCCCGTTGCGCCGCGCATCCGACAGCCGCTCGACCAGCAGCATGCCGACACCCTCACCCCACGCGGTGCCGTCCGCACCCGCCGCGAAGGCCTTCACCCGGCCGTCCGCCGCCAGCCCTCGCTGACGGCTGAACTCCACGAACCCGATCGGCGTCGACATCACCGTCACACCACCGGCCAGCGCCAGATCACACTCACCCTGACGCAACGCCTGAGCCGCCAAGTGCAGGGCCACCAGCGACGACGAACACGCCGTGTCCACCGTCACCGCCGGCCCCTCCAGACCGAACGAGTACGAGATCCGACCGGAGAAGATGCTCGCCGCGTTCCCCGTCCCGAGGTAGCCCTCGACGCTCTCGCCACCGTCGGGTGCGCTCATCAGCAGCGTCGCGTAGTCCTGGCCATTGGTACCGGCGAAGACACCGGTCCGGCTGCCCCGCAGCGAAGTCGGGTCGATCCCCGCCGCCTCGAAGGCCTCCCACGACGTCTCCAGCAGCAGTCGCTGCTGCGGATCCATCGCCAGCGCCTCACGCGGCGAAATACCGAAGAAACCCGCGTCGAACCCGGCCATGTCCGCAAGGAACGCACCCTGTGCGACATACGACTTGCCCGTACGGTCCGGATCCGGATCGTAGAGCCCGTCGACGTCCCAACCACGGTCCGCCGGCCACGCCGAGACCGCGTCCTGGCCCTCGGCCAGCAGCTTCCACAGGTCCTCCGGGGAGCTCACACCCCCCGGGAACCGACAGCCCATGCCAACAATAACGATCGGCTCATCGCCGACCGCCACCCCCGTAGCAGTCAAACCCCGTTCCCCCGCAGCAGTCGAAACCGCAACCGGCGACTGGCCAAGCAGCTCCGACAGCAGGTGATCGGCCAAGATCGCCGGGCTAACGTAATCGAAGATCAGCGTCGCGGGCAACCGCAAACCGGACACCGCGTTCAGACGATTCCGCAGCTCAACAGCCGTCAGGGAATCGAAACCCAACTCCTTGAACGCCCTGACCCCGTCAACCGCATCACCCGAACGGTGGCCCAGCACCGCAGCCACCTCCGACCGCACCACGTCCAGCAGCACGGTGCGGCGCTCCGCCTCGGACAGCGCACCCAGCCGCTGCACGAGCGACGGGGCCCCGGTCACGGCGACCGGATCCTCAGCCGCGGTCGCGGACCACTCGCGGACCTCGGGCAGCTCGCTGATCAGTGCCGTGGGCGTCTCGCCGGTGCTCAGTGCGCGCCGCCAGTCGACGTCGGCGACCACCAGGAAGGTCTCGTCGGCGTCGAGCACCTGCTGCAGCGCGAGGACGGCGAGGTTCGGGTCCATCGCCGGCACGCCGCGGTGGTGCAGGCGTCGTTCGATCTCTCCCTCGGCCAGGCCGCCGCCGGCCCAGTGGCCCCAGGCCACCGAGGTGGCGGGCAGGCCCGCAGCCCGGCGGTGGTGAGCCAGCGCGTCCAGGAAGGCGTTTCCGGGCGCGTAGTTGCCCTGACCGGCGCCGCTGAAGGTGCCCGCGAAGGAGGAGAACAGCACAAACGCCGACAGGTCCAGGTCCTGGGTCAGCTCGTGCAGGTTCAGTGCGGCGGTCATCTTCACCCGCAGCGCCCGGTCGACCTGCTGCAGCGTCAGATCGTCGAGCAGCGCGTCATCGAGCTGTGCCGCGGTGTGGATGACGGCGGTGAGGGGGTACTCCGCCGGGATCGCGGCCAACACCCCCGCCAGCGCCTCACGATCGGCCACGTCGCACGCAGCCACCGTCACCCGCGCACCGGCCTCAGCCAGCTCAGCCACCAACTCCGCCACACCCGGCGCGGCCTCACCCCGACGGCTCGTCAGCACCACGTGCTCAGCCCCGGACCGCGCCAGCCAACGCGCCACATGCGAACCCAGCGCACCCGTACCACCGGTCACCAGCACCGAACCCGAAGGACGCCACG
>NZ_JBIWPN010000093.1:0-16657 GCF_044768305.1 Kitasatospora sp. NPDC101155 | reverse complement strand
CTGTGGCCGCGCCCGTGCCGGGGCAGGAAGGCGACCCGCCGCCCCGCCGCCTCCCCCACGAACAGCGCGTCACTGGGCGGACCGTACGGCGTGTCCACCCGCACCTCCGCCACGTCGTCCAGCAGCGCGTACAGCCCCGAACCGCCGATCACACCCACCTCGGCCCACGGCCCTTCCTGATGCACCGTCATCTCTACCACCTCTCAGAGGAAGAACGTCCCGGCCACTGTAGGAGCCGGCCGCGGCGGACTCCGTGAATCACAGCCTTACGATTCGCGGACGCCGTGCACGCGCGGAGGCCCGCCGCGGCGGCCGGCGGCCGGTCAGCGGTGTTCCGGGTCGCCGCAGTGCTTCCGTTGCTTCAGTGGGGTGCCACGGCGGGTGCCGCTCATCGCGGCTCGCGTCGCCCGGTTCGATGGGCGGCGCGCAGCCTGAGCGCGAGGCCGACGGCTGCCGCGCCGAACAGGATCCCGGTGATCGCGAGCCATCGGCCGAGGTAGACGTCCGCCGACAGCCCGGTGGCTCCCTGATAGGGCTCCGACAGATCGAGGATGAGCGGGAACCAGACGAGCAGCAGGAGACCGGAGAGGAAGGCCGGTACGCGGAGGTAGTTGATCCACTCCACCGCGGCGGCCCGTTCCCGGCGGTGGCGGAGCACAGCCCGGGCCGAGAGGTCGGCGAGTGAGTACAGCGGCAGCAGGATCAGGTCGTGGGCGACGGCCGCGCCGACGAACCAGATCGCCACCACGAGGGGCCGGTCGGCCACGAGTCGCTCGACGGCGTAGCCGGTGAGCGCGAGGGACGCGAGGAGGACGAGCAGGTGCATCGGGCCGGCGCCGTACCAGCGGGTGAGACGGGCGAGTCGGACCATGGTCACGTCCTGAAGGTGAGCCGGCGAACCCATTTGGTGTTGTTCACACCGGGGTTGGCGGGGACGATGATCCGGGCGGGATAGCCGTGGTCGAGGGAGAGGTCGGCTCCGTTGACCCTGAGGGCGAGGAGGGAGCGGAGGTCGCGGATCTGGTTGCCGCGCAGCACCACGGAGCTGTAGGGACCGGGCGGTTGGACCGACTCCACCAGCACGCTCGACGCCTCGGGCAGACCGGCCATGGCGGCGAGGTCGGCGAGCCGGAGTCCGCTCCAGTGCTGGTCCGCGGTGGACCAGCCCTCCACGCAGGCGATCGGCAGCCAGGCCGACTGCTGCGACATCGCGAGCAGTTGCTCACGGGAGAGCGACTGCGCCGCCCCGGCGCCGTACAGCTCCAGCCGCCAGTGCGGACCGACCATCGCCGACGAGACGCCCACGGAGGCGGCCGTCTTGTTGATCTGGAAGCCGTTCGGGCCCTCCCCCGGTTCGCGGTTGTGGGGTGCCATCAGCGCGGTGGTCCGGAGCCGGCCGCCGATGCTCTGACCCGCGGTGACCGCGAACAGGACCAGGGACCCGGCGCCCACCAGCGCGAGTGCGCCGCGCCGGGCGATCGTCGGGGCGGCGGGGGCGACCGCCACCAGGCCGTCGGCGTCGGGCGGCTCGGGCCTGGTGTCGGCGAGACCGGTGCGCAACTCCCCCAGCAGCGAACGCGGCTTCAGGGCGCGGACCATCGTTGCCAGCTTGAGGGCCACGTGGACGGCGAACGCCGCGATGAACACCCACGCGCCGTAGAAGTGGAGGGTGTAGAAGGACCCCGGGAAGACGTAGTGGAGCTGGATGTTGAGGATCCCGGTCACGAATTCGAAGACGACCCCACCGACCAGCATCAGCAGCGACAGCCGCTCCAGCGCGTGGGCGGCGCTGCGCACGGGCGGCCACTCGAAGAGCTTCGGGATCACCGACCACAGCTTGGCCAGCACCACCGGCACCAGGGTCACGCCGAGCGTCACGTGCACGCCCTGGGTGAGCCGGTACAGCCAGGACGGGTGGGTGGGCCAGTCGAAGAGGTAGAAGCCCAGCACGCCCTTGTCCGGGGTCTGGTCGTTGAGCAGGCCGAGGTCCGGGTTGTACGCGGCGTAGGACAGCGCCCCGGTCACGAAGAGGACCGGGAGCCCGACGAGCAGCACCAGCCCGAACACCGACGTCAGCCAGGGCCCCCGGATCGGACTGCGCCAGAACCCCGGGCGGAACGGTCCGGGCGGTGCGGGCGCCTGCCCGAGCCCGCGGGCGAACGCCGACAGTCGGGCACCCACCGCGGCACGGGATCGTTCAACGGCCCGGACCGCGCCGCGCCAGGTGCTGCCAGCGGCCCGGGTGAGGCCCCGCAGCGGATCGGCGGATCGCCGCCACCGGCTTCGCCCGTCCGATCCACCACCACGCCGAGCCCCGACCACCCGCCACCTCCGACCCAGAGCCACCGTGGAAGCGCGGTTCACCGGTTCCCTGCCGAACGGAAGAGTCGGCGATCGCCGGCTCTGCGCACAGCCACGGTCAGAACCGGTCGACCAGCGCCCGCCGGACAGCCAACCACCAGCCGCGCACCCGTCCCGGTGAAGCCGAACCCGACCGACGAGAACATCACCCGGACGGACGCGCCTCGGGCCACGGCCGCCTGGAAGCCGCGCACCTGCCCGCGGGGCTTCGGCGGCGGCGGTCGGGAGTTCGGCCCGCGCGGCCGGGGGGCGTTCAGCGGGCCGCGGTGGGCGGCGGTAGCCGCAGGCCCGCGAGGTCCGGGGGTACGGCGGAGTCGGGGCGGAAGAACGGGGCGGACTCCGGGTCGGTCGCGGTGGCGGGTGCGTCGGCGAGTCGGAAGCGGTCCCGCAGCCGACCGTAGAAGTCGGTGGGATGGAGGCGGATGAGCCGCACGCGTTGCGGGGCGCGGTAGACGCCGATCCAGTCGCCCGGGTCGATGATTCCCCGCAGCTGGCCGTCGATGCTGACCGCGGCGCGGCCGGAGTGCGGCAGGATGCGCAGCGCGATCGGTTCGTCGGGAGCGGCGACGACGGTGCGGTTGAAGGTCATGTGGGCGGCGATCGGGGTGAACACGACCGCGTCCATGTGCGGGGAGAGCACGGGGCCGCCGGCGGAGAAGCTGTACGCGGTCGAGCCGGTGGGTGTCGCGACCACGAGGGCGTCGGCCGAGTAGGCGGCCAGCAGCCTGCCGGAGATGTAGACGCCCGCGCTGACCTGGCGGTCCCGGGCGAGCTTCTCCACCACCACGTCGTTGAGGGCGTTGACGTCCAAGGGCAGACCCCAGCCGTCGCCCGCGGTGTGCTCCGGCCGCACCGGCGGCGACGGCAGGGCGGGGCCGCGTCCGTAGCAGAGGAAGGCCTCCATCTCCGTGGGCACCTCCGGCGGCCTGGAGGCGCGCATGGTCAGCGTCATCCGCTCCTCGACCGGGGCGTGGTCGGCGTGGACGGCGTCGAGGGCGGCGGTGATGTCGCAGGCCGGCACCTCGGTGAGGAAACCGACCTTTCCCAGGTCGACCCCGAGCACGCTGGCTCCGGTCTTCACGGCTATCCGGGCGCCGCGCAGGAAGGTCCCGTCCCCGCCGAGGGTGACGACCAGGTCCGGGTCCCCGGCGGCGTGGGCCTCGTCGCGGCCGGAGCCGCGCCGTCGGTCCTGCGACCAGACGTCGATCTCGGTGCAGGGGACGTCGTGCGCCGCACACCAGGCGTGCACGGCGCGGGCGGCGTCGCGGGCAGCGCCGCGGCCCTGGTGGACGACCAGTCCGACGCGGTGCACGGGCATGGGGGACCTCGTCTTGTCGCCACGTTGCCGCGGCTCTGCCCACCGGGGTGCAGTGGCCGCGCACTCTTACCCGACCCATGGTGGGGCCTCGGCGGGCGATCGGCTCGCCGGGACCGGCCCCGTCGGCGGGCGGCTGGCCCTGTTCAGCCAGACGGCGGGCGCGCTGCTGCTCGCCCGCGCGGTCGCCTCCACCGACCCGGACCTCTCCGACCAGGTACTCGCCGCCGCCCGCGAGGACCTGCGCGCCCGGGCCCACCAACACTGACCTCGGGCAGCGGCGACGACCGCCCCGTTCGGCCCGGCCTCCCGACCCGGCCCCACCCTCGTGACCGAACAACCGGGCAGGGGCCCGGTCACGACTGACGGGCCGTCCGGCGCGGACGGCCCGTCAGGTCGTGGTGGGTCGGTCAGGGCACGAGGTCGGACGGTGTCCGCCAGCTCACCAGGCGGGCGCCGTCCGGCGGGAGGTCCACGACCTCCTGTCCGAAGACCCGGTTGATCGAGCTGCCCCCGTTCAGCGAGATGTCGGCGCCGTAGACGTGCAGGGAGACCGCGCACCCGGTGCCGCCGTTGGACACCCGGTGGATGTCCTCGTCGGGCGGCACCAGGAGCTGCACCCGGCCGGGAGAACAGGTGGTCCGGCCGGACGGCACCAGCACCCGGCGGCCGGAGCGGGGCAGCCGCCAGAGCCGGTACGCCTCGTCCACCTCAACACCCTCCACCACGCCGGAGACGCACCAGGCGATGTGGTCGTGGATCGGGGTGAACTGCCCGGGCAGCCAGGTCAGGGCCACCACGGAGTGCGTCCGTCCGGCATGCAGCAGCCGCTGCGCGTAGCCGTCGGTGTCACCGGCGCACAGGTCCTCGGGGAGGATCAGCCCGGCGCGCAGGTACTTGCGCAGGGTGTCCGCGGTGAGCTGGGCGGTCAGGACCTCCGCGGCGACGTAGCGCTCAAGGTCGGAGAGGAACTCGTCGAGGTTGGATCCCGGTTCCACGCTCTACCGTCCCACCCCGGTGAGCGCGCGGACCTCCAGCTCGGCGAAGCCGCGCCCCTGCGCGTCCTCGTCCCGGCGGCGGCCCCCGGCCACGGAACCGAGGACCGCGGCCGCGAAGCCGATCGGAATCGAGATGACCCCGGGGTTCTGCAGCGGGATCGGTGCGGTGGTGGTGCAGGAGATCAGCGCCGTGGCGTTGCCGACCTGCTTGTTGGACGCCTCCACCCCGCAGTCCTTCGCCTGGGCGGCCGTCAGCTTCACGGCGTGGACCGTGCCGCTCGCGCCGCCCCAGCAGATCGGGGAGAGCAGGACCAGGCCGATCGAGCTGACCAGGCCCGCGTAGATGCCGCACTTGGCGCCGAAGGTGGTGAAGCGCTTCCAGAACAGGGTCAGCAGGATCGCCGGCAGGTTGGCCGAGGCCGCGATGGCGAAGGCCAGGGCCACCAGGAACGCCACGTTGAGGTCCCTGGCGAAGATCGACAGGGCGACCGCGACCGCGCCGATGACCACGGCGGCGATCTTCGCCGTGACCAGCTCCTGCCGCTCCGTGGCCCGGCCCTTGCGGATGACGCTGGCATACAGGTCATGGGCGAACGACGACGAGGAGGTCAGGGTGAGCCCGGCGACGACCGCGAGGATGGTGGCGAACGCCACCGCCGCGACGAAGGCGAGCATCAGGGAGCCGCCGGTGGTGCCCGCGCCACCGCCGAGGTGCTCGGCCAGCAGGGTGGCGGCGGTGTTGCCGGACGGGTCCTTCTCCTTGATCGTCGCCGTGCCGACCAGCGCGGCCGCGCCGAAGCCGAGCACCAGGGTCATCAGGTAGAAGACCCCGATGATGCCGATCGCCCAGTTCACCGACTTGCGTGCGTCGCGGCCGGTCGGGACGGTGTAGAAGCGCACCAGCACGTGCGGCAGCGCCGCGGTGCCCAGCACCAGCGCGACGCCGAGGCTGACCAGGTCGAGCTTCGACCAGCCGTCGGTGGCCCCGTACTTCAGGCCGGGCTGCAGGAAGGCGTCGCCCTTCTTGGACGCCGAGGCGGCGTCCCCGAGCAGGTGACTGAGGTCGAACCCGTACTTCGCCAGCACCCACAGGGTCATCGTGGCCGCGCCGGCGATCAGCAGCACCGCCTTGACGATCTGCACCCAGGTGGTGCCCTTCATCCCGCCGACCACGACGTAGACGATCATCAGGGCACCGACACCGACGATGGTCCAGATCTGCGCGGAAGCGCCCTTGACGTCGAGCAGCTGCCCCACGATCGTCGCCGCGCCGACCATCTGCGCGATCAGGTAGAAGATCGACACCACGATGGTCGACACGCCCGCGGCGGTCCGCATCGGCCCGCTGCGCAGCCGCGCGGCCAGCACGTCGGCCATGGTGAACCGCCCGGTGTTGCGCAGCAGTTCGGCGACCATCAGCAGCGCGACCAGCCAGGCGACCAGGAAGCCGATCGAGTAGAGGAAGCCGTCGTACCCGGAGAGCGCGATGATCCCGGCGATGCCGAGGAAGGAGGCCGCGGACAGATAGTCGCCCGAGATCGCGATCCCGTTCTGCAGCGCGGAGAACTGGCCGCCGCCGGTGTAGAAGCCGCCGGTGCCCCGCGTGCTCCGCCGCGCCCAGAGGGTGATGACGAGGGTCACCGCCACCAGGGCGACGAACAGGCCGACGGTCAGACCCTTGTTCGATGTCGACTGCGCCGCAGCCGCGGCGAGCGGAAGGTGCTGTGTCATGCCTGGTTCTCCGTCAGTTCCTGGTCGCCGCCGCGGCCAGCCGGGGCCGGGGCGATTGGATGGGACGCCGCCGCGCTTCGCAGGGCCGCGGCCAGCGGGTCCAGCCGCCGGGCGGCGAAGCGGCCGTAGGCCAGGGCGATGCCGAAGGTCGAGACGAACTGCAGCAGTCCGAAGACCAGGGCCACGTTGACGCTTCCGACGACCTTGGTCGCCATGAGGCCGCGAGCATAGGCGGAGCAGAGGACGTACGCCAGGAACCAGAGCAGGAACGCCGCCGTCACCGGGAACACGAACCTGCGGTAGGCGGCGCGCAACTCGGTGAATCGCGGATCGTCGCCGATCCAGGGTGTGTCACCGCGCGTCGACGCGGCCGGGTCGATCATGGGAATCCTTCGGAGCAGTGCGGAACTTGCCGATGGCCCCGACCGTAGGAGTGCCCGGTAGACAAGCGGTCAACGCGTGGTCGGCGACGGTCCCGGCCCGCTCAGCGGGCTCTCGTCAGCCGTGGATCCGCTCCGTCCAGGACTCGGGACCGGTTCGAGCCGGGCGTGGCGCCCGGCTCGAACCAGTTCTGGACCCCGACGGGTCGTCAGCCGGGGGTGACGGCGTTCCAGGTCAGTTCACGCTGGTTACCGTGGCGCCAGCCGCGGGTGTGGACCGGGTCGGTGCGGGGGTTGTCGAAGCCGTCCTTCGCGTCGACGTTCTGTCCGCTGTCCCAGAAGGACTGCAGTGCGTAGGCCCCCCAGTCCTCCCGTCCTCCCCATGACCACAGCTCGCCGTTCGGCCCCAGGCTCGACGTCCCGGAATCCTCCATCACCACGGAGCCCTGGTTGCCACCGGTGTAGGCCATGATCTGGTCCTTCTCGGGGTTGTACAGGGTGAACTGGTTCGACTGCGAAGGCGAGCGCAGCGGTGGTCGAGGCGACTTTCGTGACCGTCATCGTTTCCTCCTGGCAGTACGGCTGCTGTTTCCCGGCGCCCGTTTCGTGAGCCGATCCGGCCGGCCGCGGCAGGAATTCCGGTTGTTTCCGTTCCCGGGCCTCCCCGGTTTCCCGGAGGGTTCTTCCCTGCCGCTTCGGCCGTTGCCATGACTGTGGCGGATTCTCAGGACGGGTGGGACGGGTTCGGGCTGGACGGACTATGCAGTGGCATAAGTGGGCCAGGAGGGTCGGCGAAGCCCGGCGGATCGGGGGCGGGGCTCGTCCACTCCCGGTCCCAGGGGCCGGGCACGAGCACCGCGCCGCATCCCACGATGCTGACCCCTCGTAGCGCGGGGTGCTCGGCGACGGCCCGCCGGCAGACCTCCGAGGCACTGAGTTCGGCTTCGGTCAGGCCGGCTGCGGCCACGAACAGGCCGACCACCGGGCCCGACACGTGGCCGCGATGGACGACGACGTGCTCGACCCGCTCGGCGGGGCGGGCGAAGGACGCGAGATCATCGCGGACCGCACTCACGCGGTCCTGCCCCTGGACACCGAGGACGCCCGCGCCGGCGCCGTCGTGCTGACCGGCACCGGCACCGTCACCGCCTTGAGCGCGCTGTTCGAAAGCATCTGGACCGGCGCGACCGCGCTCGGCGCCCCGTCCCCCATCCCGCCCGATCAGATGACCCCCCAGGAGCGGGCCGCACTGGAACTGCTGACGCACGGACACACCGACGAGTCGATCGCCAAACGACTCGGCGTCTCCCCGCGAACCGCCCGCCGCATCGCCGCCGACCTGCTGGACCGGCTGGACGCCCGCAGCCGCTTCCAAGCGGGCGTCCATGCCGTTCAGGACGGCTGGCTCCCCGCCAGCCGGTAGTGGACGGCCCGCGGCGATGCCGCGCGGCCCGGCTCGCTCGGCCCCGAGGGCTGCACACCGACTGGCTGGACGTGGTCCGAGCCGATCCGCATCTGCCCGCCGCGCACCTGCCCGCGGACTGGCCCGCCGGGGCGGCCGAGCAGCTGTTCCGCACGCTGGCGCACCACTACCAGCCGGGCGCCGAGGCGATCGCGGCCGAGATCCTGGACCGGATCGAGATCGCGCCCGCCTGAGGCTTATGTCAACACCATTGACGTTGATGCCGGGCCCGCGGTCGGATGGGGCATCCGGAGGCCCCCGCCCTCCCCGCACCCAAGGAGAGCCACCCGCCATGGCCGACCCCGTCCGCGCACTCCAGGACGCCCAGCCCGTACCGTTCTGGCTCGACGACCCCGGTCGACCCGCGGCCGCATCCGCGGTGGTCGGGGACCTCCGCTGCGACCTGCTCGTCGTGGGCGGCGGCTACAGCGGACTGTGGACCGCGCTCATCGCCAAGGAGCGCGACCCCTCGCTCGACGTCGTCCTCGTCGAGGCACAGGAGATCGGCTGGGCCGCCTCCGGTCGCAACGGCGGATTCTGCGAGGCCAGCCTCACCCACGGCCTCGCCAACGGGCATCAGCGTTGGCCGGGCGAACTCGCCACCCTGGAGCGACTGGGCGCCGCCAACCTCCAGGCCATGGAGGACACCGTCAAGCGGTACGGCATCGACTGCGGCTGGGAGCGCACCGGCTCCCTCGTCGTCGCCACCGAGAGCTACCAGGTCGACGGCCTGCACGAGTTCGCCGACCTCGCCGCCCGCCACGGAAGCCGCCTCGACTTCCTCGACCGCGAGGCCGCTCGCGCCGAGATCGACTCCCCCACCTTCCTCGGCGCCCTCTGGGACCGCGAAGGCGTCGCCATGCTCAACCCCGCCCGCCTCGCCTGGGGCCTCAAGCAAGCCTGCCTCGACCAGGGCGTGCGGATCCACGAGCACACCCGGGCAACCGGCCTGGCCTCCTCCCCGCACGGCATCACCGTCCGCACGCCGTACGGCCGGATCGGCGCCCGCCGGGTCGCGCTCGCCACCAACGCGTTCCCCTCCCTGCTGCGCCGCCACCGCCCCTACACCGTGCCGGTCTACGACTACGCGCTGATGACCGAGCCGCTGACGGAGGAACAGCTCGCCTCCGTCGGCTGGCGCAACCGCCAGGGCTTCGCCGACAGCGCCAACCACTTCCACTACGTCCGGCTCTCCGCCGACAACCGCATCCTGTTCGGCGGCTACGACGTCGTCCACCAGTACCGCAGCCGGGTACGCGCGGAGCGCGACCAGCGCCCGGAGACCTTCGCCACCCTCGCCCGGCACTTCTTCCGGACCTTCCCCCAGCTGGAGGGTGTGCGGTTCAGCCACGCCTGGGGCGGCGCGATCGACACCTGTACCCGGTTCAGCGCCTTCTTCGACCTCTCCCACGACGGCCGGGTCGCCTACGCCGCCGGATTCACCGGCCTGGGCGTCGGCGCCACCCGCTTCGGCGCCGAGGTCATGCTCGACCTCCTGAACGGCGCCCGCACCGAGCGCACCGCCCTGGAACTGGTCCGTCGCAAGCCGCTGCCCTTCCCACCCGAGCCCGCCCGCTCGATCGGCATCGGCATCACCCAATGGGCCCTCACCCGGGCCGACGCCGACGCCGGGCGGCGCAACCTGTGGCTGCGCACGCTGGACCGCTTCGGCCTGGGCTTCGACAGCTGACGCCCAGCCCCGTCCTCCCGGGGGCTTCGTCGACAGCTGGTCCAGGCGGATGCGGAGGGCCTCGTGGTCGTTCCGCCCGACCCGGTCGAGCCCGGTTCCGTCGTGGCGATGAGTTTCCGGGCCAGCGCAGGTCTATCCCTTGACGGAGACAACCGACTCACGGGAGTACGCCATGGGCCTCATCCACATCGAGCTGTTCGCGACCCTCGACCTCGTCGGGCAGGCGCCCGGCGGCCCCGACGAGGACCCGGTGGGGTTCCCGTTCGGCGGCTGGCAGGCGCCCCTGCTGGACGAGGTCGCCGGGGCGCAGGTCGCCGCCGCGTACGAGGACACGGACGCCCTCCTGCTCGGCCGACGCACGTACGACATCTTCGCCGCCCACTGGCCGCACCAGGAAGGCGGCCAGGACAACGCGATCGCCACGCTCTTCAACCGCGTCCCGAAGTACGTGGCCTCCCGCGGCAGGCCCGACCTTTCCTGGGCCGGATCCACGCAGCTCGGCCCGGACCTGGCCGCCGCGGTGCGCGAGATCCGTGACCGGCACGAGCACGTGAAGGTCGTCGGAAGCCTGAACCTCGTACAGACCCTCCTGCGCGAGAAGCTCTTCGACCGCCTCGACCTCTGGCTGCACCCGATCGTGCTCGGCGTCGGGAAGAAGGTGTTCGACAACGGCGCCGTGCCCACCGGCCTCACCCTTCTCCAGCCCCCGGCGGCCGGCCCGAAGGGCACCGTGTACCTGCGCTACGGGCTCGCCGACGGCACGCCCGCAACGGGCGACATGACCGCACCCGACCGCGGTACCGGACACGGCGGCTGAACCGCCCCACGCCCGGTGGCTCGGCGCAGGTGCGGCATCGAGACGATGACGTGCGAGGGCTGTCGCCGCGTGACGCCGGGTTCCGGCCGCGTCGACGGGTGGGGACCGCGTCGGCGGGTGGGGACCGCGTCGGCGGGTGGGGACCGCGTCGGCGGGTGGGGACCGCGTCGCCGCCAGCAGCCGGCTCAGGATCGTCCGTGCCCCCGACCGAGGCCACCTCGGCCGCGAAGGCGCCGGCCACCACCGGGTGGTCGGCGCCTTCGGTTCGGAGAGTGGCGGGCGTCGGCGGCGCGGCGACCGGAGCCCTAAGTTGAACACGTTCAAAGCCGTGCGCCATGATGATGCCCAGCGGGCACCTCCCGGCCGTGACCAGCGGTGCGGGACGGTCCCGTGCTGCCCCGCCGCACCCCGGCGCGGTCGCGCGCCCCGGCGAGGCAGCAGGAGGAAGGGGGAACCGTGACACCGTGGCAGAACAGGCTCGCCGCCGGAGCGGTGGCGCTGATGTGGGGCTACGAAGGGCTCTGGTGCAAGATCTGGCCCGGCCGGGCGGACCAGCGGGCCATCGTGGAGTCGGTGCCGCTGCTGCCCGGGTGGGCGGTGACACCACTGCTGCTGGCCATCGGGGCGGCCGAACTGGCCCTCGGCCTCTGGGTGCTGACCGGCCGCCGGGCGCGTCCCGCCGCCGTCGTGCAGACCGTCCTCGTGGTCGGGTTCAACACCGGCGGCCTGCTGTTCGGCGCCGACGAGATCCCCGAACCCGGCCGGCTGATCGTCCAGGACCTCACCTTCCTGGCGCTGATCTGGACCGTCGCCGCGACCCGGCACCGCCCCGCCGCCCGTGCGGCGGTGACCGCGTGAGCACCGCGACCCCTTGGGCCGACGGCCGACTGCTGAGCCTGCAACCCCGCCGCCCCGGCGTGCTGTTCGGCCGGATGTACGAGGACCCCGGCGTCGACCTCGCGGCCTTCCCGCCGCCCGGCGCCCGCGTCCTGTGCATCGCCTCCGCCGGGGACACCGCAGCCGCGCTGGCCGCCGCCGGCCACCAGGTCACCGCGGTGGACGTCAACCCCGCCCAACTCGCCTACGCCCGCGCCCGCCTGACCACCGGTGCACCCGCCGCGACCGGCGCCGCGGAACGGCTGCTCGCCCTCGGGCGGGCCGCCGCCGCGACCGCCCTGCCGGCCTGGCGCCCGGCAGCGCTGGAACGGTTCCTACGCCTCGACGACCCGGCGGCGCAGGCCCGCCACTGGCACCGCCACCTCGACGGCCCCGGCCTGCGGCTGCTGCTCGGCGCCGCACTCCGCCCGGCCGGCGCGCTCGCGGGCGGCCTGCACCCGGCGTTCCGGGCCGTGCTGCCTCGCCGCTTCGACACCGTGCTGCGGGCCCGGCTGGCCCGCGGCTTCGCCCGGCACCCCAACGCCGACAACCCGTGGGCCTGGCGGCTCCTGCTCGGCCGCGAACTGCCCGGCGCCGGGCGAGTCGGGCGCGAACTGCCCGGCGGCGGGCCGCCCGTCCGGCTGCTCCACGGCGACGTCGTCGAGCACCTCGAACGCTCCCCCGCCGCGGCCTACGACGCGGTGACGCTCTCCAACGTCCTGGACGGCCCCGACCCGGCCTTCGCCCGCCGGCTGCGCGCCGCCGTGCGCCACGCCGTCCGGCCCGGCGGGATCGCCGTGCTGCGCAGCATCCGCGAACCGGGGCCCGCCGGCCCGGGGGCCGCCGCCGAGGACCGGTGCCCGCTGTGGGGCGTCGTCCGGGTCGTCCGCCTCTGAAGCCCCGGCACGGCCCACCCGAAACCCGGCACAGCCCACCCGGATACCGGCGCGTCCCATCCGAACCCCGGTACAGACCAACGGAGTCGACCATGCGACATCTTCTCCAGCGCCACCCCGTTCCGATCCGCACCCGCTTCGCGCACTCCCTCGTCCTCACCTACGCACTGCCGCCCCGGCTGCTCACCCCACTGGTGCCGCCCGGGCTCACCCTGGACACCTACACCGACCCGGTCGGCACCGAGCACGGCTTCGTCGCGGCCGCCGTGGTCGACACCCGGGCGCTGCGCCCGGCCGCGCTGCCGGCCCGGTTCGGCCGCGACTTCATCCTCACCGGCTACCGGGTCTTCACCCGGTTCCCCACCCCCGGCGGGCGGACCATGCGCGGGCTGCGGATCCTGCGCTCGGACACCGACAGCCGGCTGATGGCCGCCGGCGGAAACCTCCTCAGCCGCTACCACTACCGGCACGCCCGGATCGGCACCCGGGTGGTCGGCGACACCCTGGAGTTCAAGGTCCTCAGCGGCGACGGCCACGCCGACTTGCACGTGCGCGCCGATCTGGGGAGCGCCCCGGCCGCCCTGCCGCCGGGCAGCCCCTTCGCGGACGCCCGGGCGGCCCGCCGGTTCGCCGGCCCCCTGCCCTACACCTTCGAGTACGAGGAGCAGACCCGCTCGATGATCGTGGTCAAGGCCACCCGCACCGAGTGGCGGCCCGTGCCGGTGAGCGTCGAGGTCCCGCGGCTGACCTTCTTCGACCACGGCCCGCTGGCCGGAAGCCGGCCGGTGCTCGCCAACGCCTTCCACGTCGCCGACATCGACTACGGCTGGCATCCCGGCAGCCGCCGCACCCTCGAAGGGGCCGCCCTGTGACCACCGCCCCACCGCCCCGACGCCCCTCCGGCGTCCGCGAGGTGATCCGCTACAACTGGCCGCTGTACGCCGCCGGCGTGCTCACCGCCGCCGGCGGCTGGGCGGCGGCCCGCCACCTGCCCCGGCCGGCCGCCGTGCTCGCCCGGGCCGGCGCCGCCACCGCGGCCGCCCATCTCGCCGTCAGCACCCTCGCCACCTGGCGCGTCTACGACCGCTCCGGGCTGCACACCTACGACTGGCTGCCCGCGCTGCTGCCCGACGGCCCCGGCACGCACCTGGTGGTCTCCGCCGGGCTGGACGAGGTCAGCCGCCCGGTCTCCGCCCGCCACCCGGCCGCCCACCAGCACATCGCCGACCTGTACGACCCGGCGCTGACCACCGAGGGCTCGATCCGGCGGGCCCGGCGGCACGTCCCGCCCGCCCCCGGCAGCGTGCCGGCCCGCCCGGGCGCACTGCCCGTCGGGACCTCCTCGCTGGACACCGTGTTCGCCGTCTTCGCCGCCCACGAGCTGCGCCGCCCCGCGGACCGCCGCGCGCTGTTCGCCGAGGTCGCCCGCGCGCTGCGCCCGGGCGGCGCCCTGCTGCTGGTCGAGCACCTGCGCGACGGCGCCAACATCGCCGCCTACGGCCCCGGGGCCTGGCACTTCCTGCCCCGGGCGGCGTGGCTGCGCCACGCGGCCGAGGCCGGGCTGCGGCCGGCCGCCGAGCGCCGGATCGCCGGACTGGTCACCGCCTTCACCTTCCGGAGCGCCGGGGGATGAGCGAAGTCCTCAGCTTGGTGGGCCAGTTGCGGCTGGTCGGACTGGTCCTGGTCGGACTCGGAGTGGGCCACGCGGTGCTGCCGTGGGCGGTCGGCTGGCCGGCCGACCTGGCCGGCACCACCCTGCTGACCCGCCAGGTCTCCTACGTCCACGTCTTCTTCATCGGCCTGGTCTGCGCCCTGTTCGGCCTGCTACCGCTCTGCCTGGCGCCCGACCTGCTGGCCGGCGGCCGGCTGGGCGCCGTGCTGCTGGCCGGTCAGACCCTGTTCTGGGGCCTGCGCTGGCTCTTCGAGTTCGTGGTCTTCTCCCCGAAGCTGTGGCGCGGCGACGCCCTGCGCACCGCCGCCCACGTCGCCCTGTGCCTGCTCTGGACCTGGGTGACGGCGGTGTTCGCGGCCGCCCTCTGGCAGGTGTGGTGAACGGCCCGGCGGCGGGCCCGGTGTCGGGGATCACCCCGTCGCAGCTGACACCGGCCCGGGCGGGGCCAGGACCAACCCGGCCGTACCGGCGGCGCGTTGGCCGAGCCCGCACCACCCGCGGGCCGGGCCGGCTGCCGCCCCGACAGCGGGTCCGACCGGGGCGCAGCGGTCACTCGACGATGACCGCCATGTCGCCGTAGCTGGCGTACCCGGCCTCGAAGTCCGCCCCGCTCACCTGCAGTTGCCCGCGGGACGGGTCGTTGACCAGATACTGTCCGTTGCTGACCCCGGTCACGACGACGGCGTGCTCGGACGGGCCGGCGTAGGGCACCACGCGGCCGTCGTACGCGGTGTACGAGTTCGCCGCGACGTCACGCCAGTTGTAGTCGACCCAGACGACCGCCAGGTGTCCCGCGGCAACCGCGCTGCTCAGCTGAGCGGGGGAGATCCCCTGTCCGGCCGCCGCCACGGACAAACCGTAGGACTGCGCGGCCTGGGCGATCGGCGGATAGTACACACCGAATCCGGTGCCTGCCGCTTCCGAGCCGTTGGGGTCTCCGACGAAGGCCGTGAACGGGTCCCCGGACAGCGGCCCGGAGACCCCGGCCTGGGGATGTGCCAGGTCGACGCCGATGCGTCCGAGCACGTCCTGGTCCGACGCCTGTACCCCCCGTGCGGCCAGCACCATGCGCAGGGAGGACGCCTCGCAGTCGTTGCCCAGTTGCTGCTGGTAGGCCGGGACAGCGGTGGAGACGGCGCTCGACGGGGGCGCGCCGACCACCGTGACAGCGCCGGTCAGGACGGCGGCGACGGCCGCTACCAGCCTGCCGCGCCTCTTCCTCGGCAGCCGGCCCGGCACTGGGCGCGTCTCGGCGCCCGGTGCGGTTGCGGGTGACGAGGCCTCGGGTGGAACCTGCCGTCCCGGGCTCGGATGCGGGCCCCGCCCGCCGTTCAGGACCTCCTCGTGGCTCCCCATGGCTCAGCTCCTTCCCATGGCAGCTCATCGTCCGAGGACCGGACATCCGCCGGCGGCAGCCCTGGATGCCCCCTCCATCGAACCTCGGCCTCGCCCGCTTCGCCTCTGGTGGCACCAGCACTGGCGGAGCCGGCCATCATGGTGTAGGTGGCAGGAGTTGCCCGGACACCTGCAGTCCGTCAACTCACACCTGCGGTCCGTCAACTCCCCTCCGCACGGGCGCCGTCGCCTCCGAAGAGGGACGGTGCGGCCCGATCGCAGTGACAACTGTGACGGCCCGTCAGGCGCGGCTCGGTGCCGGCTGCGGATCCCGGCGCGATCTCTTGAACATCCTGACTCCAGGAGGCCTGGAGCCAGGATGGAAGAGAAGTGATCGGCGTGGAGGACCGGGCCGGAATTCGTCGACGGCTCCGGGCTCAGGACCTGTCGGCCCGGGACGAGCGCCGCCGGCCAGGCCGGGGGGAAGCCGGTGCGCCGCCGCTCTGCGACCGAAAGGCAACCGTCCGACGAGTTGTCTGCCGCCGGCCTGGACAGATCGCCCCAAAACCGCCATAAACCGTGAGCCCGCTCACACCAGACCGGGGTCCACGACGGGCGATAGTGGTCGCACCCGGCGCCGCCCGCGACCCCGACTGCGACGTTTGCGCAGCTCAGCAGCATCGGCATGGCCACCCGGCCCGCCCTTCGGAGCAACGGCCGTCCGCCCTGGATACGACGACGGATCGTAACAAGGGGGTCTTGTCGGCGCCCGCTCCCGCCTGGCAACAATTGCTCCACCCAGCCACACCGGCTCCTGTCCCGCCGGATGCGGCTCACCGCCGAAACACGCCCCACGACCACTCGACCCCTGTCCGGTCACGGTCCAGGCAGGGCGTGACACCGGCCCAACCCGATTGAGGTCCTGTTCGCTATGCCCAGCTTCAAGCTTCGTATGCGCACTTCTGCTGCCGTTCTCGCCGGCGCCGCCGGTCTGACCGTCCTCGGCGGCGTGCTGCCCGCCACCGCGAACGCCGCCACCGTGTCCCCGAAGACCATCGCCGCCCAGATCGTCCCGAAGAACCAGCTGGCCTCGTTCAGCCAGATCATCTTCCACGAGTCCAGCT
>NZ_JBIWPN010000092.1:0-16839 GCF_044768305.1 Kitasatospora sp. NPDC101155 | reverse complement strand
TGGCCGTGGTGCTGGCCGCTGTCCTGCTGGCCTGAGATAGCACCCCGCCCTGGTCTGACGCTGGACCGCATCGTCAGCGTCAGGCCGGCCGCAGGGCGGCGAGCAGCCCGTAGCTCACCACGGTGGACATCGCCATGATGTCCAGCGCGCCGAAGGTGCCGACGGCCCGGATCGGCTGGCCGGTGTAGGAGGCGCCGGTACGGGTGAGGTACTGGTGGGCGCCGACCACGCCCTGGATCAGCGCGGCGAGCACGAAGGAGCCGAGGACCAGGCGCTGGTCGGTGCGGTCGCGCAGCGAGCAGAGCACCCCGGCGGGGACCAGGACGAAGACCTGGGTGAGCCGGACGAAGCCGGTGACACTGGTGGCCGGGTCGATCGAGCCGATGGTGGCGACGGCGGCGGCGACCACGATCCCGCCGAACAGCACGCAGGTGGCGCGGCTGAGCACGGGCAGCTTGCCGCGCAGCAGGTTCAGCGCGGTGAGGGTGACCAGGGCGAGCGAGGCGAGGTCGGCGGCGGTGACGTGGACGGCGGCGGTGACGTCCTTCTCGCCGGTGGGCACGCAGACCAGCAGGACGGTGGCCGCGGCCAGCAGGCTGGGCCGGTCCGCGAGCGCGGGCAGGGCCCGCCGTAAGGTCGGACGCGGAAGGGCCGGGAAGGTCAGGGCCACGCGGGTCAGCTCCCGTCCGGGTGGAGCATCAGGGCCGCGGTACGGCACAGGATCTTGACGTCCTGCCAGAAGCTCCAGCTCTCGATGTAGCGGTTGTCGAAGCGGGCCCGGTCCTCGATCGAGGTGTCCCCGCGCAGGCCGTTCACCTGGGCGAGGCCGGTGAGTCCGACCGGGACGCGGTGCCGGTCGGCGTACTCGGGGTAGGCCTGGCTGAACCGCATGACGAAGTAGGGGCGTTCGGGGCGCGGGCCGATCAGGCTCATGTCGCCGCGCAGGACGTTCCACAGCTGCGGCAGCTCGTCCAGGGAGCTCTTGCGCAGCAGGCGGCCGACGGCGCCCATCCGGTGGTCCTGGGAGATGTTCCAGCGGGTCGCCGCCTCGTGCTCGCTGCTGGGGCGCAGGGTGCGGAACTTGAGGACGGTGAAGACCCGGCCGTCCAGCCCGGTGCGCTGCTGGCGGAAGAGCACGCCGGGGCCCGTGTCGAAGCGGACGGCGAGGGCGCAGAGCACCAGGACGGGGGCGAGCAGCAGCAGGCCGAGGCCGGCGGCGGTGACGTCCAGGGCGCGCTTGGCGGCCCAGCCGGGGCGGCCCATGGCCGGGCGGCCGACCCGCAGGCAGGGGAAGCCCCACAGGTGGTCGCCGCCGGAGATCGGGGCGGTCGGCAGCGAGCCGTACTCGCGCAGCGCGGGCACCAGCCAGACCTGGCAGCCGAGCCGGACGGCGTCGCGCAGGGCGGCGGCGGTCTCGGCCTCGTCGGCGGCTCCGGCGGTGGCGATCACGTGCTGGACCCGGTGCCGGCGGACCTCGCGCTCCAGCACCTCGCGGCCGCCGAGGACGGGCAGGCCGGTGTCGCCGACCAGCAGCGGCGGGTCGGCGTCCAGGAAGCCGACCGGGCGCATCCCGTACTCGCCGTGCTCGCTCAGGGCGGTGGCGACCTTGTGGCCGAGCCGGCCGGCGCCGAGCACCAGGGCGGAGCTGGGGCGAGCGCGGCGGATCCGCCGGACCAGGTGGTAGAGGACGGCCCGGCCGACGGCGGCGATCAGCAGCTGGGCGCCGAGCAGAACGGTGAGACGGGCCGGGGTGGCCGGGCCGCAGTCGGGCCAGCGGCCGTCCAGGCAGCCGGCCAGGGTGACCGCGAAGGCGGTGGCGACCACGGCCCGGACGGCCAGCGCGGGCAGCTCGTCCAGGACGGACAGGGTGAGCCGGGCACGGTACAGGCCGCCGGCCAGGTTGAGCAGCAGGAGCAGCGGCAGGACGGCGGGGACGCCGACCAGCGGGGCGAGCGGCGCGGCCGGGTCGACGGCCCGGTTGGCGATGCCGGTGGCGGTGCACAGCGCGATCGCGTCGACCTGGACCAGCGCGAGCGGCAGGGCGAGCCGGGAGCGGACCGCCCTGGGGTGCCGGCGGGGCGGCGGCACCGCCCGGGTGTGCGCCGATCCGGCCGGCCGGTCGAGCAGCCCGGTAGCGGGCCGGCGCGGGCCGGCCAGGGGCCCACCGGATCGCGGCACACTGTCGTGGTCAATGGTCATCAGCGCACGAACTCCCCTGCTGTGTGCCCGGGGTGACGGCGCCCCGGCACCGGTGGGCGTCGGGCGGCCGCCCCGGCCCGGCGGGCGCGGTCCTGACAGCACCTGCTACCGCTGGCGGCTTTCGGTCCTCCCGCGTTGGGGCCGATCACGGAACGGCCGGTCACACGGGACGCTGTCGCGATGGGCTCTGGCGCGAATGTCCGGGATGAAATCGAAACGAAGCAGGCAAAATCCGACAATACCGAATCCGACCATGGGGGCTGGAGGTTGACTTGCCGTTTCATTCCAGCCGCCCATTAATAGGTATTTCGGATTTAACGCCCCTCCCCTTATCCGGTTGGGGTGCGAATACGGCAGCGCCTGATTCGGCGGGCATTCACGGCATGTGAAACGATCAGATCCGCTCTGGGATACGGGCCCGGCGCCGCCCGGCGGCCGGACCGGCACCCAGCAGATGGCGGTAGAGGACGTCCACCTGTTCGACCACGGTCCGGACGTCATGGCGGGCGACCACATGGTCACGCAGACGGGCACCGCGCTGCTCGCACTCGATCGGATCGGACAGCGCTTCCGCCATTCGGGTGGCGAGCGCGGTCACGTCCTCCGGCGGCACCACCGCCTGCGCGCGCGCCGTCTGCGGCAGGCACTCACGCGCCCCCGGCACATCGGTCAGCAGCACCGGACGGGCGGCCGCCATCGCCTCCAGCGGGGCCAGCGCCATACCCTCCCAGCGCGAGGGCTGCACCACCAGGTCGGCCGCTGCCAGCCACGGGCGCGGATCCGGCACGTCCCCGACCAGCCTGACCCGGGACGGCTCGACCGACCGCCGCACCAGCTCCGCGGTCCGCTGCTCGTCCGGCCCGCCGCCGACCAGCGCCAGCCGGGCCCGCGGCACCCGGCGCAGCACCTCAGGCCAGGCGGCCAGCAGCACGTCCTGGCCCTTCTGCCGGCACAGCCGCCCGACGCAGACCGCGAGCGGGGCGTCCAGGTCCAGGCCGAGCGCGATCCGGGCGGCCCGGCGGTCGGCGGGTGCGTAGTGGCGCACGTCCACGCCGTTGGGCACCACCGCCCAGTCGGCGTGCACCCCGGCCGCCACGCCGTCGGCCCGCTCCTGGACGCTGACACACAGCAGCCGGTGCGCCCAGCGGGCCGCGAAGCGCTCCCAGCGCAGGGTCGCGGCGGCCAGCGGGCCGTCCACGGCGGCGAAGGACCAGGCGTGCGGCTGGAAGACGGTCGGCACCGCGCCGCGCACGGCCAGCCGGCCGGCCAGCCCGGCCTTGGCGCTGTGCAGGTGCACCACGTCGGGCGCGGCGGCCCGGACGATCCGGCGCAGCCGCCAGGCCTCGGCGGCGGTGGACGGGCCGGGCGAGCGCTCGGCGGGCCAGTCCTGGACCAGCGCGCCCACCGCGGCCGCCTCCTCGGCGAGTCGCCCGCCGGACGGGCAGGCGACCAGCACCCGGTGCCCGGCCTCGCGCTGCCCCCGGACCAGGTCGACGACGACGCGGGCGACTCCGCCGTCCACCGGCTGCGAAATGTGAAGGATCGTCATATGCACGGCGGCGAGCCTAGGATGGCTCGCCGGCGCCGAACGGCTCGCGTCACCCGGAGGTGGTGGGCCGTCCACCCGTACGGCTTTCGGCTCGCACGGGTGGACGGATCGCTCGAAATTCCGGGCGATTCCCCTGATTCACCGGAACCATCGGAGTCGTGTCGGCGATCCTTCGGGTTCCGTCGGAATCCGGGAGGGCTCAGCGGACCTCGGCGGCCAGGTTGGCCAGCACCTGGTCGTGGATCCGGTTCAGGCCCTTGGGGGCGAAGGTGCGCTCGAAGAAGCCGCCGATGCCGGTCGCGCCCTGCCAGGTGGCGGTCACGGTGACCTTGGTGCGGCCCTCGCCGGCGGCGGCGACGGTCCAGGTGATCACCATGCTGGAGTTGGCGTCCTTCTCCACCAGCTGGTCGGGCTTGGGCGCCGAGACGGTGAACAGGCAGTCGCGCACCCGCTTCTCGGTGGCCTGCAGCTTCCAGTGCACCTGGGTGCCCGCGCCGGTGCCGCCGACCCGGACCTCGTACTCGCTGTACTGCGCGGGCAGCAGCTTGGGGCGGGTCACCTGGTAGTCGGCCAGCGCCTCGTACACCCGCTCGGGGGTGGCGTCGTAGACCCGCTCGGTGGTGGCCTGCACCTGTCCCATGACCTTGCTCTCCTCGTGTGGTGGTGGGTACCGCTCTCCGTACCGCTCTCCCGGCAAGACAATCACAGGGGCGCGGCCGCGACGCGGCGGGATAGGGTGGCCGGTGTGCTCGATCTGGTGACTGCGCTGCGCTACGTGGACCCGCTGCGGGCCGGCGGCTCGGTGCCTGGGGTGGTGGAGACCGACGACCTGGGAACGTACGTGGTCAAGTTCACCGGCGCCGCCCAGGGCCGCAAGGCGCTGGTGGCCGAGGTGATCGTCGGCGAGCTGGCCCGGCGGCTGGGGCTGCGGGTGCCGGAGCTGCGGCTGGTGGACTTCGACCCGGTGGTGGCCGCGGACGAGCCCGACGCCGAGATCCAGGACATGCTCAAGGCCAGCGGCGGCCTCAACCTCGGGATGGACCTGCTGCCCGGCTCGCGGGACTACCGGCCGGGGATGATCCCGGTGGACTCCGTCGAGGCCGGGCGGGTGGTCTGGCTGGACGCGCTCACCGGCAACGTCGACCGCACCGTGCACAACCCCAACCTGGTGGTCTGGCACAACCGGCTCTGGCTGATCGACAACGGCGCCGCGCTGATCTTCCACCACCGCTGGGCCACCGCGGAGGCCTCGGTCGGCAAGCGGTACGACCTCAGTACCCATGCGCTCGGCGGCTCGGCCCCGGACGTCCGGCTGGCCGACGAGGACCTCGGGCCGCTGGTCACCGTGGAGGTGCTGGAGGAGGTGCTCGCGCTGGTCCCGGACGAGTGGCTGGCCGACGAGCCCGGCTTCGACTCGGTGGACGCCGTCCGGCACGCCTACGTCACCCATCTGGCCGCCCGGGTGGTGCTCTCCGAGCAGTGGCTGCCGGAGGGCTTCGCCACCCCCGAGCAGATGCGCGAGGCGGAGCTACGACGGGCGGCACGCACCCGGGCCGGTCGGCCGGCCTGGCTGCGGGAGGTGCCGGACCTGCACGGCCAGCCGTCGGTGGAGACGGTCTGGGAGCACCACTTCGAGTGAGCGCCGGGGGCCCTAGCCCAGCCAGTGGTACTCGATCGCGGTGCCGGCCAGCAGGCCGAAGCTCCTCACCGCGAATCCGATGTCCTTGCGGAACCCCTGCACCCGCGCGACCAGGGTCGCCAGACCCAGTCCGAGCAGCGGGCCCGCGGCGACCAGCGGCACGAAGAGCAACGCCGGGAGTATCCCGGCGAGCCCGAACATCGCGGCCATCACGGTGATCTTGGCAATGGGCACGAGCATCGGAACGGCGAGGACCAGCTGGACCACGCCGAGGGCCAGTGCGAGCCGGTGCCGCCGGTCGGTGACGGGGGCCTGCGGCCCGGGGACCGTGGCAGTCATGCCGCTCAACTCCTGTGGTGAATCCGCTGGTTACGGATCCATCCTGTTCCGCGGGTGGGGCGGCGGCCTGAGTACGGGTACTCAAATGCGACTGGGGAGCGGGGCCATGGGCCCCGCTCCCCAGCTCAGCGTTCAGTGCTCAGCGCATGGTGGTCAGCGCCTCAGCGCCACCACTGGACCGCCTTCTCGGCGTTGATGATGCCCGCGCCGTAGAAGCCGTTGTCGTCCGCGCCGCCCTCACAGGTGGCCTTCCACTGGCCGGCGCCGCCCGGGTTGAACTCGCCGGTCGGGCACGGGTGGGACTCGGCCTGGTTGGTCAGCAGCTCGGTCAGCTCGTCCGGGCTGGCCCACGGGAAGGTGGAGGCGAGCAGCGCGACCACACCGGTGACGTGCGGGGTGGCCATCGAGGTGCCCTGCATGTAGCCGTACTTGTTGCCCGGGATGGTGGACAGGATGCGGCCGTCCTTGTCCGGGGTGTTCGGGATCTGGTAGCGCTTGTCACCACCCGGCGCGGCGACGGTCACGACGCCCTTGCCGTAGCTGGAGTAGTACGACTTGTCGCCGTTGACACCCACCGCGGAGACCGCGATGACGCCGGGCAGCTCGGTCGGCAGCGACAGGCAGTCGTTGGTGACCGGGCGGGTACCGGGGGTGGTGTCGTCCGGGCTGGAGACATCGGTGGTCTTGTGCGCCAGGTCGATGTTCTCGTTGCCCGCGGCGGCGACGTTCAGGACGCCCTTGCGCTGCGAGAACGCGACGGCCTTACGGACGGCGTCCGTGATCGCGGCCTGGTCCTTGTCGTTCTGGCAGTTGAACATCCACGGGTCGACGTAGTAGCTGTTGTTCGTCACCTTGAAGCCGTGCTCGCCGGCCCAGACGAAGCCGCAGACCGCGTTCTCCGGGTAGATCATGCCGGCGTCGTCGACGACCTTGACCGCGGCCAGCTTCACGTTCGGGGCGATGCCGACGATGCCCTTGCCGTTCTTGGCGGCGGCGATGGTACCGGCCACGTGGGTGCCGTGGTCGCTGGTGGTGGGCTGCCAGGCCTTCCAGTCCGTGTTCGTCTTGCCGTCGATGCAGGAGACCGACTGCGAGGCGTCCACGTTGGCGGCCAGGTCCTCGTGGGTGGCGTCGATGCCGGAGTCCAGCACGCCGACGGTGACGTTGCGGCTGCCGAGCGAGATCTTGTGCGCCTTGTCGACACCGATCTGGCGCATGTCCCACTGGTTGGCCTCGTACGGCTCCTGGCCGGCGGCGGCGGTGCCGACGGGCTCGGCGGCGACGTCGGCCTTGCCCTGGTCGGAGGCGAGGATGCCCTTGGTGCGGCTGGCGCCGACGGAGTCGACGCCCTTGGCCAGACGCAGCTTCTCCGCGAACTTGGTGTCGTTCGAGCGGGCGATCACGACGCCGATCTGCTCGTACGACTGGACCACCGTGCCGCCGAGGCCGGTGACGGCCTTCTCGACCTTCTGCACCTGGCCGTGGTTGGCCTTGGTGTTGACGACGTAGCTGAGCAGCGGACCGGTCGTCGAGTCGCCGGTGGGCGCCGCGACGGCGGTGCCGGCCGGGAGCGCGAGGGCGCCGGCGGTGGCGAGCACGACGCCCACCGCCGCGTACCGGGTCCGGCTGATCCGAGGAACTCTCATTGGGGTTGGCCCTCCCGAGTCGTCATGCGGCAGCTGCGGTGTGGCAGGTGCGCTGGGAATGACCGGAACTTAATGAATATTCGCTGATATGCGCAAGAGGCAGTCATCTAATCGTCACATCTCAACCAACACCGGATGTTACGAGTCCGCAGCTCAACAAGGGCAACAGAGGCAAAGATTGTTAAAAAGTGATGGTTCGCTGACGAGCCGACGGCCTAGAGCGCGTACGTCAGAGCGCGTACAGTCGGCGCGCGTTGTCGGCGCCGATCATCCGCGCCAGGCGCTGCCCGTCCGCCGCCGAACAGGCGCCCTCCGCCTGCCAGTCGGCCAGCAGCGCGCCCAGCCCCTGCCGGAACTGGGCGGTGCCCACCAGGAACAGTTCGGGCAGCCCGTAGGCGTCGGTGGAGAACAGCAATTTGCCGAACGGCGCCAGTTCCAGCATCTCGCCGAGGACGGCCGCCACCCGCGGGCCGGTGTAGGAGGCCGTCAGCCCGAGGTCGGTGTACACCGTCGGGAAGGCCTGGGCCAGCCAGGCGGCCTGCCGATGGTACGGGTAGGCGTGCAGCAGCACCAGTGGGACGCCGCTCGGCTCGGCGGCCCGGACGAAGTCGGTCAGCAGGGACGGGTCGGCGCGGTGCAGGGTGAGGTCGGGATCGCCGAAGCCGGTGTGTAGTTGGATCGGCAGGCCCAGCTCGGCGCAGACGTCCACGGCCGTCCAGAGCAGGTGGTGCAGCAGCACCGGGTCGGCCAGCCGGCCGCGGCCGCCGTGCAGCCAGGCCCCGGCGGCCGCCACCACGGCGGTGCGCGCGGGCCGTTCGGCCGGGGCGGCCAGGCCGTGCCGGTAGGCGAGTACCGACTTGACCGCGACGGCGCCCGCGGCGGCCGCCGCGAGTGCCTCGCCGACGGCTCGCGGCCAGTCCTCGGCGCCGGCCGTCACCGTCTCGGCGACCGTCTCCAGCCGGACCACCTCGCGCACCACCGCTCCGGTGGCCTCGGCGAGTTCGGTCAGCGGCAGCAGCTCGCGATCGGCCGCGGCGGTCAGCCCGGTGTCCACCAGGCAGGTGTCCAGCCCCGCGGCCACGAGCAGCCGGCGGGTGGCCTCGGCGGCGCCCAGCTCGCGCCGCCGGGCCAGGTAGTCGGCGGCCGGGGTGTGCGCGGGCAGGCCGAGCGCGGGCGGGCACCAACGCCGCACCGCCAGGCCGATCGCGCTGTCGAAGGGCGAACAGCCTGGCGCGGGCGGGCGGTCGGACTCGGTGAGCAGCCCGGCCAGGGCGTCGTCGGCGAGCTCGACCGCCACCACGCTGTGGCAGTGGTGGTCGACGAGCTCCGCGACCTCCAGTGCCGCAGCCTCCGGCCGGGCCGCCACCGGTCAGTACCGCCAGCGGGTGGCCGCGATCAACTCCTCGGGCCCGACGGCCGCGTACTGCTCGGCCTCGGCCCGGCGCACCGCCAGCACCGCCTGGTACAGCGGATCGCCGAGCGCCTCGCGCAGCATCGCCGAGCACTCGTAGGCGGCGATCGCCTCGGCCGGGCTCTGCGGCAGCCGGGGCACCGTGCCCGGCTCGGCGGCGGCCGGATCCCCGGTGAACTCCGGCGGCAGCGACCGGCGTTGCTCCAGCCCGGCCAGGCCCGCGGCGAGCACCGCGCCGACCGCCAGGTACGGGTTGGCGCTCGCGTCGAAGCACTTGACCTCGGCGTTCGCGGTGGCGGCGCGCTCCCCGGTGGAGCCGGTGACCAGGCGCAGCGCGGCCTCCCGGTTCTCCAGGCCCCAGCACTGGTAGGCGCCGGCCCAGCGCTGGGGCACCAGGCGCAGATAGCCGGCCGGGCTGGAGCAGCCCAGCACCAGCAGCTCGGGCAGCGCCTCCAGCACCCCGGCGACGAAGCCCTCGGCCTCGGCGGTCAGGCCGTGCGGCCCGGGGCCGCCGTGGCCGAGGTTGCGCCCGTCCCGCCAGAGGCTGAGGTGCAGGTGCCCGCCGTTGCCGACCCCGTCGGGCTCGACCACGGGGGCGAAGGAGGCCCGCAGGCCGTGCTTGGCGGAGACGGCCCGGATGGTGTGCCGGACCAGCACGGCGGTGTCGGCTGCGCCGACCGGGCCCTCGGGGGCGACCGAGACCTCGAACTGGCCCGGGGCGTACTCGGGGTGGATCTGCAGCACGCTCAACCCCTGCTCGCCGAGGGCGCGCACGACGTCGCGCAGGTAGTCGGAGAGGTCGGTGAGCCGGTGCATCCCGTAGGCCGGGCCGTACGTCGGATACTGCGGCGCCGCCTGCGGGGGGCCGTCCAGCGCGACCACCCACTCGACCTCGATGCCGGCCTTGAGGCTCAGCCCGCGCGCGGCCGCAGCGGCCTCCATCCGGCGGGCGAACAGCCGCTGGCAGCCGGGGTGCGGGCCGCCGGCCTGGGTGTGGCGGTCCCCCGGGGCCCAGGCCCAGCCGGGCTGGGCGGCCAGCGGGACGACCCGGTCGAGGTCGGGGTAGAGCCGCAGGTCCCCGGTGGGGCCGCCGATGATCGGGCTGGTGGTGATGGAGTCGTCGGCGAGGAACACGTCGAAGCAGGGCGCGGCGCCGACGCCCCATTCGGCGGCGTGCACCAGGCCGCCGAGCGGCACGGCCTTGACCCGGGTGATGCCCGCGTTGTCCACCCAGGTGACGGCCACCACCTCGACCGCGGAGGCGCGCAGCCGGTCAGCGGCCTCCTCGGCCCGCGCGGCGCGCTCGGCCCGCGGGGGCAGCGCGACGGCGGCCGCGAGGGCGCCGTGGCCGGGCCCCTCGGCGGAGCCGGCGCCCTGGGCGGTGGTGCTGACGATCGTGGTCATGTCTCCATGCTGCCCCGCCCGTTGGGGTTGCGTAACTCCCCTATCGGGTGGTCCAAACGGACGACCGTCCGCCCGTTCACCCGTTCGGGGCGAAGCGGGCGACCAGCTCCCCCGCCGTGATCCGCTCCAGGGCGTCCGGGGCGGCGTCCAGGCGGCCCGGGTAGAGCCGGTAGAGCGTCCCGCTCGCCCCCTCCGGGACGGGCGTGTCGGCGTGCACCAGGGCCGCGAACGCCTTTGTTCCGGCGAGGCGTTCGGCGATCAGCCGGGCGGTGTCGTCGGCCGGCTGCTCGGTGCGGTGGTCGCTCTCGTGCCGCCCGCGCAGCCGCTCGGCGAACGCCGCCACCGGCTCGTCCGCACCCCGGCGGTAGCGACCCAGCCCACGGCCGGAGCGGTCGCGCACCCACACCTCGTCGCTGGCGGCCGCCGCGGCGGCGCAGCCGAGGTCCCACAGGGTGGCGCGGGCGCCCGGGGCGAAGTGGGCGGTCACCGAGTGGGCCAGCACGCCGATCTCGGCGTGGTGCCGGTAGAGGTTGTGGAACCCGGCGCCGGAGCCGACGTTGAGGTCGGTCCAGGTGTAGCTGCGGGTCTGGAGGTCGACGATCATCGGCACGCAGATCCGGGCGTCCCCGGCGAGGTCCAGCCGCTGGCGGACGCTCCTGGGGTGGAAGCTGCCCGTGCGCTGCCGGGCCGCCTCGGAGGGGGCCAGGGTCATGAAGCCGGCGAACGCGTCGGTGAGGTCCTCGAAGGGGATGTCGTTGTAGCTGAACACCACCACCACGGCGTACCGGGCGCGGGCCTTGCCCAGCGCCCGTAGGTCCAGGTCGACGAACTCGGTGGCGCCGTGCGGCGGCGGGGCGGTCGTGAAGTCGCCGGAGTGGACGGCGGCACGCGGGCCGAGCACCAGCCGGGTGTAGTCGCACAGGCCGGTGAACTGCCATTCCTCGTCGTAGAAGGCGACCGACAGGTCGAGGTCCACCCGCTGGTGCGGGCGCTGCATCCAGTGCACGAACAGTCGCAGGTGCTGCCCGTCCGGGAGCGGCTGCACGCTGCCGCGCGGCACCGCGACCAGGGTCTTGGCGCTGGCCCGCTCGGCGAACGGGACCACCAGGTCGGCGAGGGCGGCCGGGCGCAGCCGTCCGAGCGCGGTGCGCAGCTCGCGTGTCAGCACGTGTCCGCGCTGGGCCAGGTCGGCTTCCAGGGCCACCACGCCCTGGGCCGTCCACGGGTCCGGTTCGCCGGGCGCGGCTCCGTCCTGGACCAGGACCACGCCATGCCGGCGCAGCAGGTAGTCGTCCAGAGCGGTGCCAGTGCCGGTGGTGGCAGCGGTGTACTTGTTCACTGCTATGCCCCCAATGGATACGACAAAGCGGGGGCGGAGAGTGGGCGCACTCGGTCATGTCAACGACCCGGACCTGAAGGACCGGCCTTGAGGCTGACCATGTGCCCGATGAGTCGCCCCACCGGTGGTCACCTCGTCTCAGCAGCGCTAGACGCTGCTGGGGCGGTTGACTGCGCCCCGCTGCCACGCATCAGCCGCACGGTGGCGGATGTTGCGGGAGCCTCCCCCAGCCTTCGGCCGGGAGGTACCCCCATCATCCGCGTGCATGGTCGTCCCGCAGGCGCGGCACGCGAACGTCGCTTGATCCACTCGATTCGTTTTGTGGGTGTGCCGACAGGTGGAGCACTGACGGGAGGTGTGGGCCGGGTTGACGTGCACGACCGGCACGCCCGCCCTGCGGGCCTTGTACTCCACGAAGGCTCCGAGCTGGGCGAACGCCCAGGAGTAGGAGGCGGTACCGCTGATCGTGCTTGGCCTTGACCCTCTCGCGGATGCCCGTCAGGTCTTCCAGGGCGATCCCGCGCGAGGTGCGTTCAGCGGTGGTGACGATGATCTTGGAGATGCGATGGTTGGTGTCGGTGGCGAACCGGGCTTCGCGGCGGCGGATCGCCTTCAACCGGCGTTTCGCGTTCTTGGTCTTCTTGGCCTGTAGCTTCGCGGTCAGAGCGCGCATCCGCTTGCGGTACCGCTCCAGACGGCGCCCGGACATGACCGTACCGTCCGAGGTGGTGGCGATGTTGACGATCCCGAGGTCCACGCCGAGCCAGTCGGCCGGTTCGGAGACCGAAGGTTCGGGGATGTCGCAGGTCGCGAACAGGTACCACCGACCTTCACGGACCACCAGATCCGATTCGCCCTGCCGGTGGTCGGCGATCATCTTGAGCGCATCCGGGGAGCAGCGGAACCCGATGCCCTTCAACCGCCCGGCCATGGTCCAGATGGACACGGTCCTCGTGTCGGTGTTCCACGACAGCATCCGGTCATCGAACGGCTGCGCCGCATCGTCACGGAAGCTGATCGGCTTGGACTCAGCCTTGTGCCGTCGCTTCGACCCTTTCGGCCCCAGGTTCCCGGCCTTGAGGTTCGCCCGAAGCGTGGCGTAGGCGTCGCAGACCTTCTTCACCGACCGCACGGCGGCCTGCGCTCCCAGGTCGTATTCGTCCTTGACGTGCCGGTACACCAGTGGCTGCAAGCCATTGCGCCGGATCTCCTTCTTCTCGAAGGCGACGCGAGAGATGTGGTTCGCGGCCCGGTTGCACGCGCGCAGCGTCGCGGCGAGCGCGTCCGCCTGATACGGCGACGGCTCCAGCTTCACCCGGACAACGACCTTCACGCGGAAGAGCATGGTTCGCGCAAAATCGAAAAATCAAACCGGGAGGTCAGAGCACATGGAAGAGAGCTCCGCCGCTTCGTGGCTCCGATCCAAGGAGCCGATTCGCCCCCGCAAGCGGGAGGTACCCCCACCCGGAGCTGAAGCGAATCAGGTGAAAGATGAGAGAAGGAAGCACGCCGCGGAGCCGCCCCCGCGTCGATCACCCTAGCGAAGACCGGGCCCGGTCCCCGAACGGTTTTCCGCCCACGCCCCCTTCCTACTGGCGAGTAGCTTCGCTACAGTGGCCGGACACGTACCACCGCCGGGCTTCGGGAGCCGCACCGGCGGGAGGTCGCGGTCGCCGTGTCTGCGGCGGGCGCGCGGTGCGTCTTCACCGGCCGGTGCCGCGAACGGCGGCGGGCCGGGTTTCTCTCCTCGGATCAGAGTCGCTTCCTTCACCTTCGAGCGCCTGAGCACCACGGCACACCCCGCAGTTCGGCCGGAGCGGACCGGCCGCTGCCCCGGTGCGCCGTAACCCGTCATCTCCCCAGCCCCCGCGCGTGGACCCTCCTCCGGCGGCGGCCGCCCCCGTCCCCGTCGACGGGTGCGGCGGCGTGCCCGCCGGAGCACGCGCGGGCCCTTCATGACTAGGAGTCAGGACCATGGAGCGTCCCTTCCCCACCGTCGCCGTCGTCGGCCTCGGCACGATGGGTGCCGGTGTCGCGGTCGCCGTCGCCAAGAGCGGCCGCCGGGTGATCGGCATCGAGGCGAGCGAGGACTCCGCCACCCGGGCGCTGGCCCGGATCGAGGCGGCGACCGCGCACGCGGTCGACCGGGAGCGGATCACCACCGAGGAGCGCACCGCGCTGCTCGCCCGGATCTCGGTCGGGCACGAGCTGACGGCCGCCACCGAGGCGGACCTGGTGATCGAGGAGGTGCCCGAGCAGCTGGAGCTGAAGCGGGAGGTCTTCGCCGAGCTGGACCGGATCTGCCCGGAGAGCACGGTGCTGGCCACCGGCACCACCGCGCTGTCGGTGACCCGGATCGCCGCCGCGACCGCCCGCCCGGAGCGGGTGCTGGGCCTGCACTTCTTCAACCCGGTGCACACCATGAAGCTGGTCGAGGTGGTCCGCACCGTGCTGACCTCCCCGCAGACCGCCGAGGACGCCGCCGCCTTCGCCCGCGACCTGGGCAAGGAGCCGGTGGCGGCGGGCGACCGGGCCGGCTTCGTGGTGAACGGCCTGCTGTTCGCCTACCTGAACCAGGCCGCGGCGATGTACGAGTCCAAGTACGCCTCCCGGGAGGACATCGACGCCGCGATGCGGCTCGGCTGCGGCCTGCCGATGGGCCCGCTGGCGCTGCTCGACCTGATCGGCATCGACACCGCGCGCACCGTGCTGGAGGCGATGTACGAGCAGTCCCGCGACCGGCTGCACGCGCCCGCGCCGATCCTCGGCCAGCTGGTCTCGGCCGGGCTGCTGGGCCGCAAGTCCGGGCGCGGCTTCTACACCTACGAGGCGCCGGGCTCCTCCAAGCCGGTGGACGCGGCGACCGGCCCCGCCCGGCCGAAGGTGCCCGGCCGCGCCGTGCGCACCGTCGGCGTCTGCGGCTCGGGGACGATGGCCACCGGCATCGCCGAGGTCTTCGCCAAGGCCGGGCACCCGGTGCTGCTGGCCGCCCGCAGCCAGGAGAAGGCCGACCGGGCCAAGGCGCAGCTGGCCAAGTCGCTGGAGCGCTCGGTCGCCAAGGGGCGGATGTCCGCCGAGCAGCGGGACGCCGCGCTGGAGCTGGTCACCCCGGTCGGCCAGTACGCCGAGCTGGCGGACGTGGACCTGGTGGTCGAGGCGGTCGCCGAGGACCTGACGGTCAAGCGGGAGCTGTTCGCGACCCTGGACAAGATCGTCCGCCCCGGCGCGGTGCTCGCCACCACCACCTCCTCGCTGCCGGTGATCAGCTGCGCGACCGCCACCTCGCGGCCGCAGGACGTGATCGGCATGCACTTCTTCAACCCGGCCCCGGCGATGAAGCTGGTCGAGGTGGTCTCCACCGTGCTGACCGCCCCGGACGTCACCGCGACGGTGCTGGAGCTGACCGCCGAGGTCCGCAAGCACCCGGTGGAGTGCGGCGACCGGGCCGGCTTCATCGTCAACGCGCTGCTCTTCCCCTACCTGAACGACGCGGTGCGGATGCTCCAGGAGCACTACGCGACGGTGGACGACATCGACACCGCGATGAAGCTGGGCTGCGGCTACCCGATGGGCCCGTTCGAGCTGCTGGACGTGGTCGGCCTGGACGTGTCGCTGACCATCGAGCAGGTGCTGCACCAGGAGTTCCGCGAGCCGGGTCTGGCCGCGGCGCCGCTGCTGGAGCACCTGGTCGCGGCCGGCTGCCTGGGCCGCAAGACCGGCCGCGGCTTCCGCGACCACGCCCGCCGGTGACCAGCCCGCAGGCCGGGGGCGGCTCCGGGCCGTACGGCCCGGGTACGGGCCCGCACGGCACCGGCTGGGCCCCGGGGGCGGTCTCCGCGCGCTGGCCGAGACCGGCCGTGACCGGCCCGGTCGCGCCGGTGCGCCGGGGAAGGGCCGCGGCGCTGCCGCCGGTGCCGTGTAGCGTTCCGGACATGGATCGGGTTCAGTCAGCCACCCCGCAGCAGTCCGCCGCGCCGCGCGGCACCGACCGGACGCCCCCCTCCGCCGGGGACGGCGGCCCGGGCAGCCGCCGGGCGGCGGCACAGCGCCAGCAGATGCGTCAGGACCTGGCCGCGGCCGCGATGGAGCTGTTCGCCTCGCAGGGCTACGAGGAGACCACGGTCGACCAGATCGCGGCGGCCGCCGGGGTGGCCCGGCGCACCTTCTTCCGGTACTTCCGGTCGAAGGAGGAGGCGATCTTCCCGGACCACGACGACACCCTCGTCCGGGTGGCGGACCTGCTGGCCAGTGCCGAGCCGGAGGAGCACCCGCTGGACGTGGTCTGCCGGGGCATCAAGGAGGTGCTGCGGATGTACGCCTCCACGCCGGGGGTGTCCGTCGCGCGGTACCAGCTGATCCGTCAGGTCCCGGCGCTGCGCGAGCGCGAGATCGCCGTGGTGGCCCGGTACGAGCGGCTGTTCACCCGCTACCTGCTGGGCCGCTTCGACACCGGCGAGTCCATCCCGTCGGGCTGGCAGCGCGGCGGCGAGGACGACTCGATGCTGGCCGAGGTGTCGGCGGCGGCGGTGGTCGCGGCGCACAACCACGTGCTGCGGCGCTGGCTGCGGGCCGGCGGCCGGGGCGATGTGGAGGCCCAGCTGGACCACTCCTTCGAGGTGATCCGGCGGACCTTCTGGGCCGCCAGCGCGCCGGGTGCCAGACGCCGGGGCTCGGTGGTGGCACCGGGTGCCAGTGAGGCGCCAGGGGACGTGGTGGCGGAGAGCGCACTGAGTGCCAGTCCCGGAGGTGAGGTGCTCATCACAGTCGCCCGGACGGATGCTCCGCTGGACGTCGTGGTGGACAGCATCCGGGCCGCACTGAGTGGGGCCCGGGACGCCTGAGGCGGATATTCACGCAGGTCAGAGGCATATCGAGGGCCCGCGCCGAACAGTCGGCGCGGGCCCTCGGCGTACCCGCACTACGCGCGTTCCGCACCTTTCCAGAGCGTCGGAATTCCTGACACCCGGTGTCTTTACGAGTGGCACAGGGTGCCACTACGTTGTTACCCACCAGTCGCGGCGCCGCGGCTCCCACCTCGGCGCGCCGTCGTCCGGCGTTCCCACACCCCGGGAGCAGTGCCAGCCCCCGCCCGGCCCACCACCGGGCGACAGCCTGACCGCCAACCACCCACCTCAGCGAAGCCGGTGTCCGCTCCCGGCTCCCCCAGACGCCCTGTGACCCTCACACAGGTACGCCTTCGGAGGCAGCCATGCAGGAAATCCTCGACGCGATCCTCAGCTCCGACGCCACGTCGGCCGACTTCGCAGCGATCAAGCTCCCCGAGTCCTACCGGGCGGTCACGCTCCACAAGGA
>NZ_JBIWPN010000091.1:0-17215 GCF_044768305.1 Kitasatospora sp. NPDC101155 | reverse complement strand
GTTGGAGTTCGTCGGTCGGGTGGATGACCAGGTGAAGATCCGTGGTTTCCGGATCGAGTTGGGTGAGATCGAGAGTGTGCTGGTGCGGCATGCCGGGGTGGATCGGGCTGCGGTGGTGGTGCATGAGTCCCAGCCGGGTGTGCGGCAGTTGGTCGCGTATGTGGTGGCGGCCGGGGGTGTGTCGGTGGACGGTGCCCGGTTGCGTGAGTATGTGGCGGGGTTGTTGCCGGAGTACATGGTTCCGGCGTTGGTGGTGGCGTTGGAGGCGTTGCCGTTGATGGTCAACGGCAAGCTCGATCGTGGGGCTCTGCCGGTTCCGGAGTTCGGTGTGGGTGCGGGTCGTGCTGCGCGTACCGGGCAGGAGAAGGTCCTCGGTGGGTTGTTCGCGGAGGTCCTGGGTCTGGAGTCGGTCGGTGTCGATCAGAGCTTCTTCGAGTTGGGTGGCGACAGCATCATCTCGATCCAGCTCGTCGGCCGGGCTCGTAAGGCGGGGTTGCACTTCAGTCCCCGAGACGTATTCACACACAAGACGGTGGAAGCTCTTGCCGCCGTCGCCAAGGAGGCCACGGTGCCTGTTCGCCGCTCGGCGGACGACGGGGTCGGCGGTGTGCCGCTCACCCCGGTCATTCACTGGTTCAGCGAACGCGGCGGCCCGGTCGCCCAGTTCAACCAGGCCATGCCCGTACCCGTCCCCATGGGACTGGGCGCCCGGCAGCTGACCGACGTCCTGCAGGCGTTCCTCGACCACCACGACGCGCTGCGGCTGCGGCTGACCCGGATCGAGGACATCGACGAATGGACCCTGGAGGTCGCGCCGCGCGGCACCGTCCAGGCCGGGACGTGCCTGCACCGCGTCGACGTGGCCGGGCTGGACGGCGACGCGCTCGCCGCCGTCACCGAGCGGGAGTACGCCGCCGCTCAGCAGCGGCTCGCCCCGGAGGAGGGGACGATGGTGCAGGCCGTGTGGTTCGACGCCGGCCCGCGCGCCGTCGGTCGGCTGCTGCTGGTCATCCACCACCTCGCCGTCGACGGTGTCTCCTGGCGCGTCCTGCTGCCCGAGCTGGGGCAGGCGTTCGCCGCGGTGCTCGCCGGCCGCCCGGTGGAGCTGGAGCCGGTCGGGACCTCGTTCCGCCGCTGGGCCCAGCACCTCACGGCGGCGGCCGGCGAGCCGCAGCGGATCCGCGAACTGCCGCTGTGGCGGGACATCCTGTCCACCCCCGACCCGCTGCTCACCGACCGCCCGCTGGACCCGGCCCGGGACACCCTCGCCGGGGCCGGACACCTGAGCGTGCAGCTGCCCGCCGCCGTCACGGAGCCGCTGCTGGGCAAGGTGCCCGCGGCGTTCCGCGCCGGGATCAACGACGTGCTGCTGACCGCCCTGTCGCTCGCCGTCGCCGACTGGCGCCGCCGCCTGGGCCGTGGCGACGGCTCGGCGGTCCTGGTCGGCCTGGAGGGACACGGCCGTGAGGAGATCGTCGAGGACGTCGACCTGTCCCGTACGGTCGGCTGGTTCACCAGCCTGTACCCCGTCCGGCTGGACCCCGGGACCGTACCGGCCGCGGAGATCGAGTCGGCCGGCCCGGCGGTGGCCACCGCGCTCAAGGCGGTCAAGGAACAGCTGCGCGCCATCCCCGACAACGGCATCGGCTACGGCCTGCTGCGCTACCTCAACCCCCGGACCGCCACCGCCCTGGCGAAGCTCGCCGAGCCGCAGATCGGCTTCAACTACCTGGGCCACCTCGGCACCGCCGACGACGCGGACGCGGCCGGGCTCGGCGGCGGCGCCGACCAGGACACCGCGCTGCCTTACGCCCTCGTCGTCAACGCCGTCACCGAGACGCACCACGACGGGCCCCGGCTCAGCGCCACCTGGACCTTCCCGAAGGAGCTGTTCGCCGAGGAGGACGTCCGGGAACTGGCGCAGCGCTGGGCCCGAGTCCTGGAGGCGCTGGTCACGCACGCGGAGCGGCCGACGGCCGGCGGGCTCACCCCGTCCGACCTGCCGCTGGTGTCGCTGTCGCAGGAGGAGATCCACCGCCTGGAGGCGGCGCAGCCCGGTCTGACCGACGTGCTGCCGCTCTCGCCGCTCCAGGAGGGGCTGCTCTTCCACACCGAGTACGATCAGCAGGCCGAGGACGTCTACATCACGCGCCTGGCCATCGACGTACGGGGCGCCCTGGACGTCGAGGCGATGCGCGCCGCCGTGCGCGGGCTGCTCGCCCGGCACGAGAGCCTGCGGGCCGGCTTCCACTACACGAGCGACGGCCGCCCGGTGCAGCTCATCCCGGCCGGCGCCGAACTCGCCTGGACCGACCTGGACTTCGGCGATCTGGAGGAGGGCGAGCAGGCGGCGGCGCTGGACCGGCTGCTGACCGAGGAGCGCACCCGCCGCTTCGATCCGCAGCGTCCGCCGCTGCTGCGCTTCACCCTCATCCGGCTCGGCGAGGACACCCACCGGCTGCTGTTCGCCGCGCACCACCTGCTGCTGGACGGTTGGTCGGCACCCGTACTCGCCGCGGAGCTCTTCGAGTTGTACGGGCACCGCGGCGACTCCGCCACGCTGCCCCCGGTCGCCCCGTACAAGGACTTCCTGGCCTATCTGGCCGCCCAGGACCGGGCCGAGGCGGAGGGCGCCTGGCGCGCCGCGCTGGCCGGGGTGGACGAGCCGACGCTGGTGGCGCCCGACGCGGCCGCGAAGGGGTCCGTGCTGCCCGGGCGGATCGTCGACGAGCTGCCGGCGCAGCTGTCCGCCGCGCTCGTCGAGCGGGCCCGGGCCAACGGTCTGACCATGAATGCCGTGGTGCAGGGCGCGTGGGGCATCGTGCTGTCCCGGCTGACCGGGCGGGACGACGTGCTGTTCGGCGAGACGGTCTCCGGCCGGCCGCCGGAGCTGCCGGGCGTGGAGTCGATGGTGGGGCTGTTCAGCAACACCGTGCCCGTACGGGTGCGGCTCGACCCGTCGGCGTCCGTGATCGACACCCTGTCCCGGGTACAGGAACAGCGCGTGGAGCTGCTCGCGTACCACTACCTCGGCCTGGCCGACCTGCAGCAACTCGTCGGCATCGGCACGCTGTTCGACACCGCCGTCGTCTTCGAGAACTTCCCCGCCGACAAGGAGGGCGGGCAGGAGCTGGTGCACGGTCTGGCGCTGTCCGAGGTGGACACCCGGGGCGACAACCACTACCCGCTCGGCATGGTCGTGATGCACGAGGACCAGCGCACCGTCCTCAACTGGTACTACCGCCCGGACCTCTTCGACGAGGACACGGCGGCATCGGTCACCCGGCAGATGCGCCGGGTGCTAGAGGCCGTCGCGGCCACCCCCGAGCTGCCCGTCGGGCGGCTCGACACCCTGGACGAGGCACGGCTGGCGCAGCTGACCTCCGGCTGGAACGGCACGACGGTGCCCGAGTCGGACGCGGTGGTCCCCGAGTTCATCCAGGCACAGGTGGAGCGCACCCGCGACGCGCTCGCCCTGGCCTGCGGATCCACCGAGCTGACGTACGGCGAGCTCAACGCCCGCGCCAACCGGCTCGCCCATGAGCTGATCGCGCGCGGTGCCGGGCCGGAGAGCTTCGTCGCCGTGGCCATGGAGCGCTCGGCGGAACTGGTCGTCACCCTGCTCGCCGTCCTGAAGTCCGGCGCGGCCTACGTGCCGGTGGACCCGGCCTACCCGTACGAGCGGATCCGCTACATGCTGACGGACTCCGCGCCACGGCTGCTGGTGACCGACGGCACGGTGGCCGCCGGGCTGCCGGACGCCGGCGTCGAGCGCGTCCTGACCGACGACCCGGCCACCGCGGCGGCCATCGCGCGGCGCCCGGACACCGACCCGACCGACGCCGACCGCGTCGCGCCGCTGACCCGCGCCAACCCGGCGTACGTCATCTACACCTCCGGCTCCACCGGGCGCCCCAAGGGCGTGGTGGTCACCCATCGTTCGGTCGTCGACTACCTGGGCTGGACCGGGCTGGTCTACCGGGGGGCGTCCGGGGTGGCGCTGCTGCACTCGCCGGTCGCCTTCGACCTGACCGTCACCGCGCTGTTCACCCCGCTGACCGTCGGCGGCACGGTGCTGATCGGCGCCCTGGAGGAGGACGCGGCCGTCTCGGCGCGACTGTCCGCCGCGCCGTGCACCTTCATGAAGGCCACCCCCAGCCATCTGCCGCTGCTCGGCGCGCTCCCCGCCGAGTACTCACCGCAGACCGAACTGCTGCTGGGTGGTGAGGCGTTGGTGGGTGAGGCGCTGGCGCCGTGGCGCGAGCTCCACCCGCAGGCCACCGTCTGGAACGTGTACGGGCCCACCGAGGCCACCGTGAACGTCACCGAGTTCCGCATCGAGCCAGGGGCGCCCGTGGAGCCGGGACCGGTCCCGATGGGCCGCCCGCAGGGCAACGTCCGGGCCTACGTGCTGGACGCCAACCTGCGGCCCGCGCCCGTGGGCGTGGCCGGTGAACTGTACGTCGCGGGCCCGTGCCTGGCTCGGGGCTACTGGAACCGGACCGACCTGACGGCCGAGCGGTTCGTCGCCGACCCCTTCGGCCCGGCCGGCGAGCGGATGTACCGCACCGGCGACGTGGTGCGCCGCCGCCCGGACGGCAACGTGGTGTTCGTCGGCCGCGCCGACGACCAGGTCAAGGTGCGCGGCCACCGCATCGAGCTCGGTGAGATCGCCGCCGCCGTCGCCGCCCACCCGGGCGTCGCCGCGCAGGCGGTGATCGTCCGCACCGACCAGTCGACCGACCCGCGGCTGGTGGCCTACGTCGTGGCCGAGCCCGGCGCCGACGTCGACGGGCAGGAGGTACGTGACCGGCTCGCCGCCGCGCTGCCCGAGTACATGGTCCCGGACGCCGTCATCGCCCTGGAGGAGCTGCCGCTCACCCCCAACGGCAAGTTGGACCGCGCGGCCCTGCCCGCGCCGGACTTCACCGTCGCGCCGGCCGCCCGGGCTCCGCGCACCCCGCAGGAGGAGATCCTGTGCGGCCTGTTCGCGCAGGTCCTCGACGTGCCGCAGGTCGGCGTGGACGACAACTTCTTCGTCCTCGGCGGCAACTCGCTCAGCGCGGTCCGGCTGCTCAGCCGGGTCCGGTCGGCCTTCCGCGCCGAGGTCGACGTGCGGGCCGTCTTCGACGCCCCGACCCCGGCCCTGCTCGCCACGAGGGTGACCCAGGTGGGCGGCATACGCCCCGAACTGGCGGTGCGCGAGCGGCCGGAGGTCATCCCGCTCTCCTACGCCCAGCGCCGGCTGTGGTTCCTCGGCCGACTGGAGGGGGCCACCAGCACGTACAACATTCCGATCGGCATCCGGCTGTCCGGCAGCCTCGACCGTACGGCGCTCGCCGCCGCCCTGGCCGACCTGGTCGCACGCCACGAGAGCCTGCGCACGGTCTTCGCGGAGGACGACGGCAGGCCCCGCCAGCACATCGTCGCCCCGGCCGACGCCACCGTGCCCATGGAGACCGTCGAGAGCACGGAGACCGGTCTCCCGGAGGCGATGCGCGTCGCCGCGGAGCGCGGCTTCGACCTCGCGGTGGAACTGCCGCTGCGCGCCACCCTGTTCGTCCTGTCGGCCACCGAGCACGTCCTGTTGCTCAACGTCCACCACATCGCCACCGACGGCTGGTCGAACGCCCCGCTCGCCCGGGACCTGTCCACGGCCTACGCGGCCCGCAGGGACGGGCGGGTACCGGAGTTCGCCCCGCTGCCCGTGCAGTACACGGACTACACGCTGTGGCAGCGGGAGCTGCTGGGCAGCGAGGAGGACCCGGACAGCCTGATCTCCCGGCAGCTGGACTTCTGGGAGACCACGATGGACGGCGCCCCCGCGGAGCTGGAACTGCCCGGCGCCCTGCCGCGCGGTGCCGAGGTGAGCCACCGCGGCGGGTCCGTCGAGTTCACCGTCGACGCCCAACTGCACGCCCGCCTCGTTGAGGTGGCGCGTGCCCACCAGGTCAGCCTGTTCATGGTCGTCCAGGCCGGTCTCGCCACGCTGCTGTCCCGGCTGGGCTCCGGCACCGACATCCCGATCGGTACCGCCGTCGCCGGCCGCACCGACGAAGCCCTGGAGAACCTCGTCGGGTTCTTCGTCAACACGCTGGTGCTGCGCACCGACGTGTCGGGCGATCCGACCTTCGCCGAACTGCTGGCCCGTGTGCGCGCCACCGACCTCGCCGCCTACGCGCACCAGGACGTGCCGTTCGAGCGTCTGGTCGATCTGCTGGGAGCCGAGCGGTCGATGGCGCACAGCCCGGTGTTCCAGGTGTTCCTGTCCTTCCAGAACAACACGGTGCCCCGGCTGGAGCTGCCCGCGCTGACGGTGGGCGTCGAGTCCGTGGACCTCGCCTCGTCCAAGCTCGAACTGGGCGTGGAACTGGGCGAGACGCTCGATGAGGACGGTGCCCCCGCCGGGCTGAGCGGCCGGGTGGACTACCGCACGGACGTGTTCGACCAGGCCACCGTCGAGGGCCTCATGCGACGCTTCGTGACCCTGCTCGACGCGGCGTCCGCGGACCCGCAGCGCCCGGTCGGGCAGCTCGACCTGCTGGCGCCGGCCGAGCGGCGCCGCGTGCTCGTGGAGTGGAACGACACACGGCGCGCCACCGAGCCCGCGACCTTCCCGGCCCTCTTCGAGGCGCACGCCCACAACACGCCCGACCAGGTCGCGCTCATCTGCGGTGACACCTCGCTCACCTACGGCGAACTGAACGCGCGCGCCAACCAGTGGGCCCACCACCTCATCGCGCGGGGCATCGGCCCCGAGCAGCTGGTGGCCGTCGCCATCGCGCGCTCCGTCGACTGGATCGCGGCGGCGCTGGGCGTGCTGAAGGCGGGTGCGGCCTATCTCCCGGTCGACCCGGGCTACCCCGCCGAACGCATCGCGTTCATCGTCGAGGACGCGCAGGCCGCGTTGGTGCTGACCACGCGCGACGCCATCGAGGACGCCCCGTCCTGGGCGGCGGCGGCCGTGGTGGCCGACGCGCCGCACACCCGCGCCGCGCTCGCGGCCGCGGCCACCGGCAACCCCGCCGACCGCGACCGCGTCGCGCCGCTCACGGTGACGCACCCCGCCTACGTCATCTACACCTCGGGTTCGACCGGGCGCCCCAAGGGAGTCGTGGTCACCCACACCGGATTCACGAGCATGGTCGGCTCGCAGGCCGAGAACCTGCTCGGCGACCGCGGCGCCCGCGTCCTGCAGTCCGTCTCACCGAGCTTCGACGTCTCCATGGGCGACCTGGTGCTCTCCCTGCTGGCCGGAGCCACCCTGGTCCTGCCCGAGGGACACCGCTCACCGGTGGGACAGGAACTCGCCACCCTGATCGAGCGCCACGGCATCACCCACCTGCACACCACCGCGGGGGTGATCGGGACCCTGCCGGACGTCGAACTGCCCACCCTGCGCACGATGGTCACCGGCGGTGAGCCCATCCCGGCACACCAGGTGGCCCGCTGGTCGGCCGGGCGCCGGCTGATCAACGCGTACGGACCGACCGAGGCCATGGTGTACGCCACGATGAGCGGACCGCTCCGCGGCGACACCCCGCCGCCCGTCGGGCGACCGCTGTGGAACGCCCGGACGTACGTCCTCGACGAGGAGCTGCGGCCGGTACCGCCCGGCACGCCCGGCGAGCTGTACATCGCCGGAGCCGGACTGGCCCGCGGCTACCTGAACCGGCCGGCCCTGACCGCCGAGCGGTTCGTCGCCGACCCGTTCGGGGCGCCCGGCGAGCGGCTCTACCGCACCGGCGACATCGTCCGCTGGACCGCCGGCGGCGAGCTGGAGTTCGTCGGCCGCGCCGACGACCAGGTGAAGCTGCGCGGCTTCCGGATCGAGCTCGGCGAGATCGAAGCGGCACTCGTCGCGTACCCGAAGGTCGCCGACGCCGCCGTGGTCGTCCACGAGGACGCCTCGGGCCGCGGGCAGCTGGTCGCCTACGTCGTCACCAGGGGATCCCGGGCACCCAAGCCCGGTCCGCTGCGCGAGCACCTCGCCGCCCGTCTGCCCGAGTACATGGTGCCCGTCGCCTACACCACGCTCGACGAACTGCCGCTCAGCGCGAACGGCAAGGTCGACCGCAAGGCGCTGCCGGAGCCCGACTTCGGCACCCGGTCCGAGGGCCGCGCGCCGCGGGACGCCAAGGAGACGCAGATCTGCCGCCTGGTCGGCGAGGTGCTCGGCGTGGCCGACGTCAGCATCGACGACAGCTTCTTCGAGCTGGGCGGCGACAGCATCGTCTCCATCCAGCTGGTGAGCCGCGCCCAGGAGGTGGGCCTGGAGTTCAGCGCCGCGGATGTCCTGCGCCACCGCACCATCGAGGAGCTGGCCGCGGCCGCCACCCTCGCCGAGGACCACGGCGCCCCGGCGGACGCCGACGCGGGCACCGGGGAGATTCCGCTCACCCCCGACATGCACCGGCTGCGCGAACGGGGCGGGCCGATCGAGCAGATCAGCCGGGATGTGCTGGTGCCGCTGCCCGCCGACTGCGACGAGCAGCGGATCACCGCCGCACTCCGCGCCCTGACCGACCGTCACGACACGCTGCGGCTGCGGCTCACCCGCCGCGGCGGCAACCTCCTGTGGAGCCTGGAGGCGCTGCCGCGCACCGCCGTGGACATCACGCCCACCCGCGTCCGCCTCCAGGGGCTGGACGAGGACGGCATCGCCACGGCCGTACGGGAACACACCGCGGCGGCCCGCTCCCGGCTCGCACCGCAGGACGGCGTCGTCCTCCAGGCCGTCTGGTTCGACGCCGGCCCCGGCGGCGACCACCGGCTGTTGCTGACGATTCATCAACTCGCCTGCGACGACGCCACCCTGTCGGTGCTGGCGGGCGACCTGCGGGCATGGTGGGGCGGGCAGGCCGCACCGGCGGCAGCCCCGTACCGCCCGTGGGCGGAGCGGCTGGCCGCCGAGGCGGCCGACCCGCGGCTGCTGGAGGAACTGCCGCTGTGGGACGCCCTGCTCGGTGCCCCCGGTCCGCTGCTCGCCGACCGTCCGCTCGACCCGGCGCGCGACCTCACCCGCACCGCCCGCACGCTCGATCTCGAACTGTCCGCCGCGCAGACCGGACCGCTGCTCGCCGAGGTGGCGACGCGGTTCAACACCGGGCTGGAAGAGGTCCTGCTGGCGGCACTCGCCGTCGCGGTGGCCGACCGGCGTGCCCGCCGTGGCCAGGACAGCGCCGCCGCGCTCCTGGTCGCACTGGGGACGGACGGCCGGCGGGCGGCCGCACCGGGCACGGACCTGTCCGGTACGGCCGGCTGGTTCACCGCCACCCATCCGGTACGTCTCGACGCCGCCGTCACCGACCCACGGGAGGCACTCGCGGGTGGCGAGCAGATCGGCTCGGCGCTCAAGCGGGTCAAGGAGCAGTTCGCCGCGATCCCCGGGCACGGTGTCGGCTACGGCCTGCTGCGCCACCTCAATCCGCAGACCGTGCCACTGCTCGCCCGGCACGCCGAACCGCAGATCCGCTTCGACTACCAGGGCCGCCTCGACGCCTCGGCGCCGCACGGCACCGGTGACCACCCGGACGCGCCGCTGTCCTATGCCCTCCGGATCGGCGTGGCCGTTCTGGACCACGCCGACGGACCGCGCCTGTCCGCCCGGTGGACCTGGCCGGACGCCCTGCTCGGCGAGGACGACGTGCGCGCACTCGCCGATGCCTGGCAGCGGGCCCTGACCGCGCTGGTCGCGCACACCGAGCGCCCCGACGCGGGGGGCCGTACCCCGGCCGACTTCCCCCTGGTGCGGCTCACCCAGCAGGAGATCGAGCAGCTGGAGGCCGGCCGGCCCACGCTGGCCGACGTCCTCCCGCTGACCCCGCTCCAGGAGGGGCTGGTCTTCCACTCCCTCTACAACGACCTCGGGCCGGACGTCTACACCGTGCAGTTCGGGCTCGACCTCGAAGGGGAGCTCGACCCGGCGACGCTGCGCGAATCCGTCGGCGCCCTGCTGCGCCGGCACGAGAACCTGGGCGTCGGCTTCGCGGCCGAAGGACTCGCCCAGCCGGTGCAGTTCCTTCTTCACGACACCGAACTCCCCTGGAGCGAGCGAGACCTGAGCACGCTCGACGACGCGGGGCGGACCGCCGAGGTGGCCCGGATCATGGCCGAGGAGGCGGCCCGGCGCTTCGACCTCGGCCGGCCGCCGCTGCTGCGATGCGTCCTGCTGCGGATCGCGCCCGGACGCAACCGGCTGGTGATGACGTTTCATCACCTGCTGCTGGACGGCTGGTCGACGCCGATCCTGATCGGCGAGCTGATCCGGCTCTACGGCGCCGGCGGCGACGCGTCCGCCCTGCCCGCCGTCCTTCCCTACCGCGACTACCTCGGCTGGCTCGCCGCCCGGGACCGGGTCGTCTCGGAGCGGGCCTGGGGGCGCGAACTGGCCGGCCTCTCCGAGCCGACCCTGCTGGCACCGGCCGACCCAGACCGCCTCCCGGTCGTGCCGGAGAAGGCCTCCGTGCTGATACCGCGTACCGCTGTGAGCAGGCTTGCGGCGCTCGCCGCCCGGCGCGGGTTCGCCATGAACACCGTGGTGCAGGGTGCGTGGGGGCTGCTGCTCAGTCGGCTCACCGGACGCGAGGACGTGGTCTTCGGTGCCGTCGTCTCGGGACGGCCGCCGGAGGTCCCCGGTATCGAGCGGATGGTGGGCCAGTTCATCAACACCATCCCGGTCCGGGTCCGGGTCCGCCCGGACGCTCCGGTGGGCGGATTCCTTCGGGAACTCGCCGACCGGCAGGCCGAGTTGATGGATCACCAGTTCCTTCGGCTGATGGACCTGCAACGGCTGACCGGGCTGGGTGACCTCTTCGACACCCTGCTGGTCTTCCAGAACACCCCGGCCGACGGGGCGGGCTTCGGCGACGACGGCGGCGCGCTGCGCGCCGTGGACGTCGAGATGAACGGCGACAACTCGCACTTCCCGCTCACCCTCGACGCCGGCCTGGACGGGACCGTACTGCACCTGCGGATCGGCTACCGCCCCGACATGTTCACCGAAGCCGAGGCCGTCGGCCTCCTGGACTGCCTGCGCGAACTGCTGGAGGCCATGGCGGCCGACGCCGACGCGCCGATCGCCGACCTCGGCGGCGACGCGCCCGCCCGCTGGTGGGCGGCGGTGCGCCCGGCACTGCGCGAACGGCTGCCGCAGGCCGGCCGCTCCGGGTCGGACGGCGACGACGCGGAGCCGGACGACCAGTCGCTCCGCCGTCGCGAAGAACTCCTGGCGGGGCTCTTCGCCGACGTCCTGGGCGTGGCCGAAGTCGGCCCGGACGAGGACTTCTTCGGCCAGGGCGGCGACAGCATCCGCGCCATCCAGCTGGCCGGCCGGGCCCGCACCGCCGGGCTCCTGATCGGCCTGCGGGACGTCTTCAAGCAGAAGACGGCACGGGCCCTCGCCCGAACCGCCCGCGAGATCGAGGACGCCGGGCACCAGGAAACCCCCGAGGGTGCGGTGGGTGCGCTGCCACTCACCCCGCCGATGCTCGACCGGTACGGACGCGGCACCCCCGCGGACACCTTCCACCGGAGCATGGCGCTGGCGGTTCCGGCGGGGCTGGACGAGTCGGGTGTGCGGGTGGCGGTGCAGGCGGTGCTGGACCGGCACGACGCGCTGCGGTTGCGGTTGTCGGAGGGGCCCGAGTGGTCGCTGGAGGTGGCCGCCGTGGGCGCGGTGCGCGCCGAGGAGTGCGTGCGCCGGGTCGAGGGCGAGGGTGCGGACGTGGCGCGGGAGGTGCGGGCCGCGGTGGAGCGGCTGGCGCCGCGCCAGGGCCCGATGCTGCAGGCCCTCTGGTTCGACCACGGCACCGACGCCCCGGGTGAACTGGTCGTCATCGCCCACGAGCTGGTCGCCGACGACACCTCCTGGCAGATCCTCCACGAGGAGCTCACGGCCGCCTGCGACGCCCTCGCCGCCGGCCGGCCGATCGAGACCGCACCGGCAGGCACCTCCTACCACCGCTGGTCGCGACTGCTCACCGACGCGGCCACCGACCAGGCCCGGACGCGGGAACTGCCGCTGTGGCGGGAGATCCTCGACACCGACGACCCGCTGCTGGCGGACCGCCCGCTGAACCCGGCCGGCGACGTACTCGGCACGGCCCGCCGGACAAGCCTCACCCTGCCCACCGAGACCGCGGCGCCGCTGCTCACCGCCGTCCCCGAGGCGTTCAACGCCACCGTCGAGGACGTCCTGCTCACCGGCCTCGCACTCGCCGTCGCCCGCTGGCGCCGCGACCGGGGGCTCGCCGACGGCAGCGCCGTCCTGGTCGGCCTCGAAGGCCACGGCCGGGCACCGCTCGCCGAGGGCATCGACGTCTCCCGCACGGTCGGCTGGTTCGCCTGCGCCTACCCGGCGGCCATCGACCCCGGCGAGTTGCCGCACGACGAGGTGTGGTCCGGCGGACCGGCCCTCGGAACGGCCCTGAAGACGGTCAAGGAGCAACTGCGTGCGATCCCCGACCAGGGCATCGGCTACGGGCTGCTGCGCCACCTCAACCCGGAGACCCGCCGCAAGCTCGCCGGTCACGCCGAGCCGCAGGTGGGCTTCGGCTACCAGCGGACACCGGGCTCCGCCGTCCCGGGCGGCCCGGCGGACACACCGCTGCGCCACGCCCTCGCGCTGCGCGCCGAGCCGGGGCGCGGCCCCGACGGAGTGCGGCTGCACGCCCACTGGACCTGGCCGGACGGGCTCTTCGCCGAACCGGACGTCCGGGAGCTGGCCGAGCTCTGGTTCGAGGCGCTGCGGAGCCTGGTCGTCCACGCCCAACTGCCCGAGGCCGGCGGCCTCACCCCCTCCGACCTGTCTCTGCTCTCCCTGTCGCAGGACGAGATCGACGAATTCGAGAGTGGTCTGAACTGATGAATGCAAAGAACGACGTGACAAAGCCGGGATTCGTCGACATCTGGCCGCTGACCCCGCTGCAGAAGGGCATGCTCTTCCACGCCCTGTACGAGGAGAGCGACGCCGACGTCTACGTCCTGCAGATGACCCTGGACCTGCGCAGCGCGGTCGACGCCGAGGCGCTGCGCGAGGCCGTACGGGGCGTGCTGGGCCGCCACGACGCGCTGCGGGCGAGCTTTCGCAACCGCAAGTCCGGCGAGCCGGTGCAGGCGATCCTGCGCGAGGTGGAACCGGAATGGGTGCAGTGCGACCTGAGCGCACGACAGGCCGGGCCCGAGCGGGACGCGGAACTGGACCGGCTGCTGCACGCGGACCGCACGCGCCGCTTCGATCTGGCCGTGCCGCCGCTGCGTTTTACGCTGGTGCGCCTGGCCGACGACGAATACCGGTTCGCGGTCACCGCGCACCACATCCTGCTGGACGGCTGGTCGATGCCCCTGGTGCTCGGCGAGCTGATGGCCCTGTACAGCAACGGCGGGGACACCTCGCAGCTGCCGTCCGTCACCCCGTACCGCAGCTATCTCTCCTGGCTGGCCGGGCAGGACCGGGCCGAGGCCGAAGCCGCCTGGCGGCAGGCGCTGGACGGCGTCACCGGGCCCACGCTGGTCGCGCCGGCCGACCCGGCCCGTGGGGCGGCCCTGCCGGGCAAGCTCCTGCGGGAGGTGCCGGCCGAGTTGGCCGGGGCGCTCGCCGCGCAGGCCCGCTCCCTGGGCCTCACGCTGAGCAGTGTGGTCCAGACGGCCTGGGGCCTGGTGCTGGGCGGGCTGACCGGCCGCACCGACGTCGTCTTCGGTGAGACCGTCTCCGGACGTCCGCCCGAGTTGCCCGGTGTCGAGTCCATGGTGGGCCTGTTCATCAACACCGTGCCGGTGCGGCTGCGGATCGACGAGGCTCTGCCGCTGAGCGCACTGGCCCGTCAACTGCAGGACCAGCAGGCCGAGCTGGTGGCGTACAAGCACCTCGGGCTGGCCGACATCCAGCAACTGGCGGGCGGCGGCGAGCTCTTCGACGCCATGACGATCTTCGCGAACTTCCCGGTCGACACGGACACGCTGAGCGACTCGGCGCAGCGCATCGGCGCGGTCTCGGCGGCGACCAGCGACGCCACCCACTACTCGCTCAACCTGGAGAGCACCGTCCGCGGCGAGCGGATGGAGGTGCGGCTGGACTACCGCGAGGACCTGTTCACCGAGGCCGCCGCCCGGGAGATCCTCGACCGCTTCCTCGCCCTGCTGGAGCTCTTCGTCGCCGAGCCGGACCGGCCGGTGGGTGCCGTCACGCCGTTCTCCGTCGCTGACCGCGCCGGGCCGGCCCCGGCCGGCCGGGCGGCGGCCGACCAGCCCGCGCCCGCGGGGGAGAGCGACCGTGAGCCGCGGGACGAGCGCGAGAAGGCGCTGTGCGCGCTGTTCGCCGAGGTCCTCGGCATCACCTCGGTCGGCGTCCACGACAGCTTCTTCGCGCTCGGCGGCGACAGCATCAGCTCCATCCAACTGGCCCACCGGGCCCGCAAGGAGGGCGTCGCGCTCTCACTGCGCGCGATCTTCGAACACAAGACCCCCGCCCGCCTCGCCGCGCTCGACGCCGCCCCGCAGGCCGCCGCCCCGGTGGCCGACGACGGGGTGGGAGCGGTGCGACTGACCCCGGTCATGCACGCGCAACTGGCCGACGGCCGTCCCGTCGACACCTTCCACCAGAGCATGGCGCTGGCGGTTCCGGCGGGGCTGGACGAATCGGGTGTGCGGGTGGCGGTGCAGGCGGTGCTGGACCGGCACGACGCGCTGCGGTTGCGGTTGTCGGAGGGGCCCGAGTGGTCGCTGGAGGTGGCCGCCGTGGGCGCGGTGCGCGCCGAGGAGTGCGTGCGCCGGGTCGAGGGCGGGGGTGCGGACGTGGCGCGGGAGGTGCGGGCCGCGGTGGAGCGGCTGGCGCCGCGCCAGGGTCGGATGCTGCAGGCCCTCTGGTTCGACCACGGCATCGACGCCCCGGGTGAACTGGTCGTCATCGCCCACCACTTCGCGGTCGACGGAGTGTCCTGGCGCATCCTGCTGCCGGATCTGGCCGCCGCCTTCGAGGCCGTACGGGACGGCCGCCCGGTGCGGCTGGACCCGGTGGGGACCTCGTTCCGCCGCTGGAGCGAGCTGCTGACCCAGGAGGCGTCCGGGCAGCACCGGATCGCCGAGCTGGAACTGTGGAGCGCGATCGCCGCCACCGCGGATCCGGTGCTCGCCCAGCGGCGCGTCCACCCGGCACGCGACGTGGTGGGCACCGGGCGCCGCCTCACGCTGACGCTGCCCGCGACCGTCTGGGAGCCGCTGCTCGGACCGGTGCCCGAGGCGTTCAACGCCGGTGTCGACGACGTGCTGCTGACCGGTCTCGCGCTCGCCGTCGCCCGCTGGCGCCGCCGGCGCGGCCTCGGTGACGCCGGCGCGGTCCTGATCGGCCTGGAGGGCCACGGCCGTGAGGAGATCGTCGACGGGCTCGACCTGTCCCGGACGGTCGGCTGGTTCACCAGCGCCTATCCGGTGGCCGTCGACCCCGGCGACCAGCCGCTCGACGCGGCGCTGAAGGCGGTCAAGGAGCAGCTGCGCGCCATCCCCGACAAGGGCATCGGCTACGGGCTGCTGCGCCACCTCAACCCGCACTCCGCTTCCGTCCTCGCCGGCCACGCCGAACCCCAGATCGGCTTCAACTACCTCGGCCGCACAGGCACGGCGGACGCCGCCGACGCGGACACCGTGCGGGTGGACGACCTGGGTGACAGCGCCGACTCCGCGCTGCCCCTCGCACACACGCTGGACCTCAACGCCGCGAGTCTCGCCCACCCCGACGGGCAGCGCCTGGTCGCCTCCTGGACCTGGCCCGGCGAACTGCTCACCGAGGCCGAGGTCCGCGAGGTCGCCCAGCTGTGGTTCCAGGCGCTGGAGGAGCTCGCCGGGCTCGCCCAGCTGCCCGGGGCGGGTGGCCTCACCCCCTCCGACCTGCCGCTCGTGCCGGTCACCCAGAGCGACATCGACCGGCTGGAGGCGACGCCGGCCGGCGTCGCCGACATCCTGCCGCTCTCCCCGCTCCAGCAGGGCCTGCACTTCCACAGCCTGTACGACGCGTCCCAGGCGGATGTCTACACCATCCAGTCCGCCCTCGAACTCCAGGGCCGGGTCGACGGATCCGCTCTGCGCGCCGCCACCCGGACCCTGCTGGGTCGGCACGACAACCTCCGGGCGTACTTCGTCACCGGAGAGTCCGGCCAGGTGCTGCAGGTCATCCCGCGGGAGGCCGAACTGCCGTGGCACGAAGCGGACTTCAGCGACCTGGACCGGGCTGGGCAGGACGACGCCGTCGCCCGGATGCTCGCCGAGGACCGCGCCGCCCGCTTCGACCTGGAGCGGCCGCCGCTGATCCGCGCCACCCTGATCCGCCTCGCCGAGGACCGGTACCGCTTCGTCCTCACCGTCCACCACGTCGCCGTGGACGGCTGGTCCATGCCGCTGCTCATCGAGGAGCTCTTCGAGCTGTACGCGAGCCGGGGCGACGCCTCGGCCCTGCCCGCGGTGGTGCCGTACCGCGACTACCTGGCCTGGCTGGCCGCGCAGGACCGCCAGGCCTCCGAGGACGCCTGGCGCACGGCGCTGGACGGAGTGGACGAGCCGACCCTGGTCGCGCCCACCCGTCCGGACCGCTCGCCGGCCGCGCCGCAGCGCTGGACGCAGCGCCTGCCCCAGGAGCTGGTCTGCGCGCTGCTGGCGGCGGGCCGTGAGCACGGCCTGACGGTCAACACCCTGGTGCAGGGCGCCTGGGGCGTGGTGCTCGGCGGGCTCACCGGCCGGGAGGACGTCGTCTTCGGCGCCACGGTCTCCGGCCGCCCGCCGGAGCTGGCCGGGGTCGAGCGGATGGTCGGCCTGTTCATCAACACCCTGCCGGTGCGGGTCCGCACGACGCGCGCGGACACCCTGCTGGACGCGCTGGCGCGCCTGCAGGAGCAGCAGTCCGCACTCCTGGACCACCAGTACCTGGGTCTCGCCGACCTGCAGCGCCTCACCGGCACGGGCGAGCTCTTCGACTCGCTGGTCGTGTTCGAGAACTACCCGGTCGACGCGGCCGCCCTGGAGAGCTCCGCCCAGGAGCTCGGCGTGGTCGACGCGACGGTCGAGGACTCCCTGCACTACCCGCTCGGACTGATCGTCATGCAGCGTGGCGACCAGCTGAGCATCCACTGGTCCTACCGGCCGGACGTGTTCGAGCGTGCGGTGGTGGAGGAGATCGGTGGGCGTTTGGTGGGGGTGTTGGAGGCGGTGGTGGCGGATGTGTCGCGGC
>NZ_JBIWPN010000090.1:0-17621 GCF_044768305.1 Kitasatospora sp. NPDC101155 | reverse complement strand
GCACGACGGCGCAGCTCAGGCGGGTAGGAGGAAGGGCGTGCCATGACTCGAATCCTTTCACGAAATCGAGTCCCCACCGAACCCGGGGCGGTTCAGATTCCATGCTGACACGACAGTTAGGCTGCTGAGTCACAACCGCAACTCAGCGCAACAAAAACAAGATCCGCCAACTAACTTCGTCATCCGCCAACAAGCGCTTTCAGTCACACCGGCGCCCGCCCCAGGCCACGGCACCGAGCCTGGTCGGGGCAGCGACCGGAGCGACCGAAGGCTCGGATGAGCCCGGGGAACCGGCCCTGGCCGGTCGGCGACGGCGTGCGGGAGCGGGGGAGCGCGGTGGGTTCACCGCTCCTCTCAAGTAGCGCGGCCCATACCTGCCAGGTCGACCGTGGTCGTGCCCCTGCGGTTCACGTTCCCGAAAGCGGCATCACCGTGAGCGGGCGAATGCCAGGATGGCAACCCGGATGGCGCTGCGCGGTGAGGAGGGGGACGGTGTCGGATTGGGATCCGTGGTCGGTCCGACACGTGTACACCGAGGTCGACCGCAGGTTCGGGCCCCATGTAAGCCGGATGAAGCAGCTCCTGCAGGACAGCAAGGAGTGCGGGTGGATCTCTGACCTGCATCCCGTCCCGGTGCAAACGGTGGGAGACGTCGCGCTCGGCCTCGCAGCACCGAAACGGGGCGAGCTGGTCGTCGTCGACCTTCATGGGGCCGCGAACGAGGACGGTGTTTGGCTCGGTCCGTTGGACCGCGAGCCGTTCTTCAACCTCCGTGAGATTCCCTCAGACAGCTGGAGCGTCTCCGCGATTGTGCTGACCGGCTGCGAGGGCTCCCAGCAAGAGGCGTGGCAGGAACTGCAGCGGATCAACACCGGACGGTTGGCTGCCATCGGTCATTTCGCGATCGCCCCGTGGCATGACCGGGTTCCCGTCGAGGTGGTGCGCACGATCCTCGCCTCCGCGAGTGGTGGGGATGAGTGGGCTGCGTGCAGCGCTGCTTTGGAGGTGATCAGCGCTGCAGACAGGTGGTCACCCGACGAGCCGTGGGCAGCGGAGCTTCTTCCGCGATACGAGCGGATGCCAGCAGGGGGTTCCTGAAGTGCAGTTGACGATCGCGGTTCAGAACCTCGGCCATGGCGGCCTGAAGAACGGCGAGGGCGCGACGGCGGTCAGCCTGCTCGGGGTCGGGCGGATGCGGGCACGGTGTGTTCGGCGGCTTCTGCTCGTGCCGGCGGTCTACGCCAGGTAGTCGGCGACGAGGGCGGCGAACTCCTCCGGTGTGCTGACCGGTATCCCGAGCTCCTCGGCCTTGGCGCGCTTGGAGCCGGCCTTCTCTCCGGCCACGAGGAGGGTGGCGCGCTTGGAGACGGACGACGACGCCTTGCCTCCGGCGCGTTCGATCAGCTCGTTCATCTCGTTGCGGGTCAGCTCGGCGAGCGGTCCGGTCATGGTCCCGGTGACGACGACGGCCGCGCCCGCCAGTGGCCCGGCTGCCGCGTCCTCCTGGTCCGGAGCGACGGCCGAGGAGGCGGGTGCCTGCGGGGCGGTGACGGCGGTGCCCACCCCGCGGGCCGCGAGGCGATCCAGCAGCGGCGCGAGTTCGGCGAGTTCGGCGACGATGACGCGGGCCTTCTCGGTGCCGATGCCGTCGACCTGGGCGAGGGTGTCGGCGTCGGCAGCGCGGATCGCGGCCATCGAGCCGAAGTGGGTCGCGATGCGGCGGGACATGGTGCGTCCGGTGCCGCGGACGCCGAGCGCGCAGAAGACGCGGTTGAGCGGCCGGGTGCGGGCGGCCTCGATCGCGGCGAGCAGGTTGTCGGTGCTGGTTTCGCCCATCCGCTCCAGGCCGAGGAACTGCTCGCGGGTGAGGGTCCACAGGTCGGCGAGGTCGGTGACGAGGCCGGCTTCGACGAGCTGGACGGCGCGGGTGCCGCCGAGGCCCTCGATGTCGAGCTGGTCGCGGCCGACGGCGTAGCTGATCGATGCGACCAGCTGGCAGTTGCGCCCGCGGACGCAGCGCCAGCGCTGTTCTTCGCGATCGATGGCGTCGCCGCAGCGCGGGCAGACCTCGGGGAAGGCGATCGGCTGCTCGGCGCCGGTGCGCTCGTCGACCAGCGGCGCTTCCACCCTCGGGATGACGTCCCCGGCGCGCCGTACGAAGACGCGGTCCCCGATCATCAGGTCGCGCCGGGTGATGTCGGCGGGGTTGTGCAGGGTGGCATAGGTGACGGTGACGCCGTCGATGACGACCGGCTCCAGGACGGCTCGCGGGGCGATGATGCCGGTGCGCCCGACGTTCCACTCGACGTCGAGCAGGCGGGTGACCTTGTGCTCGGCGGCGAGCTTGCGGGCGACGGCCCAGCGCGGTGCCCGGGAGCCGGAGCCGGCTTCCTGCTGGTCCGCCGAGGAGTCGGCCTTGATGACGACTCCGTCGATGCCGAACGGCAGCTCGGAGCGGAGCACGGCGATCTCCTCGACGCGCTGCTGGACCTCCACCAGGGTGGTGCAGCGCAGCGGGTGCGCTGCTGTGGTGGCTGCGGTGCCGACGCCGAGGTCGGCCAGGCGCAGCAGGAGGGCGGCGTGGTCGAGGCCGGGCAGACCGTGGGCGCCGTAGCCGAAGAAGGTGAGCTCGATCCGGTAGGGGCGGTCCTTGGCGCGCAGGGTACCGGCGGCGCCGTTGCGGGGGTTGGCGAACGGGGTGGCGCCGTGGGCGGTGCGCACCTGGTTGGCGTGCTCGAACTGGGCGCTGGTGAGGAGGACCTCGCCGCGCAGCTCGACATCGATGGGTTCGGTGAGCACGGCCGGGAGTCCGAGCACGGCGTCGGCGGCGTGGGTGATGTCCTCGCCGGCGAGACCGTCGCCGCGGGTGATCAGCTGCTGCAGGCGTCCGGCGCGGTAGCGGGCAGCCACCGCCAGGCCGTCCAGCTTGGGCTCCACGCACCAGGCGGCCACCGGGTGGCCGAGTCGCCGCTCCAGGCCGGCGGCCCAGGACTCCAGCTCCTCAGCGGAGAACACGTTGTCGAGCGAAAGCATGGGCACGCTGTGCGGGACGTCGCCTTGGACCGCGCCGCCGGCCACCTTCCCAGAGGGGGAGTCCGGCAGCACCTCGTCCGGGTGCGCCTCCTCGTAGGTGGCGAGGGCGCGCAGCAGGGCGTCGTACTCGTCGTCGCCGAGCGGCGTGCCGCCGTCGGTGTAGTAGGCGGTGGCCGCCTGAACGGCAGTGGCCACGGCTGCGGCGTAGTCGGCGGGGGAGGAGAGGAAGGGCGCGTCGGTCATGATCGGCATCCTGCCGGGTGCCACTGACATTGCCGGTGCGCACCTCGGCTGGGTCCGGTGCCGGCCTTGTGCCCCTCCGGGGCGGGAAGGTGGGAGTTGTGGGTTCTTCACCGCTCGTCGTGGGGACCCTGGTGTTGAACCTTTTCGGCCTGGACGACGGGAGTCGGCTGCTGCTGACGCTTGTCGAGTTCGTGGCCGGCCTGCTGGTGCTCAGCATCGTGATGGCGGCGTTGCCGCGCCGACTGCAGCAGCAGGTGGCGGGGGCGCAGCCCACCTCGGCGATGATGCGGCGGCGGGTGGACCGGCTGCTGGTCGCGCTCGGAGCCATCCCCGCGCGCTCGGCGCGGGCCGACATGGCCGCGCTTGCCGGCGGGACGAGCCTGTATGCGCGGGCGGTGCGGATCGACGGGCCGCGCCCGGTGCTCGGCATGCTGCTGTTCGAGGCTCCGGCCGGTGGGCGGCCCGTGTTGCGGTGGCGTCAGGGCACGGCGGTCGAGACGATCGCGGCGCCGTACGAGCTGACCGAGCTGGAGAACATCCCCACCACGGCGACCGCACGCGCGCTGAAGGCCACCAGTACGGTCTGGATCGGCGATGCCGTCAACATTCAGCTGACGCCGATGGACCTGGAGGTGCTGCGGCACGTGGCGAAGGCGACAGTGCCGGCGGCCTGACCGGCGTGTCCCCGGCCTGCGTGGCCTTCATCGTGGCCCCGCCCGCCTGGCGTGGTGCCCTCAGTCGGCCCTGGGCTGTGTGTGGGCGTCAGTGTGGGGGACTGGCTCGCCGGTGACGGCGTCGACCAGGGCCCGGGTACCGAGCGGGTGGTGCGGGACGGTTCCGATCCGGGCGACGCCGCCGTCCTCACCACCGACTTCGGGGCCGGCGGCGTCCCGCCGTTTGAGCACGAGCGTGACCCGGTCCGTCGCATCCTGCGCGTGCACGCTCGGGCTGCTCGCGACCGTGGGGTCGCGATGTCTCGTGCGGCGTCAGTGATTCCAGGGCCGCCTCTCGCCCGGGTACACCTCGGAGGCGCAGTCGTCGGCGAGTACGGCGATCGTCGTGCGGCCTTCGACCTGCTCCAGCCAGTGCTGCGGCAGGCGCACGTCGCCGTGGTGAGCGCCGAGGAGGTTGCCGCAGATCGAGCCGGTGGAGTCGCTGTCGCCCGAGTGGTTGACGGAGAGCAGGAAGGCGGCCTCGATCGGGGTGCGGGGCGGCCTGGGGTCGCAGACGGTGCCCTGACTTCCGATGTAGTAGGTCTGGATGCGGGTACGAGCCAGCAGCGCGTAGACGCCGATTGCCAGGGCCTCCTCCGCGACCCAGCCCGCGCCCAGGGTCTGGAGCTTCTCCGCCGTTGCCTCGCCGTCGGCGGCGAGGTCGACGGCCTTGCGCAGCGCGGTGGTTGTCTCCTCATGGCCGGGGTAACGGGCGAGCAGCTCCATGGCTCGCAGTACCGCACCTTCCGGTGACTCGCCGTGTACCAGATGGTTGATCATGGCAGCGAACGCACCGGCGGCGTAGTAGCCGGTGGGGTGGCCGTGCGTGATCTGGGCGCACTGGGCGGCGAACTCGAAAGCGCGCTCGGCCCCGTGGTCGGTGAATCCGAACGGCGCGGAGCGCATCACGCTGCCACATCCCTTCGAACCTGGGTTCACCGGGCCGGGGGTGCCGGCGGGCTTGCCGTACGAGGCGGGCGTGTAGTCCTCCCGCAGGCCGGCCAGGCACGCGTTGCCGGGTGCCCGCCGTGCGTACAGCCAGGGCTCCTCGCGCAGCCGGCCGGAACGGTGCCGGAGGTTGTTGGCGGGCGGCGGCGCGGGGTGGTTCTGGGTGTCCAGCCAGCACAGATACGCGTTACGTATGAACATCGCTTCGGCACCGCCGAGACCGCGCGACTTGGTCCGCGAGTAGCCGCGCAGCCAGCCTTCTGCGGTGAAAAGCGTCATCTGGGTGTCGTCGGTGACCCTTCCGGTCACACCCTCGTGGTCCGGGACGAGACCGGTGACACCCGCCTCGCCGTACTTCTCCCGGATCGCCTCCAAGGACAAGACCTCAACGGGGTTACCCAGGGCGTCCCCGATCGCCCCGCCGAGCAGGCACCCGCGCACCCGGGCGCGATAGGCGGCCAGTTCGTTCCAGGACGGCTCCACCTTGCGACTCCCCTCGCGCCGGCAGTTTGATCAAGATACCCGCGGCCACCATCGTAGAGCCGACGCCCCCAACCTCGGTCGGACCGGACGCCCCAGCGAGTGGGCCGGCCCGTGACGGCCGCGATCATGTCGTGGTCGCCGTACGGGTGAGTCCGTGCCCTGTTCCCCTGTGAGGGCGTGGAATGGCCTCTCATCCTGGCGGCCGGCCGCGACGGGGGCGCGGCCGGGCCGGCGCGGTGAGGCCTGTCGGACACGCTTATGGCCGGTACCGGTCGGCGAGGTCGCCGTAGCCGCCCGCTGTCCAGACCGCTTTGCGGAAGTCCGCGAGGCCGAGCGCCCCGGCGCCCTGCCCGGCGGTGGGTGGGAAGTGCGCGGTGCCGCAACGGGCGCAGTACCAGGCCTGGTTCCAGAGCCGCTCGGCCTGTGGCCGGCCTGCCAGACGACGCCGCCTGGCGAGGAACAGCGCGGTCGCCCCCGCCAGGAGGGCGATCGTGACGGCCAGGAGCAGGTACGACACCAGGAGTACGGTCGGCGTGTCGTTCGCGTCGGCGAGCGGGGCCGGCGCGTGCGCGAGCGGGGAGGCCGGAGCGGCCTTCGGGAAGCCCGGGAGGTCGGTGGGGAAGTCACCCGGGAACCCCGGGTGTTTGGTCACCCAGTCCGGTGGCGAGAGGTCGGGCCCCTGGTCGACGGCCGCGTTGCGCTGCGTCATGCCCTCGATGAAGGTGATGACCGCCCCGACCAGCGTCGGGAAGCTCAGGACCGCCAGTGCCTGGATCGCCGCGGTGGTGGCGGGCGGTGCGGGCGCCAGGGCCCGGCCGAGGGCGGAGACCTCTTCGCGTTCGCGGGTCTCGGTGCGGCCGTCGCGGCCCGAGGTGCGTACGGTGACGTTGCGCCGTTCGCCCAGGTGGACCGCCGGCACGCTGCGGACCTGGTCGGTCAGCGCGCAGCTCGGGCAGGGCGGCAGGGAGCCGTGCGGCGGTGGCACGGGTACGGCGTCGTTGATCGGCATGTACGGAAATCCCCCCAGCAGTACGGCAGTCGGGCGACCGTTCGTATCCGGGTGGACGCCGCTACGCGGCCCTTGGTTGCGGCCCGCCGCTCCGGGAAGCTCGGTCGGCTGCGTCCGGTGCTCTGACCGGGAAGGTTCGTCCGGCTCGTGGCTGGACACCGTGAGGCACTGGACGCTCGCGCCCGTGAACTCCTGCGCGCCGGTGGCCGGGCATTTCGCCGGCAGGCAATCGATGCCCTGACGCAGTGGGGTCACGACACCACCGGCCTGGTCCGGCCCGGCGACGACCGGTATCTGTTCATCGCCGTCCCGCCCGGGTTCGAGCGCCGCCACCCAGGTTTGTGGGGGCGAACACCCCACTGTGGCAGGGCCGTTACCCTGGGCCGGACACGAAGGGGGCGGGCATGGGACGGATCAGGGTGTGGCGGGTCAAGGCGATGTTCCGGGATCTGGACCGGCGCCACCTGGAGCGCCGCATCCGCAAGTACCGCTGGGTCGACCGGACGAGAGCGGCCGGGCTCCGGCTGGAAGGGGCGTTCCAGCTGCTGGACCTCCCGGAGCGCCGGCGTGCCCGGCTGCTGCCCCTGGTGCGCGAGCAGTGGCTGGCGGCGGTCGCGGAGGATCCCCATGTGGTGCTGCCGGCCCTCGCCGAGGTGGTGGTGAAGGGACCGGACTACGCGACCGACGAGTTCGTCGACCAGGTGCTGGCGCGCTGGATCCGGTACGGCTGGCCGTATCGGCTGGAGCGGGACGTCTACGAGCAGTTGGGGGAGGCCCTGGCCACGACCGGGCGGTCCCTGGCCGAGCGGCTGGCCGACCTGTACCGCACCACGGATGCCGCCCAGCAGGAGGAGGAGAGCACCCACCGGATCCGCCGGATGCTGATGGACTACCACCCGGAGCAGCCCCCGATGGACCTGCTGGTGGCGATCGGCCCGCTGCGCTCGGAGGCGGACTGGTGGTGCGACCTCGGGTACCACGCCATCGAGGCAGGAGACCTGGACCGGGCACAGCGGCACTTCGCCCGGGCCAATGACCTCGGCTCCCCGCACGTGCGCGAGCGGGTCGCCTACCTCGCAGTCCTGCGGGTGGAGGAGGACGCCGACCGGGCCCAGGTGCGCGAGGCCCTCATGACCGCCCGCGAAGTGCACCCGTCCCTGAACCCGGAGCAGCTGTTCTACCTGGGCTGCCGGGCCGTCCTCGCGGGCCTGGAACCGGACCTGCCGGACGAGCGGACCCCGGCGGGATTGTCGGTGGACCGGCCGGACCTGCTCCAGCTGTGGCTGGCCCAGCACGCCCTGCGCGCCGGGAAGCACACCGAGGCCCGCGCCAGGCTGCGCGAGTGCGTGCGCAAGGCCAGGAAGCTGACCAAGCTCACGGACTGGCCAGTGGTCGTCGGGCGGGCCGGTGATCCATCGGCCTCCGACGTCCGCGTACTGGCCTCGGCCCAACTGGCCCGACTGAGGGGAAAGCCCGCGCCCCGGCGCCCCGGCCACGGGCCCGACGACCCGGACGCGCGCTTCCTGCCGTCCGTGTTCCGGCTGGACCCGGGATGGCTGCACGAGGCCCCGCCGACCCCGTAGCGCGGCCCGCGGCGTCCCGGTCCGTCAGGCGGGCCCGGCCGCGGCTGCGGACCCGCCGCTCCTCACGCCGGCCCCGGCCCCCTCTTGAGAGGGCTTCAGCGACCTTCGGGCAGATTCCGAGAACTTCGACACCGTCCGGCGTTCCGGCCGTCCGGTGCCGTCCGACCCCGGAAGGGGTGGGGGCGGTACGCCCCGGCGACGGCGACCGGGCGTTCCGGTTGCGCACCGGACCGGGGGGAGAGCCGTCATGACCCACCGTCCCTCACTGTCACCATGGACCCGCACCAGCGGCGCTCCTCCTCCACGGAGGCGAGGATCTTGTGGACCGTGTGCGACACCCTGGCCTGCCTGTGCCAGCCGATCCTGCGAGCACCCGGTCAACGCCGGAGGCCGAGCAGCTCGGCCGTTTCGGTGCGCCGGTTCCAGGCGATGACGGCCAGCGGCACCATGAAGATGAAAGGGGTCCCGGCGTTCTCCCCGTGCATCGCGGTGAGCTGGGTGACGAACGCGAACACCAGGAAGACGATGAGTGCCGTCGCGGCCGACCCGGCCAGTCGCCCAGCCAGCAGGCCGGCCGCCCCGGCGAGTTCCACCAGTCCGGTCAGATACATGAACCAGTGGCCCCAGCCGATGGCGTCGAAGACGGTTGTGGCGGCGGGGAGCGCGAGCAGCTTGGGCAGCGCGCTGGCCAGGGCGAAGAAGAGCGCGAGCAGGATCCGCAGCGTCCAGACCGACCGGACGACGGCCTTGCTGGACTTCATGGCGGTGGCGGTGCTGGACATTTCAGGTCTCCCCGGGTCGGCTGTCGTTGCTTTCTCAGGTTTGACCGTCGGCACCGTCTGAACTCATCGGTCCGGTGAGAGGAAGTTTTCCGGGCGGCTCTCGTGGCTCAGGCTCGCCCATGGTGTACCGCCTGCGGATCGGCCCTGCCCGACCGCCCTCAGCTGTGACCTCCGTCATCCTGACCGGAGCGATGCCCTCCGTGACGACTCCGCCGGGCACATCGCCAGCACAGGACACGCAGGCACTACGGTCGGCACCGTCCATCCCTGCGCAGCAGCCGGTGGACGAGGCGCGCCCCACCGAGGTTCAGCGTCTGGGCGTGTGCCTGGTGCGTGACAAGGGCGGTCTTCCCCCGGGACGGTTGCGGCATCTGCGCTGCGAGCGCTCGGCCAAGCCCCCCCGGGATTTCCCGGCACAATTCTCGACGGGAAATACACCACAGCGTCCGGACGGATGGACCCCTCGTCGACCTGCGCGAGAACCCCTTCCCGCACCTGAGCATGCCGGTGCCGGGCCGTCCCGGGATGCACTCGGCGCCGCTGCGCCGGGATCTGGGGCTGGTGGAGTACGTGGTGAACGAGGCCTCGGACCCGCCCCGGATCCATGTCTCGCGGATCCTGCGGGCGGACTGAGCGGCAGGCCCGCCGACCGGGTTCGCTGGCATCGTCGCGCCTGGGCCGACCACGACGAGGCCACCGCACGCACCACGGCCGCGACCAGTAGCCAGGCCCTCGCCGAACGTCGCGCCCGCCCCGACAAGGCGACCGGTACGGGCACATGCGCACCGTACTGTCAGAAGACGCAGGGGATGCCGCCGTCGGACTGGGCGTCGACCATCGGGCCCTGCTGGGCCACATTGGTGCCCGGGTCGGTCGGGGCGCTGGTGGGCCGGTCGGAGGCGACGCCGGTGAAGGTGCTGCCGAGGGTGACCACGACGTGGCCGGCACCGGCCGAGGCGGACTCGGTGGCGGTGACGCCGTAGCGGGTGGCGATCCGGTTGGCGGCGTCCTTGGCGCCCTTGCCGTAGGTGACCGTGGTGGCCTTCTGCTTGGTGTGCGCCGGGCCGGCCGTCCCCTCCTTGAACCCCATGCCGACCAGGACCTTGGCCTCGTTGGAGGAGGACACCCCGGCGGCGGAGGAGGCGTTGAACACGTCCACGGTGGCGGAGGCGTCCGCCTGGGTGGGGCTCTGGGTCGGGGGCGCGGCCGGGGTGGCGCTGGGGGACGCGGTGTCGGTGGGGGCGGGAGCCGGGGCGGCCGCGGCGTCCGCGTAGCCGAAGAGCTGCTTGACACGCCCATCAGTTGCTGCATCTTGCCGAGGTCGCCGATGACGCCCTTCTCCTTGAGGTTGTGCACCACGTAGGAGATGAAGGCCTGCTGGCGGTGGGTGCGGGCGAAGTCGTCGGAGTTCCCGTGGCCGTCGTCCAGGTTGTGCCGCTGGCGGACGAAGGAGAGCGCCTGGGCGGCATCGAGCTTGCTGTGCCCGGCCGGGAGCTTGAGTCCGGTGCCACCGCCCTCGTGGGTGGCGGTCCTGGAGATGATCGGGTCGTCCACCGGGTGGGTGAGGCAGACCTCGATCGGCTTGAGCACGTCGGCGATGTCGTAGAAGCCCTTCAGGTTGACCTCGGCGACGTGGTCGACGGGCTGGTCCAGGAAGGTCTGGACGGTGCGGATGGTGGCCGCGCGGCCGACGTCGCGGCCGGCCTTCTCCAGGTCGGCACCCTTGAGGCTTTTGGCCTTCGGGCTGCCGTTGAACTGGTCCTTGGCGTTGCCGTAGGCCTCCTTGATCTTGGCCATGCCCAGCTTGGTGCCGTCGCCCTTGTACGTCATCACGTAGTCGTCGCGCGGGATCGACACCGCCTGCACCTCACCCAGGCGCCAAGCCGCTTGCGCCCCCCATACGCCCTCCCCACCCAGTCCGCGGACTGTCACGAGGGGTGCTGACAATCAGTCATTTCCGTTGCTTGCACCTGAGCCCGCGGCAGGCAGGGCCGCTCTTCCTCGGGATCGGCACCGAGTTCCTCGGTGCCTCGACCCTCTCCGACCGGGTCTCGCGCCGGCTGGGGCGGCAGGTGGTCGCGGTCGGCGCCGATGCATCACACAACTACGCTTCCCAGATGCCCCTTCAGTCTCGCACTAGTGTGCGATAGTGAGCTCTCGGTGGTTCGATCGGCGAGGGGGTGCCGCAGGTGGAGGAGAGAGCGACCGCGCAGTGGCGGGTCGAGTGGGACAGCGGGTCCTGGGGCGACCACAGTCCCCTGCCTCCCCCCGGTGTCCCGGTCGGCGGGGTGACGGCGATAGCGGTGGCGGCCGGCCGTTCCCTAGCCCTCGAGGCCGGTGCCGACGAGCTGGTGCGGGTGCGGGATCTCGCCACCGGGGAGCTCGTGAGCCAGCTGTACGCGGGTGACCCCAACCTGGTGTGGGGGGTGGCGGCGGCGGTGGTGGACGGCCGTTCCCTGGTCCTCGCGGGCGGTGGCGACGGGCTGCTGCGGGTCTGGGACCTGACCACTCGTGAGCTGCTGGGCGAGCCCCTCGTCAGCCCGCACGGCTGCATCAACGCAGTGGCGATCGGTGTGCTGGACGGCCGCACGATCGCCGTGACCGCTGGCGACGGGGAGCCGCTGCAGCTGTGGGAGCCGGCCGTGCCCCGGCAGCTTGGCGAGCCCCTCCCTCGTTACGACATAGAAGCATTGGCGGTGGCGACAGTAGCGGTGGAGGGCCGTACCTTCGCCGTGACCGGCGGAGACGGGCCGATGGTGGCGCTCTGGGACCTTGCCACCCGCGAACACGTCTGCGAGCCCCTCCTCGGTCACGACGGGACGGTGTACACCGTGGCGACGGCGCTGGTGGACGGCCGGCCCGTCGCCGTCACCGGCAGCGACGACGACACCGTCCGAGTCTGGGACCTGACGGCCCGCAAGCAGCTGGGCGAGCCGCTGACCGTCCACCACGATGGGGTGCTGGAGATGGCGATCGGGTCGGTCGACGGCCGGACCGTGGTCGCCACCGCTGGCGGGGCGAACCTGGTCCGGGTATGGGACCTGGCCACCCGGGAGCAGATCGGCCAGGATCTGGTCTTCCCCCTGTCGGTGGGAGCCCTGGCGATGGCGCCGGGCGGCCGCCTGCTGGCCGGCGTCGGTCCGTATCTCGCCGCGCTGACGTATCACCGCTGACACCTCCACCCGTGTCGAGTGCCCACGGGCCAAGCACTTCACGTCGTCGCCGGTGGCGCGCCGGCCGCTCGTCGATGACCCGGAAGGAACGGGCAACACGCCCGCACCGCCGGGCGCATCCAGCCGGCGCGGCTGCCGAGCGGAGGGCATGAGCGCGACGGCCTGGGCGCCGGTGGCGATGAGTTCGTCGCGGTACTGGGGCATCGCGGCGTGCAGGTCGCGCTGGACGGCCCAGAATGCGGCAGCCTCCTGATCGGTGTAGGGGCGCGACTGCTCCACGAGCAGGCTCAGTGCCGCCGCGGGGTGCCGCGGCCGGACCGAAGCGGGTCGGCTGCGGTACGCGCCAGCACCCATTTCGCCGAGCCGGTCCAGGTTGCTCAGGCGACCTCCGCCCCGTAGCGCGCCCGGTCGAAACGGCCCGCGGCCAGGTCCTCGTCGGTGATCCAGACCGAGACGTTGACGAGTTCGCCCCAGCGCGCGTCCGCCGCCGAGCCCTCGACCTGCAGCAGTGGCCGGTGCCCGTCGGGCCGGGTGGTGTTGTGGCTGTCGCACCACCCCAGGAGCCGGATGTCGGCGCCGCCAAGGTGCTCGTGGCAGGCGTCCGAGACGTCCATGGCGTCCCGGTAGTCACCGGCGAGGGCGTCCACCAGCTCGTCGTCCAGGTACGAGGGCGCGGACAGGGCCCAGCGCGCCCACACCGGCCGGCCGGGCAGCGGCTCCCCGCCGTCCGGGTCCGGCGGGGCCGGACGCTCCGGCGTGCCGGACGGGAAGTGCAGCACGGTGCAGCTCTCCTTGCTGGGATCGACGGGGAACGAGTCGTGGAAGAACAGCAGCAGTCCGTGCGCCGGCAGCGGCCACGATGTTGCGCTCCTGCCTGCCTGGAAAGCCTCCGCCAGCCGGGCGCAGTCGAGTTGGGCGAGCAGTTCCATCGGGTGACCGTCGCCCTCGGGCCAGTCGACGTCTGCGGGCAGCGCGGCGCATCCGCCGGTGTGCCCGACCGGCGTCCAGCCGATCGTGTCCTCGGGGACGTCCGGGCACAGCTCCAGCGAGGGCCGCAGCAGTTCGGCGACCTGGGTGGTGCGTTCCGCGCCGATCTGTTCCCGCAGGGCCGCGTGCAGCCCGTACGGCATCGGCAGGCCGACGGGACCCGCCAGGTCGGCGTCGTTCTCGGGCTCGTACGGGGTCCATGCGTAGGTGTCGGGCATGCGTCGATCCTTCCAGCTGGATCCGACAGGACGCGTTGTCAGTGACCCCTGATCTCATTGCGTACACGATTCGTCACGCTTCGGATTCGGAGGTTCCCATGCGCATCATCCGTCGTACCCTCATCGCCGCCGTGCCGGCCCTGGCCCTCACGGTCATCGGTCTCACCCCCGCCCACGCCGCCACCATCCGAGCCGGCGACTACGTCTGCGTCGGCTCGTCGCCCGCTCCTCGGGTCGTCAACAACAGCATCGAGTGGTACGCCGAGGTCACCTGCGACGGTGACGGCTACGGCCCGAAGTGGCTGGATGCCTCGCTGGAGCGGGCGAACTGTGACGGTGACTTCTGCACGTTCTCCCGCGTCAAGGGCCCGTTGCGCAGCAGCCCCAGCGAGGACTTCACCCGGGTGAGCCGGGTGGCCGACAACGCGGAGTGCCGGGCGGCGGAGCCGCCGAGGATCGCCAAGGGCAAGTTCCGGGTGTCCGCGGACATCTACAGCGACGGCGGCGCGAAGCACGAGACCGGCTCGTCCGAGGTCTCCGAGCTGCCCTGCGCCTGACCGGCTGACAGGCCGGAGCGGCTGCGCGCGCCGCTCCGGCCTGTCCTCTACGGTCGCAGGATGACCGATCGGCCGGTAGTCATCCGTCCTCCCGAGACCCTCCTGGAGGAGCCCGGGAAGCGGCTGTCCCATGGGGGCATCCTCGGCACGCCGGCGGGGCTGTTCACCGTTCTCGTCTTCGAGTACCCGAGCCCGCCGGCGCACGCCGAATCCGTGCCGTCGTGGACCGTCTACCTGACCGAGCCCGGCACCCGCCACGCAGTGCTCGCGCTTCCCCGGGCCATGGCCGCCCCGAACCACAGCGTCCACTTCATCGCCTGCAGCTTCGGCACGGTGCCTGACCCGGCCCGACTGCTGATGGTCGTACAGCACCGCGATCTTCCCCGGCCACAGGCCGTCGATCTGCGTACGCCAGCGCCGGCCGGGCACGGGGCACTGTCCTGGCTCGCTGCTCCCGGGGCCCTGCGGGGGACTGGACCGGAACCCGCTCGGGTGTGGCACTGCGGGCTTCTCCGCACTCCCTCGCTGGTCTTCACCCACCTGGAGGCCAACTCCCACGTTCCGGATGTATTCGCGGCACCGGGGTGGGACCTCTCGCCGTACCGGGGCGAGGGTCAGCCCAGGCCGCTGGCCGCCGACTTCACGCCCAGCCGGCTCCTTCACGGCACCTCGACCGGCAGCGACCAGTTCTCCAGCTACGACGCGATCTTCGAAGCCCCGGAAACCGCCGCGGCCTTCACCTGGACCTGCGCTCCTCTCGGGCTGGCCACCACACAACAAGCACTGGGGTAACGGGTGGAGCCTTCGGCAGTGGTTCTTCTTCAGCTGCCGATCTGCTGGCGGATGCGGCGTGAGGGGCTGAACGCGTACAGGTCGAGGATGTCGGGCGGGTCGGTGAGGCCGGGGCCGCCGGCCTTCACCCAGGCGGTGATGTCGGCGGCGGCGTCGGGGTCGTTGACCAGGCCGAGCCAGACGGGGCGTCCGCCGACCTTGCGGCCCTCGGCGGAGGGCTGGACGACGATCACGTTGGCCTGCTCGCAGGCGTCCAGGCAGTCGACGGGCCGCACGGTCGCCACCCCGGCGAGGGACTCGCGCAGGTCGGTGAGCTGGGCACGGTGATCCAGGCCCGGCACCTTCGGGGTGCCGCAGCAGCACCCTCGGCAGACCGTGACCGTGCAGCGGGCCGCCGCCCCCTGAGTGGGGGCGGCGGCCGACGTGCGGGTGCGCCTGCTCACTTGCGGCCTTCGGCGCGGGCCCGGGTCCAGGCGGTCTCGCGCAGCAGTCGCAGGCCGTTGAGGCCGACGATCACCGTGGAGCCCTCGTGCCCAAGGACGCCGAGCGGCAGGGGCAGGGTGGCGACCAGGTCCCAGACCACCAGCGCGGTGATGAACACCGAGGCGATCACCAGGTTCTGCACCACGAAGGAGCGGGCCCGGCGGGACAGCGCCACCACGGCGGGGACGGTGGCGAGCTCGTCGCGCACGATCACCGCGTCGGCGGTCTCCAGGGCCAGGTCGGAGCCGGCCCGGCCCATCGCGATGCCGGTGTGGGCGGCGGCCAGCGCGGGGGCGTCGTTGACGCCGTCGCCGATCACCAGCACCTTGCGGCCGGCCGTCTCCTGCTCCTTGACGGCGGTGACCTTGTCCTGCGGCAGCAGGCCCGCCCGGACGTCGGTGATGCCGACCTCGGCGGCCAGGCGGGCGGCCGCACGCGGGTTGTCGCCAGTGACCAGCATCGGCTTGGTACCGGTCAGCGCGGTCAGGGCGGTGACGGTGCCGGCGGCGTCCGGGCGCAGGCGGTCCGCGATGCCGAGCACGCCGACCGGGACGCTGTCGGCCTCGATGAGGACCGCGGTGTGCCCGCCGTCCTCCAGCTCCGTGGCGATCGCGGCGGCGCGGGCGGAGACCGCGTCCTCGGCGCCGTTCAGCAGCCGGGCCGGGGCACCGACCGCGACGGAACGGCCGTCGACGGTGGCGGTCACCCCGATGCCCGGCGCAGAGGCGAAGTCCTCCACCGTCGCCAGGACGAGGCCGCGGGTGCGGGCGGCGTCCACGACGGCACGGGCGAGCGGGTGCTCGCTGGGGTGCTCGGCCGACGCCGCCAGCGCCAGCAGCTCCTCCTCCGACAGGCCGGAGCCGGCCAGCGGGCGGATGTCGGTGACGCGCGGGGTGCCCTCGGTGAGGGTGCCGGTCTTGTCCAGCGCGACGGCGTCCACCTGGCCGAGCCGCTCCATCACGACGGCGGACTTCACCAGCACGCCGTGGCGCCCGGCGTTGGCCATCGCGGACAACAGCGGCGGCATGGTCGCCAGCACCACCGCGCACGGCGAGGCCACGATCATGAAGGTCATCGCCCGCAGCAGCGAGCCGGTGAACGCCGCACCGAAGGCCAGCGGCACCGCGAACACCGCGAGGGTGGCGAGGACCATGCCGATCGAGTAGCGCTGCTCGACCTTCTCGATGAACAGCTGGGTCGGCGCCTTGGTCTCCGACGCCTCCTCGACCATCTTCACGATCCGGGCGATCACCGAGTCGGAGGCGTCCCGCTCGACCTTCACCCGCAGCGCGCCAGTGCCGTTCAGCGTGCCGGCGAACACCTCGTCACCCGTCTCCTTGGCGACCGGCAGCGGCTCACCGGTGATGGTGGCCTGGTCCACGTCGCTCGCGCCGTCCAGCACCCGCCCGTCGGCGCCGATCCGCTCACCCGGGCGCACCAGGATGGTGTCGCCGACCGCGAGCTCCTCGGTCCGGACGCTCTCCTCGGTGCCGTCGTCCAGCAGCCGGGTCGCGGTCGCGGGAGCGAGGTCGAGCAGGCCGCGCACCGAGTCCGCGGTGCGGGCGGTGGCGATCGCCTCCAGCGCGCCGGAGGTGGCGAAGATGACGATCAGCAGCGCGCCGTCCATCACCTGCCCGACCGCCGCCGCCCCGATCGCGGCGACGATCATCAGCAGGTCGACGTCGAGGGTCTTCTCGCGCAGTGCCTGAAGGCCCGCCCACGCCGGCTCCCAGCCGCCGGTGGCGTAGGCGAGCGCGTACAGCGGGCCCCACGCCCAGGCGGGGGCGCCGGTCAGCTGCAGCGGCAGCGCGATCAGGAACAGCACCAGCGCGGCGAGCGCCCAGCGGGCCTCGGGCAGCGCGAAGATCCGCGTGCGCCGCCGGGGAGCGACACTGGCAGATGCGGCGGCCACCTCGGGGGCGGGGCGTTCGAGCAGGGTGGAGGACATGGCAGGCAGGACCCTTCGCGCAGGCCATGGGCAGGACTAACGACTCCACCCACCATACAGGAACATATGAACAGTCCTTCAAGGATGCGTTGTACGATGGGGCGCATGGGTCATGGAGCCGCACCAGCGAAGAACGCCGTCCCGCACACGCGCCTGGACGCGACCAGCGCCGCCCGCGTGGCCAACACCCTCCAGGCCCTGGCCACCCCATCCCGGCTACTGATCCTCTCCCGGCTCCGTGAAGGCTCCTGCGCCGCGACCGAACTGGCCAACGAAGTCGGCATGGAGCAGTCCGCGTGCTCCCACCAGCTGCGGCTGCTGCGCAACCTCGGCCTGGTCGTCGGAACCCGTCAGGGCCGTTCGGTGGTGTACGCGCTGTACGACAACCACGTCGCCGAACTCCTCGACCAGGCCGTCTACCACATCGAGCACCTGTGCCTGGGACTCAGTGACAGCGCCGACACCGCGGACGGGGCCGACGAGCCGGAACGGGTCGAGGCCATGCAGGAGGCGGGACGCTGACGGCGGCCCGTCCTGAAGGCGTGAGGCGGGCCCCCCGGGGTGAACCCCGGGGCGCCCACACCCTGGGGGGAGCCCAGGGGTTGGTGGGCCCGGTCGGCGGGGCGGGGGGATGCGGGCGCCGGGGGGGGGGGGGGGGGTGTGGGGGGT
>NZ_JBIWPN010000089.1:0-18026 GCF_044768305.1 Kitasatospora sp. NPDC101155 | reverse complement strand
CCAGTGCCACGGCGACCGCGTCGACCACCTTCTGCAGAGCAGGAGTGCGACGCTGGTAACGCCGGGTCAGCCCGTCGATCTGCTCGGCGAAGGTGACCTTCTCGCAGGCCGGGTTCTCGCAGTACAGGCGGCGCACCGATAAGTCGATCACGACCGCCCGACCGCCCACCGCTTCGTCTGCGACATGCCGCTCGTATCGAGAGTGCACCCAGTCCGACGACTGCCCGCACAACGGACACGCCGCCGGCAAGTCATCCCTGGTCCGGGCTGTGATCCTCAGAAGATCCCCGCTGGCCTCCACGTGCTCGACCTGCACCGCGGCCAGCTGCGGCAGCAGGTACCCCACCATGACAACACACCCAGACAGCGTCTCACCGTCAACCAGGCGACACCACAGGCGAGTTGAAACAATCATCAGCTACGAAAATCTTGTAAGAGCCGAAGACCGTACAGACCCATATCAGGTACTTGGCACGCGCATCGCGGACGGCACGTTCGAAGGCGATCCGGCCACTCCAGCCAGCCGCCGACGCGAGCGTACAGGGCCGCAACCGACTCGCCACGTTGCGGGGTGGCCGTCGGATCGGCCAGCCAGGACGAAACCTCCGCCGGCTGGGTCACGGCGATCTCGTCAAGGCTGTGGCCACGCCAACTGCCGACATGGAGGTCTGCCAGCGCCCCGGCCGGTTCGGCGGTGATGCCAAGCACACCGGCAGTGAGACGGCAACGGGTGGAAGGGGCCATCGGGTCGAAGCCAGACTTGGACGAGACCGTCTCGGCGGAATCCTGCACGAGTACCGACATGCCGCTTGACCAGGCCGGATAATTAATCGGCACCCGCAGAGTCCGTCGCCGACACGATGCGTTCCCGCGGCCACCTCCCGATCAGCGGAAACACCACCGTGGCCCGCCAGCATTGTGCGTTGACGGTGTTCGGAGCCGACCGGTTGATGTTCGCCACGGACTACCCCTTCGGAGACCCCCTCCAGCAGCACCACACTCCTGGAAAGCCGGTCCGCCCAGCCCCGAGGCCCGTCGCAAAGTCGCACACACCAACCCGAGCGGCTCGCGTGACGGGTCGAGCCATGATTGACGAACCCTTGATGCCGCCCGCGCACCGCGGCGCCGACCAGTGCTTTAGGGTTCTTGATCTGACTGTCAGTCAGTGGATCGACCAGGAGGTACGGGGGCATGGGGGACGGACGGTTCACCGTCGATCTGCAGGATCTGGAGAAGCTGGCCCAGGGGCTGGACGACGCGAAGAACCAGCTCGACACCGCGATGAAGGCGATGGGTCAGGCCGACATCGGCGCGCTCGGGTTGCAGCAGTTGGCCGACGCGTGCAAGCACTTCCAGGACCGGTGGGGCTACGGCCTGGGTCAGCTCGGCGATGACGCGAAGGCCCTGCACCAGGGCCTGCAGGACGTGCTGAAGAACTACAACAAGACCGAATCCGACCTCACCGCCGCCCTCCAGGGCAAGCCGGCTCCCGGGGCGGCGTCGTGAGCGGGGGGCACAGCACACCACGGACCAAGCCCACCACCACGACCACGGCCGGCGATCCCGCCTGGCCGGGGCTGGGCTTCAACCCCGTGCCGGGCGACCTGCACTCCATCGAGACGCTGTCCAAGGCCCTGAGCACGACGCACCAGCACCTACAGGGCGTGGCCGACATCCTCAACAAGCTCGGCCAGCCCGGCGGTACCTGGACCGGGGACGCGTCCAAGGCGTTCTCCGACCAGTTGACCAAACTGCCGGACGCGCTCAAGCACGCGAGCGGCTCCGTCGACTCGGCCCGCCAGCAACTTGACCTGTGGTGGAAGGAGGTGCAGAGCAACCAGCAGCAGGCCGCGAACTACGAGAGCCAGGCCGTGACGCTGAAGGCGAACCTGAAGGCGGACCAGGCGGCGCACGACGCGGCCACCGGCAACGCCGATCTCAAGCTGGTCAACCAGACCTTCCCGGACGCCAAGTCGCAGCAGGACGCGCAGAACCGCTACAACGCGGCCAAGTCCGCGCTGGACGATGCGGCCGCCAAGATCAACAGCACCCAGAGCGAGCTCTGGCGCGTCCAGGGGCAGGCCTCCACGCTCTACGGCCAGGTCCTCGGCTACGGGACCGATCGGGCCGCCGCGATCCGCAAGGCGGCCGACTCCGAGGCCCCGAAGAAGCCGGGCCTCTGGGACTGGATCAAGAACCACGGCGCCGACTTCCTCACCGTGGCGGCCTCGGTCGCGGGCATCGTCGCGCTCTTCTGCCCGGCCGTCGCCATCCTGGCGATCGCGCTGAGCGCGGCAGCCTTCGTCTCGCACGTGGCGACCTACGCCAGCCAGAAGGGGTGGAAGGCCTTCTTCCCGCCGAGCTCGAAGAACATGGGCAACTGGCTGACCGTCGGCGGTGACGCGCTGGGCGTGATCCCCGGGGTGGGCGCGATCAAGGGGGGTGTGACCGCCGCCCGGGCCGCGGACGGGGTCGGCGCCTCCGTGAAGGCGGGATACGAGGCGACCCAGACCACGCTGAAGGCTGCGGACGCGCTGAACCCGGTGACCGACGCGGCGAAGACGGCGTCGTTCGACTGGCTCAAGAAGAAGGGCGTCACGGTCAGCGCGACCGTGGCGGACAACTCGGCCAAGGGCGTTCAGGGCGCGGTGATGGCCGGCCTGACCGGACCGACGGCCCAGTCGCTCTTCGACAACGTCGACAACAACATGGTGAACGGCACGACGGCCGGCGGCAACGCGGTGAACAGCCTGGGCTTCGTCCACGGAGAGGGCACCGGCAAGGCCGGGACCGTCTTCGGCACCCTCGGACTGGTCGGCGGAGCGTTCGGCTTCGGCTGGTCGCTGAACGGGAACTGACGCCATGACGATGACTGACACCGCCTCGGCGCTCTGGTTCGCGGCACCGGTCGGGTTCGTCGAGGTACCGCTGGACGGGACGCCTGAAGAGCGGCTCGACCGGTGGTCGGCGGCCTTCGACGCGATCGGTTCCGACATCCCGCAGGAGCAGCGGATCGACACGGCGCTCAACGCCGAGTACCTGCTGCAGGCCCAGTTGCTGCAGGGCCTGGTGTACCTCGCGAACTGCTTCTACCGCACGGACGAGGGCGAGGTGATCCACGCGGTCTTCACCATCCTGGTCACCCCGACCGAGACCGGCGGCCCACTGACCTTCGCCGCCCGGACCGCGGAGCAGTGGGCCGCCGCCCGGCCGGGGGCCGAGGTCGGGGTGCTCGACCTGCCCTGCGGTCGCGCGGCGGTCGCCACCGAGGACCGCCTGGTCACCGTGCCCGGAAAGCTGTACGGGCTGGAGCAGGACAGCGAGAGCCTGGTGCGGCAGATCGAGGTCGCGATCCCGCACCCGGCCGGGCGGCACGTGGCCCTGGTGGTGCTCAGCACCGAGTACCCGGAGCACTGGGAGCACTGGGCGCTGGCCGCGGGCAGCGCGCTGCGGGAGCTCTCGTTCCGCGACCCGCTCGCGGTGCCGCCGCAGCGGCAGCCGATCGACCGCACCGGGTCGGTCGCGGTGGTCACGGCCGGGGCCGAGGACCGGATCCGACGGGCGTTCGGCTGACGGTGGGAGGAGTGGCATGAGCTGGTTCACCACCGTCGTCGATCACGCGGCGGTGTTCGTCACGCTGCTGAGCAGCCTGTGGTGGACGTGGAAGCTGTCCCGGGTGCGGCGCCTCGCGCGGCAGCGTGCCCGGGTTCCACGGGAGCGGCAGGTCGCCGAGCTGCGGGCCGAGCTCGCCGGGGTCGTGTCGACCCGCGGCGGCCGGCTGCTGAGCGTGCCGCAGGCGAAGTACCCCGGGCTGACGACCGAACAGGCGCGGCGGGTGGTGGAGACCCAGTGGCCGGGCGAGTACCTGGAGCTGCGGGAGCAGGGGCCGAAGGGCGCGCCGACCTGGCTGTTCCACGAACACGCCACCCCGCCGAAGCCCGAACCCCCGGCGAAGCGGATGAGCCAGGCCGTCCGGCTGGTCGCGGTGCCGTACAACCTGCTCTTCCTGGGTGCCCTGTGGTACGGGTACCCGCGCACCGACTGGCTGGGGGTGACCGAGCTCTACCTCGTGTACGGCCTTGGCTTCTTCCTGCTGATGCTCCGCGACCTCCGGCGGTCCGGGGCCCTGGTGGTCCTGTTCGTGCACCTGCTCGTGGGGATCCCGGGCGTCCTCGCAGTCGTCCACTGGGCAGAGCAGCACTCCCGTGGCGAAGGGCTGGACTCGGTCGGGTTGCTGCTGTCCGCCCTGTTCGGCCTGCCGTTCGTCCTGCTGCCCGCCGGGATGTACCGGGGGACCACCGACGAGTCCGCGCCGCGCGAGGGTCACTGAGGGCTCGGCAGAGCGCTGTCCAGCAGGGTTTCGATCCGCTCGACCAGCCGGGCCCAGTCGACCACGCAGCGGGCCAGGCGCAGGGGCCCGGTCTCGGTCAGCGGTGCGTTACGGTGTGGCATGAGGGCCTTTCTGGGTGCCGGTGCAGATGTCGCAATCCACACCGAGCCAGAAGGCCCTCACTCATTTCAAGACCACCCGACCGTGAACCCCGTCACAACCTCCGTGGTCAGTACAGCGGGCCTGTCTTGGCAGCCGTTGCGCGCGCCCCCTATACCGCGCTGATCCGAACGAAATACCCCCGACTGGACGTCGAGGAAGTCCCGGCGCCCGGACGACCAGCCACCGAGCTGGTCAACCGTTCGGGCGACTGCACGCTCATCGTGCTGGGACACCGCGCCCGTGGCGGGTTCCCTCGACTGGCAATGGGATCGGTCACCCTCCAGGTCGCCACTCACGCCCGCTGCCCGGTCATCGTGGTCCGAGCTCTTCCGACCGCACACGGCCAAGCGCAGCCTCGGCGTCCGCGACGACCTCAAACTCGGGCTCGGCGCGGTCGCGGTGTTGAAAGGGCGATACCTGTGACGCGATCGCCACGGGACGGTGGTCGAGTCCGTGGCCGTGTCTCAGCCGAGTCGCGAGCGAAGACGCCGGTGCGCGAGCTGGACGGCTGTGGCCACCTGGTTGACCAGGTCCGGTAGTGCTGCTTGGACCGGGGAACTGAGCCCGGGGCCGAGGCCGAAGTCCTCGCCCTCCACCGCGTGGACCACGAGTTCGAGGGGCATCCGGTCGAGCGCGGCTGCCAGGGCGACAGTCTCGCCGAGGCCCAGGCCGTGGCTGCTGACCGGGCCGCTCGCGCATCTGGCGGTCGCCTCGGCGTCCAGGGTGTGCAGCCGCCCCGGGTTGCCGGGGTGCGCGTGCACGGTCTCGACCACGATCACTCGGTCCTGGCCGGTCCAGTGGCCTAGCATCCGGCCGGGCTCGCCGTCGCTGACGGCGAGCAGCGTCTCCTCAGGGACCTGTCCGCTCAGCGCTTCGACGACGGCCGGGCCTGCTCCGTCGTCCCGACGGTAGGAGTTCCCGACGCCGATCACGACGACCCGGCCCGTCATACCCGGTCCACGGTCAGGTGGAGGAAATGGGCGGAGCAGGAGATGCACGGGTCGTGGTTGCGAACGGCCCGTTCGCACAGTGTGGTCAACTCCTCGTCGGTGGGTGGGTCGCCGGGTCGGTCCAGGCGGGACTGCACCAGCCGTCGGAGGTCCTCCTCGATCGCCGCTTGGTTCTGGGCGGTTGGCGGGATGATCCGGGCGAAGGTGAGGGTGCCGTCCGCATCCATGGCGTAGCGATGGTAGAGGAGGCCGCGTGGCGCCTCAGTGGCGGCGCAGCCCTCGGCCGGGCACGGGGGGACGTCGACGTGCGGTCGGGCTGGCGGTTCGTAGGCGTCGATGATCCGCAGTGCTTCCTCTACCGAGTGCACCACTTCGACGGCGCGGACGATGACGCTACGGAAGGGGTTGCGGCATACCGCGCCGGTGGCCGGGTCGCCGAGTCCGGCTGCCCGTGCGGCTTCGGCGGCGGTCGGGTGCAGCCAGCGGCCGCTGACGGCGTACCGGGCGAGTGAGCCGGTGAGATGGCGCCTGCCGTCGAGGCTCGATCTGAGGGCGGTGGAGTGGGGGACGTGTTCCTCGACCACGTGCTGTTCGAACTCTCCGACGGGGAAAGGGCGTTGTGCGGCAGAATGGTTCCTGGTGGTACCGCCGGTCAGGCTCAGGGCGGTGGGCACACCCGAGTCGATGGCGTACCGGCCGCTGTCCTGCATGGCCAGCAGTTCGCAGTCGATTTCCGCGTCGGGGAAGTCGAAGCCCGCCACCCAGCGCACCGTCTCCAGTGCGTCGTCCCGTACTCGGCGCAACTGCTCGGCCAGCGGTGCGAGTTCGCTTCGCGTCGGTACCCGGTAGAAGCCGCCGAGCCGGACGTTGACCGGGTGGATGGCGCGGCCGCCGAGCAGTTCCATGACGGCGTTGCCGGCCTGTTTGATCCGCAGTCCCCGCTCGACGGGTTCACGTTGCTCGCGGGCGAGCTCGACGGCGCTCGGGTGGCCGTGGAAGTCGGGGGCGTGGAGGAGGTGGATGTGCAGGGACTGGCTCTCGATCCACTCGCCGTAGTAGAGCAGGCGGCGCAGCTCGGCGAGTTGGCCGTCGACGGACACCCCGCAGGCGGCCTCGACGGCCTGGCAGGCGGTCATCTGGTAGGCGACGGGGCAGATGCCGCAGATCCGGGAGGTGATGTCGGGCGGTTCGGTGTGCCCTCGGCCGATCAGGAACGCCTCGAAGAAGCGCGGTGGTTCGTAGATCCGCAGCCGGGTGTCGGTGACTTCGCCGTCGCTGATAGCCAGGTGCAGGGCGCCTTCGCCCTCCACTCGGGCGAGTGCGTCCAGGTGCAGGATCCGCTCTCCCCGGTGGCTCATCGGGTCTCCCTGTCGGTCGAGTCGTCCTGGTGGACGAGGTCGGGTAGCTCGGCGTACTCGGGGGAGGCCGCGTTGAAAGTCCGGAAGACCCGCAGGACGTCCCGCTCGTCCATGCCGTCGTGCTGGAGCTGGCGCACCATCGCCGACATGTTGAGACTGTTGGACGGTCCGAAGCAGCCGTAGCACCCTCGGTCGTAGGCCGGGCAGATGGCGCCGCAGCCGGCGTGGGTCACCGGCCCGAGGCACGGGGTGCCGTGGGCGACGGTGATGCAGGTGGTGCCGCGCCGCTTGCACTCGGAGCAGACGCTGTTCGCCGGGATGTTCGGCTTGCGTTCGGCCAGATAGGCGGTGATCACCTCCAGCAGCTGGCGGCGGTCGATCGGGCAGCCGCGCAGCTCGAAGTCGACCGGTACGTGGGCCGAGATGGGGGTGGAGGTGGCGAGCGTGGCGATGTACTCGGGGTGTGCGTAGACGGCGGCGCGGAACTCCGTCACGTCCGCGAAGTTGCGCAGGGCCTGGATGCCGCCGGCGGTGGCGCAGGCGCCGATGGTGACCAGACGGCGGGAGATCTGCCGGATGCGGCGGATCCGCCGGGCGTCCTCGGCCGTGGTGACGGAGCCTTCGACCAGGGAGAGGTCGTACGGTCCGACGCCGTCCAGGGTGGCCGACCCGACGCCGCCCGAGCCTTCGGCGCCGGACATCTCAAGGAAGTGCGAGATCTGTACCTTTTCGGCGAGGCCGAGCAGTTCGTCCTCGCAGTCGAGCAGGGTCAGCTGGCAGCCGTCGCAGGAGGCGAACTTCCAGACCGCGAGGGTGGGGATCCTGCCGTCGGTCATGTCACAACTCCCGCACGGCTAGGAGGGACTGGGATCGGGCATAGTCGACCACCGGTCCGTCCAGGCACAGCAGGAGCGGTCCGAGCTGGCAGTGGCCGCAGTGGCCCGTGCCGCACTTCATGTTCCGTTCCAGCGACACCTGGATGCGCCGCGCGGGCACACCTCGGGTGAACAGTGCCTGCGCGGTGTGGCGGATCATCACCTCAGGTCCGCAGAGCAGTGCACGGGTGTCGTCGCCGAGCGGTTCGATCCGGTCGAGCAGTCCGGTGACGACACCCACGGCGCCCTGCCAGCCGGGGGTGGGGCGGTCGACCGTCACCTCCACCCGGGCCGAGGCCCGCCAGCTCTCCAGCTCGTCCCGGTAGAGGAGGTCCTCGGCGGTGCGGGCGCCCACCAGGACACGGAGATTGCCGTACCGTTCCGGGTGGTCCAGCACCTGGTGCACCACCGGGCGCAGCGGAGCCAGTCCGATGCCGCCGGCGATCACCAGGATGTCGGCCCCGGTCGCCGAGTCGAGGTCCCAGCCGGTGCCGTAGGGTCCGCGCAGGCCGACGACGTCGCCGGGTCGTAGTCGGCACAGTGCCCCGGAGACCGCGCCGACCGCGCGGACGGTGTACACCAGGGCGCCGTTCCGGCTTCGGATCGCGCTGACCGAGATCGGAACCTCGCCGACGCCGAAGGCGTAGACCATGGCGAACTGTCCCGGCAGGAAGGCGGGCAACACGGCCTCGACGGGTCGCAGTTCGAGCGACACGGCGTCCGCGGTCTCCGGTCGGAAGGCGGTCACCCGGTACGGGAGCGGTGGCGTGACGGTGGTCATGGCGTGCCCGGGCGGGGTGCGTAGAGGTCGAGCAGGCGGATGCGGGTGGCCTGGAGCCGTTCGGCGATCACCTCGGCGCAGCGCAGGGTCAGTTGGTGCCCGAGGGCCGGGTCTGCTGTGCACAGCGCTCGGACCTGGTCGGCGGGAAACTCCCAGGCGTCCACCGCTCCGAGTGCCTGCGCGCCCAGGTGCCAGCGGTACGGCGGGAAGAGCCAGGACCAGCCGAGGAGTTGGCCCGGCCCGATGGTCTCCACGACCGGCGGCGGGCGGCCGGGTACGTACAGGTCGAGGACGACCTCACCGGAGCGGATCAGCCAGAAGCGGTCGGCTTGCCCGCCCTCGTCGAACAGCCGCCTGCCCGGAGGGAAGGAGCTGTCGCGGGCGAGGGCGAGCAGCCGGTCCCGGTGCACCTGAGGCAGCACATCGAGCAGGAACGGCAGCTCGGTCATGCGGGTGCCTCGCCCTCGTCTGGCGACCGGTTGGCCCAGTCGTGCAGGGCGGCCGCCTCCTCGGTGATGTCGATCGCGACGGGGCACCAGACGATGCACCGGCCGCAGCCGACGCACCCCGAGGAACCGAACTGGTCGTACCAGGTGCCCAGTTTGTGGGTGAGCCACTGCCGGTAGCGGCTGGGCGATGAGGCGCGCACCGTCCCGCCGTGCAGGTAGGAATGATCCAGGTCGAAGCAGGAGTCCCACAGCCGCCAGCGCTCGGCATGGTCGCCGGTCAGGTCGGTGACGTCCTGGGTGGTGGTGCAGAAGCAGGTCGGGCAGACCATGGTGCAGTTGCCGCAGGTCAAACAGCGGGATGCGACATCGTCCCAACGCGGGGCGTCGAGCGTGCCCGCCATCAGCTGGCGCAGGTCGGCCTCGGGCATGGTGCGGCCCATCCGGTCGGCGGCGGCGGACACCTCTGCACGGGCGGCGCCGCGGGTGGCGTCGTCGGCACTCCTGCCGGGAATCTCGGCGAGGACCTCAGTGCCCTCCGGGCTTCCGCTGCGGATCCAGAACCGGTGGCCGCCCTCGTCGTCGACCAGCTCGGTGAGCACCAGGTCGTAGCCGGGGCCAGCCGCCGGCCCGGTGCCCATGGAGACGCAGAAGCAGGTGCCTCCGGGCTCGGTGCACTCCACCGAGACCAGGAACGCCCCCGAACGCCGCCCCTGGTAGGTCGGGTCGGCGTGCCGGCCGCCGGTGAGGACCCGGTCCTGGACGGCGATGGCGCGCAGATCGCACGGGCGGACACCGAGGAAGGCGTAGCGGGGCGGCGAGGTGTCGTCCGCCTCGAAGGTCAGCTGGTCGTCGGTGCGTTCGGTCCGCCACTGGCGGACCCGGGCGGGGTGCAGGTAGGTCTTCCACGACTGCGGTCCGGCCGCGTTGGCGAAGGCCGCCGGGTCCGTGCGCTCCCGTAGCCTGTACTGCCCTGCCTCGAGTTCGACGCCCCAGCCGTAGGGCAGGCTTTCGGCGGACTCCAACTCGTCGAGCACGATGGCGCCGCCGCGTACGGTCGGACCGATCACGGTGAAGCCGCGGGAGCGCAGGACGTCGACCAGGGCGGCCAGGCCCTCCCGGTCGATCACGGCCTCGCCGGCTGCGGGAACCGTCGGGGTGCTCATCACGGCGTCCTCTCGTCACTCATGGTCCCGCGTCCGCCTGCGGGCGGTGGGGTTCCACCGGCTGTATCCGATCCGAGCCACTTCATCGCGGTGTACCTCCTTCTCCAGTGGTTCCGGTACGGCAAACTTCTTCAGCGGTTTCGGCAAATCCCCTGGCTTCCACCGGCCCATCTGTTGCACAGAACCGCTCGGATGAGCCGGATTTCGGGCCCGACACAGCGCTGATAGGGCCGTACGGGCAGGCCGGGCGGCCTGGTCACAGCCCGAGCGGAATCGGACGGCCGCTCGGCACCCCGACCTGGCCCAGGTCGTGAATCACCGGCTCGCGGCCACCTGGCAGCCGGGCCCGCTCCTCGTCCCGGTGGTCGAGGGCGGTGATCAGAGCGACCCGTTCCGCTCCCCGCCTCCAGGACGGCAGGCGTGTCCGCGAACAGCACCGCGTGTTCGGGCCGAGTCAACCTGCGGGTCATCCTCGGCCTGGTCCCCAACTACTGCTCCGACCGGCACCTCTGGTTCCGAGCCGCGCTGGCCGCCGGCCCGGGCTCGCCGGAGCGGGCCCGCTTCCATTTCCGTCCCGGCCGCGGCCAGCACGGCCGAGCTGGTCAGCGGCCAGCACCTCGCGGGTCGGCTACCAGCCCGCCTGAACTCCCGCACGCCCTGGCCTCCCCTTCCGAACACCGCCCAAGCAGTGCCGGAACCGAGGCACCCAATGCCACGCGCTGCCATCACCCTGATCCACGGGCCAGAGCACGCGCCGCCGACAACGGGAGCGCACTCCAGATCGCGCGATCCCGGCTCGCACACCAGTATGGAAGGCATGTCCGGCCTGAGTGAGGAGGGTAGGGATGGCTGGCGATCTGCTGTACGGACGCCTGCATCGGCGGCCCTCATCCCTGCGCCCGTTCAAGAGCTTCCCCGTCGGGGCCCACCTCACGCCGACCATCACCAACGTCACCGGCGGTCGGCTGAAAGTCATGGCCGAGTACGACAACGGGCGGGCCGGCACTGAGCAGACGGGACGTCAGGCGGTGGCTGTGGTGACAACGACCGCCGGGCCACTGCGGTGAGCGCCGCCGAGGTACCGGGTCAGCCCGCGGCGGGGAGCGGCGGAAGAGGTTCGCCGCCGGGGACGACGCCACCGATTCTCACCCTCACGCTGAACCCCACGGTCGACATCTGCTGCGACGTCGACCACCTGGTGGACATCGGCAAGACCCGCGCCCGGGTCAGGTACGTGGCCGCCGGCGGCGGAGGAATCAACGTCGCCCGCGGCGTGGCGCGGTTCGGGGGGCGGGCAACCGCCTTCCACACCGCCGGCCAGGAGATCGGCCAGCGCCTGAACCGGCTACTGGACGAGGAGGGCGTCGACCACCTCGCCCTCGGGATCGCGGGTGAAACCCGCGAAGCGTTCGTACTGTTCGAGACCGGGTCACGCCGCAGTTATCACATCGTGCCGCACGGCCCGCGACTCGACGACGACGAGGGACGGCGCTGCCTGGACCTGCTGGAGAGGGCAGCGGGCGCTCACCGGTACGTCGTGGCCAGTGGCAGTCTGCCGGGCGGCCTGCCCGACGACTTCTACACAACCGTCGCCCGCCGGGTCAGGGAAGCCGGCTCCAGACTGCTACTGGACACCTCGGGACCGGCCCTGCGCGAGGCGCTGCACGAGGCCGTCTTCCTGCGCAGATGCAACCGTAGCGAGGCCGCCTACCTCGTCGGCCGGGACGTGCGGAGCTTCGACGACGCCCGCGCCGTCAACGAACAGCTGCTCGCCGCCGGAGCGACCGAGATCGCCATCACCACCCTCGGGGAACTCGGCGCGCTGTGCTCGACCGGCCAGGGGCACATGGAGCTGCATGCACCGCCACCGCCCGGAGAGCCCCTCAGCGACGCCGGGGCCGGGGACGGCATGATCGCCGCGATCGTCACCCGCTTGGCCGAAGGCGACGATCCGGTCGACGCCTGCGCGCTCGGAGTGGCCACAGCTGTCGCATCGATGCTCACCCCCGGCACCGAGCCGTTCGACCGGGAGGTGGCCGAGTCCCTCCGCCCCGCAGTGCGGATCACCCGGCTCGGAGGCTGATGCCCCCGCCTGCCGGGACCTGTTCCGCCGCAGGTCGGCAGTCCGTCCGCCGACGACCGCCAGGTGGATACCGGGCCCGCCGACTCCCTCGGAATCACTCCGGGTTCCCGGACAGACCCACGACGGCCGACCGGCTCGTCGGCACCCGCCGCGCCGAGGGCGGCGACGGCGCAGGAGGTGCAGGCTGAGGGCCGCACAGAAGAGGGACACGAGCCGCTTCCCCTGATCGGGGGGGCTGGGCGATGGGACCGAAACGAGATCCGGGCCGAGGCCGACGGGGCGGTTGATCGGTCAGCGCTTGTCTTGTGAGGCGCGTTCGGGCTTGGTGGTCAAGCGGTACGGCGGTAGGCGGTGATGGAGACCTTGACCGGGCCGTCGTCCGAGGCGGTGGCGAGTGTGCGGATGATGGCGATGTCCTGGCCACCGTGGGAGCGGACGCAGAAGCTGCGGTCGGCGCGCAGGGTGGTGAAGGGCAGGGCGGAGGTGGGCTTGGTGTCGATGCCCGCGAGGCAGTCGGGGAGCGTGAGGGAGCCGGTCGGGGCGATGTAGGCGTCGCTGTCCTCGGGGATGTAGAAGGCGCCGGCCTGGCGTGCCAGGTACCAGCTGGAGGCGTCCTGGGTGACCTTTCCTGCTCTGAGATCGAACTCATGGTCGCGGTCGGGAGATGTGAGTTCGAGGTTGGTGTAGGCGGCGGTGTAGCCGGAGGCGGCGGTCTGCTGCGGAGACGCGGAGGAAGGGATGGGGGCGGGCACGGTGGTCGGTGGGCGGCCGACGGTGGCGGCGGCGGGTTGTTCGGTGGAGTCGTCGAAGTACTCGAAGTAGTCGAGCAGGAAGAAGGCCGCCGCGGCGCCGACGAGCGTGGCCGTCATCGTCAGGAGCGCCGTGCGGGCGCCCCGGCGCGCGGTGCCCTCGCCCCGGCGGCTGGCGCGGGCAGGTTCCGGGCGGGCTGGCTCCGCCCCTCGGCGGGTGGGTGCGGGGGCGGGCAGGACGGGTGCGGCCGCGACGCTTGCGTGGCCGAGGACGGTGGCGGGCGGTGCGGGCGTGGTCGGGAGGTCGGTGTGACGGTTCAGTTCGCTGCTGACCTGCGGGGGCAGCCAGCCGTCGGCGAAGCGTAGTTCGCCGCCGGTGGCGGGATGGCGGTGGGCGGCCTCGATCAGCCAGGCGGTGCCCGGCCGGTCCTCGGGGTTCTTGGCCAGGCAGTGCCGGACGAGGTCGTGCAGTCCGTGCGGAAGAGCGGACAGGTCGGGCTCCTCGTGGACCGCCCGGTAGAGCGAGACCTGTTCGGGCCCGTCGCCGAAGGGGGTCCTGCCGGAGGCGATGAAGGCGGTCAGTGCGCCGAGGGCGAAGACGTCGGTGGCCGGGGTGGCGGGCAGACCGAGGGCCTGTTCGGGGGCCATGAAGCCAGGTGAACCGATGCGCAGGCCGGTGCCGGTGAGCGGGCTGGCGTCGGCGGCGCGGGCGATGCCGAAGTCGATGACGCGGGGGCCGTCGGCGGCGACGAGGACGTTGCCGGGCTTGAGGTCGCGGTGGACGACGTCTGCGGCGTGGATCGCCTGCAGGGCCTCGGCGATGCCCGCGAGCAGGAGCAGGACCGTGCGTTCGGGCAGCGGGCCGTGACGGCGGATGACCTGGTGGAGGGAGGGGCCGGGCACGAACGTGGTGGCGAGCCAGGGGACGTCGGCGTCGGTGCCCGCGTCGACGACCTGAGCGGTGTAGAGGCCGTGGATGCGCCGGGCGCTGGCGACTTCCCGGGCGAAACGGTGCCGGAACTCGGGGTCCTCGGCGAGTTCGGGCCGGACCACCTTGAGCGCGACCGGGCGCCCGCCGGGGGTGTGGGCCAGATAGACGCGGCCCATCCCGCCCGCGCCGAGCCGCGCGCACAGGCGGTAGCCGCCGACCTCACGGGGGTCCTCGGGGAACAGCGCCTCGAAGGCGGAGAACGGCTGGGCGCCGTAGGGCTGTGCGGTCATGCTGGCTCCCAGCGGGTCGAGCGGTGGTACGGGACGCGGAGGAACGGGTGCGGCGGCAGTGGCGCCCCGGGTGTATGCCAGCGTCCGGAATTTCAGCGGATCATATCCGGCCGCGGTTGCCGTCAGCGCCCGGCCCATTCGACCGATCGCGGAGGCGTGGCCGGTCCAAGGGGCGGGCGGGCCGCAGTGTTCCGGCCCGAGAACGCCCCCGCCGGTGCGTTCGGGGGTAGGCACCGACGGGGGCCACCGTCCCGCGGGCGCGGGGAATCGCCCGGCGGGGTCCAGGCGGACGAAATCCCGGGTTGTCTCCGCCGCCCGCGCAGCGGGAACACCCCTGGGTTTCGTCGTGGGGACGGCGGATTCAGCCGGCGATCTCCTTGGCCGCGCGGATTCCCGACAGGTAGGCGCCGTGGACGGTGGCGAAGTCGCCCTTGTCCGTGGCCTCGCCAGCGAAGTGCACACGGCCGTCGACGGCGGCCGCGAGCTGGTCTCGCATGGCCGGCGTGGAGCCGAACTTGTTGAACGAGTACGAGCCCAGCGCGTACGGGTCGGACGCCCAGCGCGTGATCTGGTAGTCGAGCGGCGCCGGGATGCCGCTGCCGTACATGGTCGTGAGCGTGGCCATGGCGCTGTCCACGACCTGGGCGTCGCTCCAGCCCTCGATGGTGCGGCCGAAGTCGGCGGCGTTGAAGCCGAGCAGGACCGGCTTACCCGTGGGGCGGGTGACGTTGATCCACTGCGTCCACTGGCCGTACTTGTCGACGCGCGGCACGTAGCCCAGCCAGTCGGTGTCCGCCCAGAACACGGTGGGGAAGCGCAGGTAGCACTTGTTGAGCACCCCCATGCCGAGCTTGCTGACGGCGGTGAGCTTGTCGCCGGGCAAACCCGGCCCGAACTTCACGGCGCCCGCCTGGAGCACGCCCAGCGGCAAGGTGACCACCGCCCGGTCGGCCTGGAAGGCGCCCTTGTCGGTGGTGACCGTGACACCACCGGAGTCCCAGTCGATGCTCTTGACCACCTGCCCGGTCCGGACGGACAGCCCGGCCGCGAGCAGATCGGTGATCTGGTGGTAGCCCTGCGGGAACAGCACGTCCTTGCCCTTGACCTTGTTGTCCTCGTCGAAGTGCAGACCCGACATCTGCTCCACGCTGCCGGAGTACTCGTGCTCGTAATCGTTCAGGTCCCAATTGAGCAGCGCCTTGTCCTGGTCCGACAGCGAGGACCAGCCGACCGCGCCCTCCACCACGCTGCGCACCGACGCGTCCTTGCCCCCTTCGTCCTGGAACGAGGTCAGCGCGTCGGCGGCCTTCTTCCGCCAGCTCTCCAGCGCCTTGGCCTGCGCGTCGCTCAGCTTGCCGCCGTCGGCGGAGTAGTCGGTGGTGCTTTCCAGGTCCGTCACGACCGTCTTCGCGTTCGCCTTCGCGGCCAGCGCGGCGATCGGGTTCTTGTCGATGCCGTGGATCCACGAGGCGCCCAGATCGAGCGGCGTGTCCGCCCACTGCTGGCTGGTCCAGATGCGGCCGCCGATCCGGTCGCGCGCTTCGAGCACCAACACGTCGTGTCCCTTGTCGGCCAGGTAGCGGGCGGCGCCCAGGCCACTGATCCCGGCTCCGACGACGATCACCTTCTGGTGCCCGGACGGGCTGGGCGAGCCGTTCTCGTCGCCGTTGTCCCCGCTGTCGTCGCAGGCGGACAGGGAGGCAAGAAGGGCGAGGCTGGGCAGGCCCAGACCCGCGCTCTGCAGGAAGCGTCGGCGATGCATCGTCATGGCTGGTAACCGATCTGCGATCTGACACGGGCTGATCCGAGGATGCCGACGAACGCTTCGTTGCACTCGCCGCACCGCCCGTGGTGGAAGAAGCCGCTTGGGCTCCAGGGCACCCCGTCCGGTCGGGGACCGCCTCGTGCACGGCGATGCCAGTTCCGCAGGCACACGCGATGCGGAGTCGAGGATCAGTGCGATCCCGGTCCGCACGTACAATGAGGCTGATACAGAGCAGACTACTTAGATACATCGATGTGTCAATAGAGGCATTGGGGGTTTGGACGCGACGATGCGTACCGACGCGACAGAAGTGCTGGAGTCGGCGATCCCGATCCTTGCCAAGGACCGGGCGGCCTCGATGCAGTCAATCGCCACACGCTCGGGCATCAGCCGGGCGACCCTGGTCCGCCTCTTCCCCACCCGCCAGCACCTGGTGCAGGCGATGGCCCAGAAGATCCTCGACGACTGCGACCGGGTGCTGACACGGGCCGAGGCCGACACGGCCGCTATGGAACAGGTCCTGGCCTCAGTCGTCGCCGACTATCCGCCGTTCGCCCAGCTGTGGAACCTGGTCTACGTCGAACCCGACGTCCTGGGCGCCCCCGAGGCCAGCGCACGCGCAGAGACGATCTTCACCCGGACCGTCGAGCTCGTCCAACGCGGCCAGGACAGAGGACTGCTACGCAAGGACATGCCCGCCACCTGGCTGGCCTCGACGTTCTGCGGCCTGGCCGAGACCGCCTGGGAACTTACCCTCGAAGGCCACATGGGCCCACGCCAGGCTCCCGACTTCATCGCCACGATCCTCCTGCGTGGCGCGGCTGCCTGACCACACAAGGCCTTCGGCGCACGGCCTGGTACTGAATGAGGATGTCACTGTTGGTTCAGAGCCCTGGTCAGATCCCGGCTGGCCGCAGGCGGCATCGAGATCGGCTCGGGTGTCCTCCAGCGCAGAGCCCAACTCGGCATTCTACTGTTCCAGCCTGGTGATCTTTCGCTGGAGCTCGTCGGTGTCAGCTGAGGTGTCCAGGCCGGATTCGCGCCAGGCCTGCTCGCCCAACGCCTGCGAGAGCCATTTTTGAGCTGCTGGACGCGGTTGGCCAGGCGGTTGTTGCGGGCTTGGGTGTTGGCGAGGGCGGCCTGGAGCGAGATCCGGCTGACCAGTGAGCCTGCGGGGTCCTGGCCAGCTGGCCCGCCTTCCTCTGCGTGGACCAGGGCGAGCAGGTCGCGATGTCGATAGAGAAACGTGCGGTCCAGTCGGGCCTGTCGGGCGATGGCCGACACGCTGATCGGGTCGCCGTTCTTTGCGGCGTTCTTGACCGCGACGGCGACACGCTCGCGCCGGATGACTACACAGAGCCGTCTTCGAACGAGACGCGAGATGAAGTTCGTACACGGCGTCAATGGGGGCGGCTGCCGGGCGGGTAGTCGCCGACCACCGCCACCCTGCCACCCAGTACAAGGCCTTGCGCCTACAGCCCGAACTCTTCGCTGATCGCTGAAGGAACAATCACGCCGTGCCGATCCGGCGGCCCGTGACCTCGCTCGGGCTGATGCGCACCCACAGCGGCCGGGAGCCGCCGGCCCACGGGGTGGCGCCTGGCAGCGCGGAGAGCCGCTGCTCCTCGTCCGGGTCGTCGACCCGGTGGGCCTCGCCAACGATGAGGACGCTCCAGCCTCGGCTGCGGCGGTCGTCGATGTGGTCCACCTGGAACGAGACCGGCGAGCCGTCGGGCGGAGCGGCGGCGCCCCCGCCAGCCGTGCGGTAGACGATCGTCCTGGCGTCCACGACGTAGTTGACCGGGAGCACGACCGGCGCCAGCTGCCCGGGCAGACAGATCCGGCCGACGCCATGGGTGCCGAGCAACTCCCAGCACTGCGGCTCGGTGAGGTGGAGCAGCAGCGGGCGCGGGCCAGGCTCCGTCTGTCCCGGTGGAGCGTCGGCGCGGTGGCCGGTCAGCAGCTCCGGCCAGGTCGTCCCGAGCGCGGTGGCGATCCGGACGAAGGCCGGCGGGTCGAACTCCGGCCCGGCTTGCAGCAGATACCGCAGGTAGGCCGGTGCCATGGCTGCCCGGTAGGCCAACATGTGCTCGCTCAGTCCGAGTTGGTCGCGGCGCTGGACGATGCGGCGGGCGACGGC
>NZ_JBIWPN010000088.1:0-18438 GCF_044768305.1 Kitasatospora sp. NPDC101155 | reverse complement strand
AATCCTCAGGTCGCCCCGGGCACGCTTCCCCAGGAAGTCGACACGTGGGTGTCCTGCGATCCCCGCCCACGGGGATCGCAGGACACGGCAGGGACAGGTTCATGACCGAGGACAACACAAACGCCGCCGGGGATCTCGTGGCCGGACGCCGGGTTGAGTACCAGCGACCCGATGCGCTGGGCCGGGTCGGCGACGGTGTGCCTGGCCACCGGCAGGGTGAAGGTCCGACCGTCCTGTGGCCGGCTGTAGTCCATGGGAACGGTCAGTGTGGCGCACTGCAGCTCGCCGCACGGGGTCCAGTTCAACCTCTGGTGGTAGAAGGCCTGCAGGGCGGGCTGACCGGCCGGCTCGGTGGAAGGTGGCGCGGCCTGCGCCTGCGGGCCGGCCTGGCTGTTGGCGGAGTCCGGGGCATCCGGGGTGCAGCCGCTGAGGGTGACGGCGCCGACCGTGACCAGGGCCGCTGTCAGGATGCGGTAGCTCCGTATCCGCGCCCGATGTGAGTTCGCCGCCCTTGGGACCAATCCCTGCACTGCCTTGCTCCGTTCTGCTTCAGCTGCCGCTTCCTGCCGACGCCGCAGGAGCATCGCGGAGGGAGGCTGAGGATTTCATGAGGAGAGGCCGGGCGGCAGGTGTGGCTCTCCCTGGCCGCCGTACGTCTACTGGTGGTCGAGGACAACGATGATCTGCGGTTCACCGTGGCCGCGGCACTCCGTGGTGAGGTCCGGCTGTCGACGGGGCGGCGGGTCTCGATGTCGACCAGGACCGTGGCGTGGACGTGGCCCTTGCGCAGGGCGAACTCGTCGACGCCAAGAACGCGCGGCACCGCGTGCGCCGGATCCGGCAGGGCGCGTATCAGCCGCAGGAGCGTGGAACGGCTCACGGAGCACGGTCTGCAGGCCCTGGCTCCGCCGTCCGTGACGGAAGGTCAGCCCGCCTGCTCGACGAACGTGGCCCGGGGGCAAACTCGTTCACAGCAGCGGAACTGGCGGACCCGTAGCTCGACCACCACCCGACGCCAGCCCGCCGCCCTGTCTTCCAACCGCCGCACGTAGCTGCTGTGCACCCGGGTCGAGACGGTTCCGCACGACGGACAGCCCGCCTCGCCGCCAGTTGTGGCGGAGAGGACGGTCACTCGGTCGGCGCGGATGGTCAGGGTGTTGACCGCGACGTCAGTGGTCCGGTTAAGCCAGAGGTTTTGGAGGAGATCGTCAGCCACGACCGTTCATGATCGCGGGTCTGGTGACGCTCCGTGGCTGTGGCACGGAAAGTAATCCAGAACCCCCACTGCTGCGCCGCCGCATTCTCCTTCAGTGACAACCACATCCGACGGAGACGCGCGTCGCCAGTTCGACGTAGAGCTCCCGGGCGGCGTCCCGCTCACGGTCCGCCGGTGCCCACGTTCCGCTGACCTCCCCGACGAACGGGAGCGACAGCTTGACGCTGGCCTGCTTCGGCATCAACCCCCCGCTGCGGCGATACTTGCGCCCGAATCACTGCCTCAGTGTCACGTCTTCCGAACCTCCCCCGGACCCCGACTCCTCGTGCCAAGCTAGGAGCCATTCCCAAGCGTACAAGCAGTCAGGGAAGGTCGGGGGGCGGTCTTGGACCGGGATGTCTTCATCTCGTACAGCCACAAGAGTGACATCGCAGTGGCCGAGGCGCTTGAGGACGGGCTACGCGGCGTGGCGCGCACCTGGTGGACATTCCGCCCCGGTGCGAAGGTCTTCCGGGACACCACGAGTCTTGCCGCCAGCAGTGACCTCGGCGGCGCCATCAAGGAAGCGTTGGCGAGTTCACGCTATTTCATCTACCTGGCTTCCCCCGCGGCCGCTCAATCCAAGTGGGTGCGCGAGGAGATCAGCTACTGGCGTGAGCACCACTCTATGGACACGTTTCTGATCGGGCTCAGCGACGGCTCCATCGAATGGGACAGGGACCGCGGGGACTTCGACTGGGAGCGGACCACCGCGCTTCCGCGAGAGCTGAGCGGCGTGTTCCGCGCGGAGCCCCTGTGGGTGGATCTGCGGAAGAACCGCCAGGCTGCCACCTTCTCCATGGCACCCGGCAGCACCTTCCGGGACGCCGTGGTCACTCTCGCCGCGCCGTTGCACGGCGTGAGCAAGGACGAGCTGGACAGCAAGGACCTGCAACTCCAGCGCAGGGCGGCGCGAGTCCGGCGAGCGATGGTTTCCGGTCTCTGCGTCCTGCTGGCCATTGCGCTCACCGCCGGCGTCATCGCCTGGCTGAACGCCAACGAGGCGGTCAGGCAGCGGAACCTGGCGCAGGAACGTGCCACCATCGCCACCGCGCGGCTGCTCGCGGCGACGGCAGTCAATGACTCCCCGGACGATTCGGCCCGCGCTCAGCTATTGGCCGGCGAGGCCTACCGCCTCCGGGACGACCCTCAGACCATCGCGGCGCTGTTCCAGACCGTCAACGACAACCCCAATCTGGTCCGCCAGCACACGCTCGCCGCACCGGTCAGCGCCCTGGCGGCGGCTGCTGGCGGGATGGCCCTTGCCGGCACCGCCGACGGCCAGTTGATCCGCTGGGACCCGGCCACCGACAGCAGCACCGTGGTGCGACTGGGCGACCAGCCGGTGACGGCGGTGGCGATCAGCGACGACGGCGCGGTGGCCGCGGCGACCGACGGCCGGCACGCAGTGCTCTGGCACCCGGGCTCGGCACCGGTCCCCCTGCAGATCGAACAGCCCGGGCGGGTGGCGGTCTCGACACAGGGCACCACGGCCGCGGTGCTGACCTCGCCGGACGCGATAAAAGACACGGGCGGTGTGCAACACCTGGCCACCTTCGACCCGTCGACGGGGGCCCAGCGCCGGAGCGTCGACCTCGCGAATCTGTATTGGGACGGGGTCGGCATACCCGACGAACAGACGGTCGCGGTGACCAACGGTTCGGGTCTCTGGCAGCGCCTGCGGCTTTCCGACCTGGCCGTCACTGTCCGCCAGGAGCAAGCACAGGTCAACATCGGCATCTCCGCGATCTCGGACGACGGCTCCTCCGTCGCCTCCCTAGGCGGCGGTTGGGCGTTCGTCTTCGGCACGGCCAGCAACCAGGCTGTTGCGCGCTACTCCACCGTCTCCGGTCCGTACACCCCGACTGTCTTCGCGATCCGCCGGGACGGCAACGAGATCGCCTCGGGAGGCGGCGGGCAGTTGTGGGTAGCCGATGTGACGGCGGGTCAGACCGACAACCGCAACTACACCGAGCTGCTCGGTGCCGGTGGGGCCGACCGCGTGGTGTTCATCGGCAACTCGGGTCGGCTCATCACCGGCAAGGGCACCACGCTGTCGGTGTGGGATCCCGCTCAACGGCCCAGACTGCGGCTGAACACCGACGGCCTCCAGGTCCCCGACACCTCCAGGTCCAGTCGTCCCACCCAGATGGCCGTGTCACCCGATGGTCAGCGCGCCCTGCTGGTCGGTGGATTCGGGGACGTGAAGCTGCACGACCTCAACGGCGGGCCAGGTCCGGGCACGGCCATCACCAGCCCCCAGAAGGACGTCTTCCCCGCCTGGCTGTCCGACGGCACACCGGCCCTGATCGGGAAGGTGGGCTGCGGCCTCTACGCAGTGCGGGGCACCGGCACCCAGATGCTGCTGGAGGGCCAAGGGGTGGCGAACGTCGCGGCGCGGCTTACCCCGGACGGACGGGACCTGATCTGCGTCAGCGAGTACGGCGGAATGACGGTACGCCGGGTGAGCGACGGGATGTACGTCTATGACTCACCCGGTCCGAACAAGAAACTGACGGAAGACTCCGACACCGTTGGTGTGGCCGCGATCAGCGAAGACGGCCGGTACGCGGCCTGGATCGCCGGACAGGACGACGGCGGAGGCCGGCTGACCGTGGCGGACAGCCAGGAACGCAAGACCGTGACCGTGTCCGGTGCATCGCACACGGTCGGATTTGCCGGTGATCGACTGGTCGTAACCCATCCTGACAGTTCGTTGGATGTCCGGGACCCGTCCGGGGCCCTGATCCGAACTGTCCACGCCAGCAGCGAACTTGCACGCCCGATGAGCTGGGTACCCGGCACTCCGTTCATCGGTCAGATACGCAACGACGGCACGGTGGCCGTGATCGACGTCGACACCGGAACGATCCTGGGAACGCTCCGACTACCGGCCGCCAGCACCTGGGCCAGCGCGAGGTGGGAGGCCACCGCCATCGTCGGAGTGCGCTCGACCGGCGAGTTGCTGACCGCCACCCCAGCCGGATCCGTGGTCCGCTGGGCAGCCAGCGAACGCTCCTGGCTCGACCTCGCCTGCCACTTCGCCGGCCGGGACCTGCGGCCCGAGGAGTGGCGGGAGGTCACCGGGTTCAACCCCCCGGGCAACCTCAGTTGTCACAGGTGAGCCGTCAGCCGGGGGTCGGGTCCGAAACGGCTCCCACCACCAGACCTGTCGCGGCGGCCCAAAACGGGCCCGGGCCCGGTCGACCGCGCCCGGCCGGGCTCGAAACACCACGTGATCACCGACGACCAGGGCGGCGGCGCTGCCAGCGCGTTGACGCGGCCGGTGGCCTCGGCGAACGAGCCCCGGGCCGCCTGGAGCGCGGCCAGTTTCGCGATCCCGTGGGAATGCATCGAGGCCGGCATGTTCAACACCGCGTCCGCGACGTGCAGATCGGCCACCCCGATACCACGGTAGGCGATCCTGGTCGCCGTGACCCTCCCGAACACCGTAGCCAGGAGGCGGTGCGGGACGTCCGGCCGACCGGCGGGCGCGGGCTCGTCGGTGCTCTGCTGCCGCTGGCAATGACGATCCCGCGGCTCACGTCGTTGGCGCTGCCGACGGCCACGATATTGCCGCGCGGATCGGCCGTGACCGTCGTTGACAGGCCCCGGGGGAGAGCATCCGTCACCTCCCAGTCGAAATCTCCCCGTTCGTCGTCCCACCGGATCGTCCCGTCGGTCAGCGCGATGATGAATGTGTCGTTCGGCTTGTTGCCCCGTCAGAACTCGATCTCCTCACGCACCCATTTGGAGTCCGCAGCGGCCGGAGACGCGAGCAGCAGGAAGAATCGTGCCTCGGTGAGCGCCTGCTTGATCGAACTTCCCAGGGAACTCGACGCGGACAGGTCCGTCTGATCACGGAATACCGTCAACGCGCGTGTCCGAAAGACCTTCTTGGCAAGCCGCGAAAGGCCACGCTGAATGGCCGGAGCGAGCCGGGAGTCGGCCGCCCTGCTGTAGGAGATGAAGACGTCGATCCGGTTGCGGTCCTGCTCCTTGCCGAGCCCTCCCAAAGCCGCCTCCCACCCGATCCCCGTCGTACTCGGCGCCGGTGCTGAGCTGTTCGACCGGCTTCCTCGTCCTAGCCCATGGGATTCGCACCACATACCGCCCTAAGGGTTGGTACCCGCCGGGCTGCCGCTGTTGTCCGGCTGGTTGACGGGACTTCGCGGCGTCGGCACGTGCCTGATCAAGGCCTCGGCTTCACGGACGCCGGCAAGGCGTGCGAACCCGCTTGCGTAGCCGTGGATATTGCGCTGCACACGCTGCAGGTCGGCCCGGCAAGCGGCGTTGTCGGCCCAATCGGACTCTCGGCTGTCGGGATGGGACAGTTCGAATTCCCTCAGCCGAGGGTGCCATTGGGACAGGAACGGCCTCAGCTCGCGGTTCAGCATGGTGATCGCGAGGTACTCGACCGTCTGGCCACCCGGAACTGCTGCAGAGGGGCGGGTGGCCTTCAACGTCTCGCGTGTCGTGGCGAACAGCCCGTACATCGAGGTGAGAGCCTCTCTGACGACTCCCTCGTCGCCGGCCAGTGGCTGGGTGGACACACGAGTCACCGTCTCGATGAACATCTGCCAGGCGACTTGGCGGGCATCGTTGTTGACCGCGAAGGTGAGCTCGCTCAACTGCGGGATGGTGACCTTCACCTCCGTGAGGCGTGCAGAGCGCTGGTACCGCTCCGAAGCCACGACAACCACCGCACCCACCACGGCCCCTGTAAGAGCGAACAGGACGCGGTTGGTCACTTGCGTGAGGCTGTGGACAGCCAACCCGACGGCCGCGCCCACGACTGACGCCCCAACGAGTCGTACCGCCGCCTTGCTCACGGCCTTCCCCTCGCGGCCCTGTCGGCCATCGGGCCGCGCGAACGGCTCCATCATCCGCCCCCCATTGGGTTCCTCAGCCGGGTGGGCACGGGCAGGTGCGCTGCACTGCCCGGCCCCATCGGGTGAGAAGAACATATCGCCAAGAGTGATCGAGCAAGGGCAAAGCGCAGGAATCCCTTCTTGCGACGGTGCGGCAAGGTGGCAGGCTCGCCACCGCGCACGCGGGGTCTCGGGGTGCGGGAGGCGTATCCGCGGGCGGGCGCGGGGGCGGTGCGCGCTCTGCTGCCGCTGGTGCGCCGGATCAGGCAGGGGCCGTCCGTGGTCGCAGTGCGTCTGCCGAATCTTGAAGAAGCGCCGGTCGGGCTGGACCCATGGCCTCGCACCACACGTCGTAAACACGGGTGATCGGCCAGGGGGACGGGCCTGCCCGGCGCGTTAGGCCGATCGAGCCGGGCATCAGGTGGCGGTAGATCTTGAACGTGATGTCGACGCTCCGGTGGCCCACCTACTCTGCCACGTCGGTGATCGGGATGTTGTTCGCGAGGCAGTTCGACGCGAAGAAGTGCCGCAGACCGTGGACGACCATGCCGTCGGGGATGTCGACTTCGCCGAACTCCTTGATCTTCTGCCACTGTTCGGTGATGACCCACCCCCCGAAGGGGCGCGAGATATCCCTGGTGCTGGGCAGAAGGTACCCGTCGTCCGTAGTGCCGCACGTGTGGGCGCACCACTCGATGCTGCGTTTCACCGAAGCCGGCAGGGGGACGTCGCGGTAGTCACCCTCCTTGCGGTGCTTGAGGCGCGCGTAGCTCTTGGTCACCTGGTTGACCTGTTCGTGGACCCGGTAGACGTCGTCCGCGACCCCATGCCGCGGATGAGCTGGATGGTCGCCGTGATCGGTTCGCGCTCCTCGGAGTCTTGCTGACATTTCGCTGACTCCGCAGGGTCCATCAGGCCCCTGAGCTAGGGAGAACCGTCACGCGATCGCCGCAGACCCGCTGATCGACCTGGCCAAGACCGACTACTACTCCCTCGGCCGAGGTGAGCCGGAACGCAGCGCGCTGTTCGAAGGCTACGGGCCGCTTCCCGCCGACGCCGTCGAGCGGCTCGAACTCTACCGGCTCTACCACGCGCTCGAGTGTGGGACTGGTTCCGTTCGATCGGCACGGTCGGGCCCTTGGGTGGCATCGCCGATGACATCGCCCGGCTGGCAGGTTAGGCAGCCCGGTGCACCAGGGCGGCCTCGTTCGGGCGGTCCGGAGCGAACCGGTTGAAGCACCCTGGCCAGGCTCCGGCTCGCCCGCCCCTGTCACGGGGGGGGCGAGCCGTCGGTGTCCTCCGGGGGTGGGCTCCGCTACTGCGGCGTCACGTAGGCGCCGGAGATGCCGCCGTCCACGAGGAAGGTGTTGGCGGTCATGAAGGACGAGTCGTCGGAGGCGAGGAAGGCCACCGCTGCGGCGATCTCCTCGGGCTCGGCGAAGCGGCCGAGCGGGATGTGGACCAGTCGACGGGCCGCCCGCTCCGGGTCCTTGGCGAACAGTTCCTGCAGCAGCGGGGTGTTCACCGGGCCGGGGCAGAGCGCGTTGACCCGGATGCCCTCGCGGGCGAACTGCACGCCCAGCTCGCGGGACATGGCCAGCACTCCGCCCTTGGAGGCGCTGTAGGAGATCTGCGAGGTGGCGGCGCCCATCACCGCGACGAACGAGGCGGTGTTGATGATCGACCCCTTGCCCTGGCGCTGCATGTGCGGGATCGCGTACTTGCAGCACAGGTAGACGCTGGTCAGATTGACCTCCTGGACCCGCTTCCAGGCGTCCAGGCCGGTGGTGAGGATGGAGTCGTCGTCCGGCGGCGAGATGCCCGCGTTGTTGAAGGCGATGTCGAGCCGGCCGTACTCGTCGACGACCCGCTGGAAGAGGTCGCGCACCGCCTGCTCGTCGGTGACGTCGGCCTCGATGAAGAGGCCGCCGACCTCGTTCGCGGCCTTGGCGCCGGTCTCCGCGTCGAGGTCGACGCAGACCACCTTGGCGCCCTCGGCGGCGAAGCGGCGGGCGGTCGCCAGGCCGATGCCGCTGCCTGCGCCGGTGATGACGGCCACCCGGCCGTCGAGTCGCTGGGTCATGCTGATCACTCCTCCGTGGAGATGAAGACGTTCTTGGTCTGGGTGAAGGCGTCGAGGGCGTCCGGACCGAGCTCGCGACCGAGGCCGGACTGCTTGAAGCCGCCGAACGGCGTGGTGTAGCGCACCGAGGAGTGCGAGTTGACGGACAGGTTGCCGGCGTCCACGCCGCGCGAGACCCGCAGTGCGCGCCCGACGTCCCTGGTCCAGATGGAGCCGGACAGCCCGTACTCGGTGGCGTTGGCGATGCGCAGGGCGTCCTGTTCGTCGCGGAACGGGACGACCGCGACGACCGGGCCGAAGATCTCCTCGGTGAAGACGCGGTCGTCGTGCCGCACGGGCGCGAGGACGGTCGGCGGGTACCAGAAGCCGGGCCCGTCGGGGGCGCTGCCGCGGAAGGCGACGGCCGACCCGTCCGGGACGTAGGAGGCGACCCGCTCCCGGTGGGCGGCGGAGATCAGCGGTCCCATCTCGGTCTTCTCGTCGCCCGGGTCACCGACCCGCACGCCGCGGACGGCCGGCTCCAGGAGCGCCAGGAAGTCGTCGAACACGGACGCCTCGACCAGGATCCGGGAGCGGGCGCAGCAGTCCTGGCCGGCGTTGTCGAAGACCGCGTACGGGGCCGTCGCGGCGGCCTTGGCGAGGTCGGCGTCGGCGAAGACGATGTTGGCGCTCTTGCCGCCGAGTTCGAGGGTGACGGGCTTCACCTGGGCGGCGCAGCCCGCCATGATCTCCTTGCCGACCCGGGTCGAGCCGGTGAACACCACCTTGCGCACGTCGGGGTGGGTGACGAAGCGCTGTCCGACGACCGGGCCGCGGCCGGGCAGGATCTGCAGCACGCCTTCCGGAATCCCGGCCTGGAGGGCGAGTTCGCCGAGGCGCAGGGCGGTGAGCGGGGTGAGTTCGGCCGGTTTGACGATGACGGTGTTGCCGGCGGCCAGCGCCGGGGCCAGGGCCCAGGCGGCGATCGGCATCGGGAAGTTCCACGGCACGATGACCCCGACCACGCCGATCGGTTCCTGGAAGGTGACATCGATGCCGCCGGACACCGGGATCTGTCGGCCGAACAGCCGCTCGGGCGCTGCGGCGTAGTACTCGATGACGTCACGCGCGTTGCCGGCCTCCCAGCGTGCGTTGCCGATGGTGTGGCCGGCGTTGGCGACCTCCAGGGCAGCAAGGTGCTCGCGGTCGGCGTCGACGGCGGCGGCGAAGGAGCGCAGCAGCCGTGCTCGGTCGGCGGGTGCCACCCGGCGCCAGGTGTCGAAAGCGGCGTGGGCCCGGGCGACGGCGGCATCGGTTTCGGCGAGGCCGGCCAGTTCGACGGTGGTGATCACCTCCTCGGTGGCGGGGTTGACGACCTCGAAGAGGTCCGGTTCGGTCATGGAGCTGTCTCCCTGTGCATGGAGGTGGTCTGACTGGCGGTGACGAGCGCGCGGAGGACCCGCATGTCGTCCGGGTCGGTCTCGGGGTGCCACTGGACGCCCAATGCGAAGCGGTGGCCGGGAAGTTCGAGCGCCTCGACGACGCCGTCCGCGCTCCAGGCGGTGACCCGCAGACCGGTGCCGAGCCGGTCGACGGCCTGGTGGTGGTAGCAGGAGACCTCGGCAGCCGCCCCCAGGACGGCGGCGAGCCGACTGCCGTCCACCAGGCCGACCCGGTGGCGGACGAAGCGGGCGGGAACGATCTGGTGGCTCTCGTCGGGCAGGTGCTGGAGGAGGGTGCCGCCGAGCTCGACGTTGAGCAGCTGCATGCCGCGGCAGATGCCGAGCACCGGCAGGTCCCGGGCCAGGGCGGTGCCCAGGAGCCGACTCTCCCAGTCGTCGCGGGCGTGGTGGGGCGGGCCGGTGCGTGCATCGGCGGTCGCCTCGTACCGAGCCGGGTCGATGTCCGGTCCGCCGGCGAGGACGAGCCCGTCCAGGGCGTCGAGCAGGTGGTCGGCCCCGCCGGGTTGCGGTGGCAGCAGCACCGGGGTGCCGCCCGCCCGGACGACGGCGTCGACGTACGTCTGGGGCACGAGGGAGGCGCGCTGGTTCCAGACGGACCAGCCGGCGTCGTCCTGGTAGCTGGTGATGCCGATCAGCGGTCGGCGGTCGGCGCGGTTCACAGCCGCTCGAATCCGCGGCGCCGCTCCCAGTCGGTCACCGCCCGCTCGTAGGAGGCCAGTTCGGTGCGTCCGGCGTGGGTGTAGTGCCGGACGACGTCCTTGCCGAAGGCCTCGGTGGCGACTGCGCTGCGTTCGAAGGCGTCGACCGCGTCGCGCAGGGTGGCGGGCACCCGGGGCGCGGCGGAGGCGTACGCGTTGCCGGTGAACTCCGGTTCGAGTTCGAGCTGTTGCTCGACGCCGTGCAGTCCGGCCGCGATCAGGGCGGCGACCGCGAGGTACGGGTTGACGTCGCCGCCGGGGACGCGGTTCTCGAAGCGCAGTGAAGGGCCGTGACCGACCACGCGCAGGGCGCAGGTGCGGTTGTCGCGGCCCCAGGCAATGGCGGTGGGTGCGAAGCTGCCGGGCACGTAGCGCTTGTAGGAGTTGACGGTGGGTGCGAGCAGCAGGGCGAAGTCGGCCAGGCAGGCGAGCTGTCCGGCGAGGAAGTGCTCCATGGTGCGGGAGAAGCCGTGCGGACGGTCACCGGCGAACACCGGGGCGCCCTGCTCGTCGCGCAGGCTCAGATGGATGTGGCAGGAGTTGCCCTCGCGTTCGTCGTACTTCGCCATGAACGTGAGGCTGCAGCCCTCCTGGGCGGCGATCTCCTTGGCACCGGTCTTGTAGACGACGTGGTTGTCGCAGGTGGTGAGGGCGTCGGCGTACTTGAAGGCGATCTCGTGCTGGCCGAGGTTGCACTCGCCCTTGGCGGACTCGACGGTGAGGCCGGCGCCGGCCATGCCGTTGCGGAGCCGGCGCAGCAGGGGTTCGATCCGGCCGGTGCCGAGGATGGAGTAGTCGACGTTGTACTGGTTGGCCGGGGTGAGGCGGGTGTAGTCCTTGTCCCAGGCCTGTTCGTAGCTGTCCCGGAAGACGATGAACTCCAGCTCGGTGGCGGCCTGGGCCTGCCAGCCGTAGCCGGCCAGCCGGTCCAGCTGGCGCTGCAGGACCTGCCGCGGGGAGACGGCCACCGGGGTGCCGTCGTGGTGGACGACGTCGCACTGGACCATGACGGTGGCGGGGTGCCAGGGGACGGACCGCAGGGTGGCCAGGTCGGGGCGCAACGTCAGGTCACCGTAGCCGTTCTCCCAGGACGAGATCTCGTACCCGTCGACGGTGTTCATGTCGATGTCGACGGCCAGCAGGTAGCCGCAGCCCTCCGCGGCGCCGGGCACCACGTCGTCGAGGAAGTACTCGGCGGCGACGCGCTTGCCCTGGAGGCGCCCCTGCATGTCGGTCATGGCGAGCACGACGGTGTCGACGGACCCGTCGGCGACGCGGGCGCGCAGTTCGTCGAGGGTGAGCCGGGGGGTGGTCATCGGGTCTCCAGTTCGGTGTCCGGGGCGTCGGGGGCCTTCGGCTCGGCGTTGACGTGGGGCCCGGTGAACCAGTGGCGGGCGGAGGCCAGCCACCACAGGCCGGCGAAGCCCAGCACGACGGCCACGGCGACGGGGGTGTAGTTGAAGCTCTCGGCGGTGATCGGGCTGGCGGTGGGGAGCATGAACAGGACGGTGATCACCGCCGTCCAGCCGACCGCGACGATGCCTATCGGCCGGCTCCAGCGGCCCAGGTGCCAGGGGCCGCGCGGGAAGTCCTCGCCCTGACGCAGCCGCAGGTACACCGGGATGACGTAGGAGATGTAGAGGCCGATGACGGAGATGGAGGTCACGGCGGTGTAGGCGGTGGAGTTCCAGAGCGCGGGCAGTCCGAGCAGCAGGGCGCCGCCGGTCGCCAGCCAGACGGCGTTGGTCGGGGTCTGGGTGCGCGGGGAGATCCGGTGCCACAGGCGGGAACCGGGGAGCGCGCCGTCGCGGGAGAAGGCGTAGATCATGCGGGAGTTGGCGGTGACGGAGGCCATGCCGCAGAAGAACTGGGCGCCGATGACGATGAGCAGGAGCAGCTGGGCGCCGCCGTCGCCGATCGCGTCGATGAAGATCTGCGCCGGCGGGACCTGGGTGTTGCTGTTGAGCGCGCCGTCGTAGTCGCGGATGGCGAAGGTGATGCCGAGCAGCAGGATCCAGCCCGCCACCAGGGAGACGGTGATGGCGTTGACGATGCCCCGGGGGCCTGAGCGGGCGGCGTCGTGGGTCTCCTCGGTCATGTGCGCGGAGGCGTCGTAGCCGGTGAGGGTGTACTGGGCCATCAGCAGGCCGAGCATCGCGACGTAGAACTGGTTGTGGAAACCGGTGTTGTCGACGAACTCGGTGAGGACGAAGGAGACGGAGGCGTGCCGCTCGGGGAGGAACGCCAGCGCGCCGACGATGATCGCGACGCCGATCAGGTGCCACCACACGGACACGCTGTTGAGGACCGCGACCAGGCGCACCCCGAAGGTGTTGAGCAGGCCGTGCACCACCAGGATGACCGCGAAGATCTCCATGGTGTGCGCGGGGCTGGCCTCGACGCCGAAGCGGAGCGTCAGGAAGGCGTTGGTGAAGAACGCGGCACCGTAGTCGACGCTCGCGGTCACCGCGACCTGGCCGAGGAAGTTGAACCAGCCGGTGAACCAGCTCCAGGCCGGGCCGCGGGTGCGGGTCAGCTTGGCGGACCAGTAGTAGAGCCCGCCGGCCGTCGGGTAGCTGGAACAGATCTCGGCCATCGCCAGGCCGACGCAGAGCGTGAGGAGGCCGACCACCGGCCAGCCCCAGATGATCATCGCGGGGCCGCCGGTGTTCATCCCCGTCCCGTACAGGGTCAGGCAGCCGGACAGGATGGAGACGATGGAGAAGGAGACGGCGAAGTTGGAGAACCCGGACATCGAGCGGGCCAGCTCCTGGGTGTAGCCCAGCTCGCGGAGCCGTTGTTCGTCGGCGGAAACGGGGGCGGTGTTCGCCGGAAACACGTCGGGGGCAGGGTGGTCGGGTGAGCGTGCGTCGGTCATGGGCACCCCTGGGGGTTGAGGGTGTGCCGGGGAGCACGCGGCCACGACGGCGTGGCGCGGTCGCCCCGACGAGTTCGACGGTCGGACGGCTCTTCAATGGCCTGGAATCAGTCCATTGGGTGGGTGAGCAGCATCGTTCCGGCTGGATCGGGGCCGCGTCAAGAGCGAGGAGGGAACGAGTCCGGGGAACCCGTTCATAGGTACGATTCCGGCGTGGACGTGGACGAAACACGTGAGCAGGCGCGCCTCGACTGGCAGGCCGGGGCGATCTTCCGCCCGGTCCGGACCGGCAACGCCTTCGAGGAGACCGTCGAGAGGCTGCTCCAGGCGATCAAGCTCGGCGTCTTCGACCTCGGCGACCGACTGCCCGCCGAACGGGATCTCGCCGGCCGGCTCGGCGTCAGCCGGGAGACCCTGCGCGAGGCGCTCCGCACGCTGCAGCAGGCCGGCTGTGTCGAACCCCGCCGCGGCCGGTACGGCGGCACCTTCGTCACCTACCGTCTGCCCGCACCGGACGTCGCCGACCTGCGCCGCGCGGCCCGCGACCTCGGCGGCGCGCTGGAGGACGCGCTGACCTACCGCCAGGTGCTGGAGGTCGGCGCCGCCGAGGCGGCCGCCCGTCGCCCGCTCTCCCCCGACCAGCGGGCCCACCTGGAGAGCCGGCTGACCGACCTGGAGGGAGCCCCGCCGGAGCAGTACCGCCAGCTGGACTCGCGCTTCCACCTCGCCATCGGCGAGCTCACCGGCTCCCCCACCCTTGCCACGGCCATCGCCGAGGCCAGGATGCGTCTCAACGACCTGCTCAACGCCATCCCCATGCTGGACCGGAACATCGAGCACGCCGCCGAGCAGCACCGGGCGATGGTCCGGGCGATCCTCGCCGGCGACGGTGACGCCGCCCGACGCGCCACCGAGGAACACCTCGCCGCTACGGCCGCACTGCTGCGGGGCTTCCTGGCCTGAGGCTCCCCCCGGACCTCGCATGCGTGGCGACGACCCAGACGCGACGAGGCGCGGCCTCGGCGCATCTGACGAGAAGTCGGTCAATCCTGTCCTGAAGGCGCGAGGCCAGGAGCCGGCGAGCGACATCCCGGCGCAGGAGGATCCCCAGCGCCCTGGATCCCGGTGCACGGCCACACCCGCGACACCGGCCCCGGCCGGACCGGGGCAAGGCCGTCGAGCCGGGGCCCCGGTCGGCCGGGCCGAAGTCACCGCCCACCGGTGCGGCGATCGCTACCCCACGACCTGGACCTTGTCGGCCTGCATCCCCTTCTGGCCCTGGACGGCCTCGAAGGTGACCTTCTGACCCTCGACCAGCGACTTGAAACCGCCCCCCTCGATCGCTCGGAAGTGTACGAAGAGGTCAGGGCCCGACTCCGGGGTGATGAAGCCGTAGCCCTTCTCGTCGTTGAACCACTTCACGGTGCCGTTCTGGCGCTCGGCCATGTGTTCTGTCCTTTGCGTTCGGGTCGCACTGACCCCGAGATCCTCTCACGCAGGGAGTCGATTCCAGCACGGAAGGTGACGATGGCGGACCGGGTGCCGCCATTGGAGGTGGCGTCACACCGCAGCACCGCAAGATTCGGCCACTGTCGTTGGCCACTTGTACAGTCAAGTGGCCAACTTGGTTCCCCTTTCGGGACGGGCCGCAACCCGAACGGGGCCGCCCGGTGGCGCCAGCCACCGGGCGGCCCCGGACGAGCGGATCAGGAGGTCAGGCAGCTCGGGCGAGCCCGGCCGGTCAGGCGGTCGGGGCGAGCGTGCCGTCGAAGGTGGCGGCCGCGAGGCCGAAGGACAGCGTCATGCCGATGCCCGAGGTGACCGAGATCGCCCGGACCCCCGGTGCCAGGTCGCGCACCAGCAGCGGGCCGCGGGGGCTGCTGGCGTAGACACCCTGCCAGCGTTCGAGGATCCGCAGGCGCTCGACGCCCAGGACCTCGGCGACGGCCCCGATCAGCAGCTCATAGGTGCGCTCGTCGATGAACGGCGGCGTGGTGGCGTCGTAGTGGTGCGAGTCTCCGACCAGCACGGCGCCGTCCGGGAGCCTGGTGAACATCACGTTGGCGCCGATCTCCAGCAGCTCCGCGCTGTGCCCGAGCACCTCCTCCCGCAGCCCGGCGGCCGACGGGCGGGAGGTGAAGGCGTCGTAGCGGAGCATCGAAGTGGCCGTCAGCACCGCGGAGTCGGTGCGGAAGCCGGCCGGGGCCTCGGCCCGTGCCATGGTGAGCCGGCAGCGCTGGACCCCGTGGTCCTCCGCGATGTCGGGGAACAGGTAGTCCAGGTCGTGGCCGACGCAGATCAGGATCCGGTCACCGTGGACCTGGCCGCGGGTGGTGTGCACCGTCCCGGATTCGACGCCGGTGACGGCGGTGCCCCACAGGATCCGGCCCTGCGGCTGCTCGACCACCCAGCGGGCCAGGCCGGGCGCCGCCTCGCGCGGGTTCACCCGCAGGTCGGCGGGCAGCAGCGCGCCGCCCACCAGGTCGCCGGCCGCGCCGTCCGCGCGGCCCAGCAGCGCGGCCGTCTGCGCGGCGGTGCGCAGCTCGACGGCGTCGCCGCCGCGCTCGGCGCGCAGTTCCTCCAGGACGGCCGCCTCGGTCGCCGACCGGGCGACCACCAGGGTGCCGGCCTCCGCGGCCCAGATGCCGGCGGCCTCGGCGGCGCGCAGCCAGCCGGGCCGGGAACGCTGGGCGAGGGCGAGCAGTTCGCCGTCCTGGGCGCTGATGCAGCAGTGGCCGAAGTTGCGGACCGAGGCGCCGACGGGCCGCCGGTCGCGGTCGACGACGGTGACGGACAGCCCCTTGCTCAGCGCTTCGAAGGCGTGGGCCAGGCCGATGATGCCGGCCCCGACGATCACCACGTCGCTACGGCCGGGCGCGGCGGGGGTGTGCGTACGGGATTCGGCGGGGGCGGTGGTGGGCGTGCTGCTGCTCATGGCTCCAGGTTCCGGGTTGGTGGGCGTCGAGGTCAAGAGATGTATGTACAAGTTACCGCTTGTTCATCCGCTCGACGAACGCAGGGGACGGACGGCCGTCCGGGGAAACCCGCAGGTGATCCCGCCTTGAGAAGTTCCGCCCCCGAGTGTCATAGTCGGCTTGTGAAGACAAGTGATGAGCTTCCTCTCCACCAACGGCTCGGCGCCGAGTTCCAGCGCCGCATCGAGTCCGGCGAGTGGCCCGAGGGCGAGCCGGTGCCCAGCGAGTCGCAGCTCTGCGCCGAGTTCGGGACCTCCCGCGGCCCGGTCCGCCAGGCCCTGGCCATGCTGCGCCGTGAGGGCAGCCTGGTCGGCGGGCGCGGGAAACCGCCGGTCGCCCGCCGCTCGGCCCCCTCCCAGCCGTTCGGCACCTTCCTGTCCTTCACCCAGTGGGCCCGCAGCATCGGCCGCGAGCCCGGGCAGACGACCGTCGAGGTGGCCCGCCGCCGGGCGACCCCGGAGGCGGCGGCCCGGCTCGGCCTCACCGAGGGCGAACCGGTCGTCGAACTGGTCCGGCTGCGACTGCTGGACGGCGTTCCGGCCATGCTGGAGCGCTCCACCTTCGTCCACGAGGTCGGCCGGATCCTGTTCGACTTCGACCCGGACAGCGGGTCCGTCTACGAGGAGCTGCTGCGCCGCGAGGTCGACCTGCACCACGCCCGGCACACCATCGACGCCGTCGCCGCCGAACCGGGCGACGCCGAGCTCCTGCATGTCGCCGTCGGCGCCCCGCTGCTGCGCGTACGGCGGCTCACCACGTCGAGCCAGGGCGTGCCGCTGGAGGACGCGGACGACCGCTACCTGCCCGCCATGTCCACCTTCACCATCGAGAACACCATCAACGGCCGTACCGTCATCGGCCGCTACCGCACCGAAGAGGACTGACATCGTGATCGAGCTCGCCGCCCTGGACATGGCCGGGACCACCATCAACGAGGACGGTGCCGTCTACCGGGCCCTGCGCACCGCCGTCGAGCGCACCGGGGTGCCGGTCGCCGAGGCCGACCTCCAGACCTGGATGGGCACCGACAAGCGCGAGGCCATCGCCGCCCTGGTCCGCCTCGGCGGCGGCACCCCGACCCCGGAACTCGTCGAGGACGGCTACACGGCCTTCCGCGAGTTCCTGCGCGAGGCCTACCGGACCACTCCCCCGCAAGCCATCCCCGGCGTCGAGGAGGCCCTGGCCGAGCTGCGCCGACGCGGCATCAAGGTGGCCCTGACCACCGGCTTCAGCGACGACGTCGCGTACCCGCTGCTGGAGTCGCTCGGCTGGTCCACGGGCGAGGGCGGCAATCTCGACGCGGTCGTCACCTCGGACGAGGTCCCGCGCGGGCGTCCGGCGCCGCACATGATCCACCGGGCGATGGAGAAGACCGGGGTCATCGACACCCGTCGGGTGCTGGCGGCCGGCGACACCGTCGTGGACGTCGAGGCCGGTGCCAACGCCGGGGCCGGTGTGGTGATCGGCGTCCTGACCGGGGAGCTCACCCGCGACGACTTCGAGGGGCACCCGCACACCCACGTGCTGGACAGCGTCGCCGACATCCCGTCGCTTCCGGAGGCCCGGCCCGCCGTCTGATCCGACCGTCGTAGCAGCCGCCGGGGGTGCGTCCCGCCCCGGCGGCTTCCGCGTGTCCGCACCCTGATCGCGCCGTGGTCCGGGCCCCGATCCGCCCGGCCGCCAGGCCATGTCCGCGTCATCGCTCGGACCGGAGGCGTTCACTGCACGAGGGTGGTCCCGGTGCGCCCGCGCTCCTCAAACTTGTCCAGCCAAGTCGGGAAACAACTTGTCAAGACAAGAGGAGCCCCTCGTGACCCCCGTCTCCCGCCGCTCGTTCATGGGTCTCGCCGCGGCCGCCGCCGGCGCGACCGCCGCGTTCTCCGTCCTCCCCGAGTGCCTGCAGAAGGCCCTCGCCGCCCCGGCGGTCACCGGCACCATCAACGACGTCCAGCACGTCCTGATCTTCATGCAGGAGAACCGCGCCTTCGACCACTACTACGGCACGATGAACGCTGTCCGGGGCTTCGGCGACCGGAACGCGATCAACCTGCCCAGCGGCAAGTCCGTTTTCTACCAGCCGTATTCGAACTCCGACGGCTACATCCTGCCGTTCCGGATGGACACCGCAACCGGCACCAGCTCTGACCTGACCTCCTAATGCTGTTGTCAAGCCATCGCTGTGACGGACGGTTCTTCTTCGTAGCACCGTCCGTCACGGATGAGGGCCCACAGGACA
>NZ_JBIWPN010000087.1:0-19257 GCF_044768305.1 Kitasatospora sp. NPDC101155 | reverse complement strand
ACACCACTCGGCAAGACACGAATCTCGCACCTCGCCGCACTCGACCTGGCAGCCTGATCACCCAGCCCGGTTTGCGAATTTCCCAACGGAGTCCTGGAGTCCGAGACTTCCACCCGCAGTCGAGTGCCGTTCCAGTTCAGCCGCAGCTCGCGGGGGCCTCCGGGGGCGTGCAGGCAGGCGTTGGTGACCAGTTCCGAGACCATCAGCAGGACGTCCTCGGCGACGGCCCGCTGATGGTCGTCCACGGCGGGCAGCCAGTGCCAGCGTTCCAGGGCCTGCCGGCTGAACTCACGGCTGCGCCGCACAGGGCCCTCGCTGCCGCTGAGCGCGAGCCGTCTGGTCTGTCCGGCCCCCGACGTCCGGTCGGGGCCCGGCAGCGAGCCGTCCCCGGAGCAGTACATGACCCGCCTCCTCAATTCCGACTCGGACGAAGGACCACCACCGGCGGCTGCAGGGACGCCGCGAGCCCGGCGCCGGGCCCGGCAGCTTCAGTGCCGATCCGAGTTCGAGGGAACTCCCCAGCACGCTGTCGCCCCCCGGTGATCGCGAACAGCTGGGCCACGATCGGTCGCAGACCCGCGAGTTCCAGCCGGATCCCGGCCGTCTGGGCGTCCAGGCGGGCGTGCAGGAGGAGATTAAGTCCCGTCGACTCGCAGAACCACAGCTCCGCGAGATCGACCACGATCCGCTCGGTGCCTTCTTCCACGGGCCAGCCGAGCGCGGTACGCAATCCGTCCGCCGTGTCGTGGTCCAGCTCGCCCGCCACGGTGACGATCCGCACCATCCCTTCGTCCGCCACGGCGACACGCAGACCCGCCGGCCCCGCTGTGCCCGTCGCCTGGACGGGGTTCCTCGGTTGGCCGCGGCATGGCACGCTCCCGGTCCGACCGGGACGGCAGGGGCCGTCCAGGCCATCATCCCGCGCGGCACCGCAGACCACCCGGACGACCGGAGCCTGCGGCGCTGCCCCGGGTTGGGCCAGGCACTCCGTCTGCTGGTCAGCCATACCGCGCGTTTGCCCACCCCCAGTGCGGCTACACGCACAGACAAAGCAGAAGGCAGAGGCGATGGACCATGACGAGGCCGGACACCGGGCGCGACGGCGGTTCCGTGCCCCGGACCGGCCGCCGGGAGACGCCCGAGGAGCGGGCGGACCGGCGCTGGGGCGACCTGCTCCAGGAGGTGCGGGTCGCCCAGACCGGCTCGCAGATCCTCTTCGGCTTCCTGTTGAGCGTGGTCTTCATGCCGCGCTTCGCCCAGCTCGGCGGCTTCGACCGGGGACTGTACGTGTCCACGGTCGTCCTCGGGGCACTCGCCACCGGAGCGCTGACCTCCCCGGTCGCCTACCACCGGATCTTCGCCGGGCACCGCCTCAAACCCCAACTGGTCGACGCTGCAGCCCGGTTGGTGGCCACTGGCCTCGTACTGCTGGCGCTCACCATCGGCTCGGCCCTGCTGCTCCTGCTGCGGGTCGCGACCGGATCGGCGGTCTCCGGTTGGATCAGCGGAGCCGTCATGTTCTGGTTCGCGTCCTGCTGGCTGCTGCTACCCGTCTGGCGCCTGCACCGGAACAACGGCAAGTGCGCCCAGCCACCGGACGACCCCGATCCGGGCCCCGGCTCGTGACGTTTCGGCGGTGCCCGTCCGGCAAGACGCCCGGCCACGACGATCAACCCGCGTTCGAAGCCCCGCACCGTGGTCATCACCGGCGCCACCGCGGGAGTCGGCCGAGCCTGCGTACGGGCCTTCGCCGCCAGAAGCGACCGCCTGGTGCTGGTCGCCCGGGGCGCGGCCGGGCTGCGCACCGCCTTCGCACAGGCCGACGCGGCCGGCTCGCCGATCCTGGCGGACGTCTCCGACCCGGAGGCCTGCGAGGCGGCAGCCGCCCGGGCCGAGGCGGAGTTCGGCCCGATCGACGTCTGGGTCAACGGCGCCTTCGTCTCGGTGTTCGCGCCCTTCACCGAGATCAGCCCCGCCGAGTTCCGCCGGGTCGCCGAAGTCACCTACCTGGGCTACGTCAACGCCGCCCGGGCCGCGCTGCGCCGGATGCTGCCGCGCGACCACGGCACGATCGTGCAGATCGGCTCGGCGATCACCTACAGCGACGCCAAGCACGCCCCCAGGGCCGGCACGAGGCGCTGCACTGCGAACTCCTGGCCAGCGGCTCGGGGGTGCGCGTGACCATGGTGCAGCTGTCCGCGGTCAACACCCCACAGTTCGACCCGGTGCTGAACCGGCTGCGCGACCGGGCCCGGCCCGTCCCGCCCGTCCACCAGCCCGAGCTGGCCGCCCGCGCCGTCCGCTACGCCGCCGACCACCCCGGGCGCCGCGAGCACTGGGTGGGCGCCAGCACCACGGCCGCCCTGATCGCCAACGCGCTCGCCCCCGGCCTGCTCGACCGCTACCTCGCCCGCGCCGGGATCGACGCCCAGCAGGACGACGGGCCGCACCGCGTGCAGGACCGGGCCAGCCTCTGGGCACCGGGCGACGCCACCCGGGACCTCGGCGCCCACGGCCGCTTCGACGACGAGGCCCACGAGCACAGCACCCAGCTGCGGGCCTCCCAGCACCACGGCCTGCTCGCCACCGGCGGGGCGGTGCTCCTCGGGGCCGCGGCCCGCGCGCTCGCCCGGGGGCGGTGAGCGGCAGTGCCCGCGACATGGTGTGAAACCAGCGGTCCTGGGCAGGCGCGGCGCAGGACGGACATCGTCCCCGTCACGAGAGGAGTTCCCGCCATGGGTACCGAGGAGAAGCTGCGCAACGCGGCGGAGAAGGCTCACGGCAAGGCCAAGGAGGCCGCCGGCAAGGCCATGGGCGACCGGGTCGTCGAGGCCGAGGGCCGCGGCAAGCAGGTCAAGAGCGACCTGAAGCAGGCCGCCGAGAAGGTCAAGGACGCTGGGAAGGACTGAACCACGAGCGAACAGGACAGCGCGATCAAGGTGCGTGCTTCCGGCCCTGACCAGCCGCCCCCATGAGGTGGACGCGATGAGCGACCCGGAAAGCCCGTTCCGAAGGACCCGCCGGTGCCGGTCGAGACACCGGAGTCCCGAATGACCGGTGAGGGCGGACCGCCACCCGTGCCGGAGGAGGAGGAGGAGGAGAGGCCGCAGGACGGTCCGGAGTGCGACGCCACGGAGACGGCCCACATGCGGGAGCCGCAGGAGGCGACCGAGCCGGCCCGGGAGCCGGAGCCCGCACAGCCTAACCGGCCGGGCTGATCATCGGAGGTTTCGGCTCCTCCGTCCGGCGAACGGGTGGTCCGGTACGGCGATCGCGCGTCCGGCGGCGTTGCGCGCGGCACGTGCCCGTCGACCGGACGGTAGACCTGGGGCGCCCGCCACGGCGGCGGGCGCCCCAAGGACCTGTCACGAGGGTGGTGCGATGCGGACGGCGGTCGAACTCCTGCTCTGGTGGGGGGTGTTGCTGTTACTGAACACCGTGCTGATCAGCTCGGTGACACCGCTGGAGGTGGCGGTCGGCGGCGGCGTCGCGCTCCTCGGCGCGGTCGGTGCCGTCGCGGTGCGGCGCGCTTCGGGGGCTGCCACCGGTGGAGCGGCCCGACTCGCGCAAGCGCTCTGGGCGTTCCCGTGGACCCTGCTGGCCGACGCCGGTCGGCTCGCGCTCGCCGTACTCTCGCCGCGGCACCGCAGGTGCGGGTTCCGCACCGTCCGGCTCGCCCCCGGCGCCGGACCGGCCTGGGCCGCAGCGCTGCTGTCCGCGACTCCGGGCGCGATCGCCGTGGACGCCGTGGACGGCAGCCTGACCGTGCACGCGCTCGGCGGTGAAGTCTCCGCGCTGGAGCGGGCGTTGACCGGAGACGCCCGGTGAACGCCTGACTTCTGGCGGCCGCCCTCCTCACCGCCGGCGGGGTCGGCCCCAGCCTGCTGCTCGGGCTGCGCGGCACACCGCAGCAGCGGCTGGCCGCGCTCAACCTCGCCGCGACGGTGACGTCCGTGGTCCTGCTGCTGCTCGCCCAGGGATTCAGCCGCACCTCGTACACCGACCTGGCGCTGGACCTCGCCGTGCTCGCGCCCGCCGGGACGCTGGTGTTCACCCGCCTCCTGGCCGGGAGGCAGCGGTGACGGGCCGCCACGACGTCGCGCTGGTCCTGCTGTGCGCGGGCACCACCGCCTTACTGCTCGCCGCCCTCGCCCTCGTCGTGCTGCCCGGCCCGTACCTGCGACTGCACGCCCTCTCCCCCGCCGCCGCCCTGGGCGCGCCCCTGGTCGCCCTCGCCCTCGCGCTGGACACCGGACCGGGCCGGGCAGCCGCCAAACTGCTGGTGATCGGCCTACTACTGGCCGCCGGCGGCACCGTCACCACCATGGCCGTCGCCCGGACCACGGTGCACGCCGAACGGGAGGCCACGCGGTGAACAACGGCCTGCTCGTGCTCGCGCTGCTGCTCACCGCCGTCACCGCGACCGCCGCCGCGCTCACCCGTGACCCGGTCCGGCAGGCCGCCGTCCTCGCCCTGCTCGGACTCTGCCTCGCGCTGCTGTTCACTGTCCTCCAGGCCCCGGACGTCGCGCTCTCCCAGCTCGGCGTGGGCAGCGCGATCACCCCGCTGCTCATCCTGCTGACCGTCCGCCGGGTTCGCCGCGAGGAGCACTCCGACGAGTTGGCAGCGGGCAGCGGCGCCCGAGCCGACCGCCCGGACCGAGCCGAGTGAGCCGCACCGCCCGGCTGCGGCTCTTCCTCACCGCCGCCGCCGTCCTCGCCGCCGCCCTGATCTCCGCCGCGACCGAACTACCTGCCTTCGGTGGCGTCCAACATCCCTCCGGCGAGCGAGCGGTGGCGGCCGGACTGGCCCAGCACACGGCCAACATCATCTCCTCGGTCAACTTCGACCAGCGGGCCTTCGACACCCTCGGCGAGGAGTCGATCCTGTTCGGCTCGGTGCTCGGCGCGGGCATGCTGCTGCGCCTGGCCCGGGACGAGCGCAAGCGCCGCGCCGCCGCCGAACCAGTCCTGCCCAGCACCCGGCTGTTCGGCGCGACCCTGCTGCCGGTCACCCTGCTGACCGGCGGATACCTGGTCGCCCACGGCCAGTTGAGCCCCGGCGGCGGCTTCCAGGGCGGTGTGGCGCTCGCCACCGCCCTGCACCTGGCCTACGTCGCCGCCGACTACCTGGTGCTCAAACGGATCCGCCCGCTCGCCGCACTGGACGTGGCGGACGCCCTGGCCGCCGGGGCCTACGCCGCGCTCGGGCTGATCGGCCTCGCCGAGGGCGCCGGCTACCTCGCCAACACCCTGCCGCTCGGCACCTTCAACCAGCTGTCCTCCAGCGGGCTGGTCGCCGTGATCAACGCCGCCGTCGGCGTGGAGGTCGCCTCCGGCGTGGTGGTACTGCTGGCGCACTTCCTGGACCAGACGGTCGAGGTCGTCCCCCGGACCCCGAGGAGAGACCGTTGAACGTCTTCCCCTACCTGGTGGCCGGCTGGATCTTGCTCGCCGGCCTGTACGGCCTCGTCACCAGCCGCAACCTGGTGCAGGCCATCGGCTGCCTGGCCGTCGCACAGTCCTCGACGTACGTCCTGCTGCTCGCGATCGGCTACCGCAGCGGCGCCACCGCCCCCGTGTACTCCGACCTGCCGATCGACGCCCCGGTGGTCGACCCGGTGGTCCAGGCGCTCGCGCTGACCGACATCGTGGTCGGCGCGACCGTCACCGCGCTGCTCCTCTCCCTGGTGATTCAACTGCGCAAGCGGCACGGCACGGTGGACCCGGAGGAACTGACCGGGCTGCGGGGGTGACAGGCCTGAACGTCTCCGACCTCCTCCCGCTCGCCGTCGCCATCCCGCTGCTGGGTGCAGCCGTCCTGGCAGTGGCCGGCCGGTGGCTGCCGCGCCTGGGCCGCGACGCACTCGCCACCGTCTGGGCCGCCGCCGACGTGGCCTGCCTCTGCCTGCTGTGGGCCCGGACCGGCCCGGACGGGCGGACGGTGTCCTGGCTGGGCGGCTGGGTGCCGACCGGCGGCCACGGTGTGGGCATCGTCCTGGTCGCCGACCGGCTCGGCAGCGGCCTCGCCCTGCTCACCGCCGTCCTGCTCCTGGCCGTGCTGTGCTACGCCTGGCGGTACTTCGACGAACCTTCCGGCGAGCGCGGCGGGATGTTCCCCGCGCTGCTGCTGCTGTTCGAGGCCGGGATGTGCGGATTCGCGCTCACCGGGGACCTCTTCGACGCCCGCGGTGTACGTGGCCGGCCACGCAGGCGCCAAGGCCGCCCTGTTCGGCCTCACCGGTGTGCTACTCGACCGCTACGGCTCCGTGGACGAACACGGACTGCACGGTCGAGCCCTCAAACTCAAGCTGTCCGGCGCGTTGTTCGTCCTCGGTGGCCTCGCCCTGGCCGGGCTGCCACCGTTCGGCACCGGACTCGGCAAGGCCGTCACCGAGGAGGCCGCCGGACGTGAACTCGCCTGGCTGCCGATCGTGTTCGTGCTGGTCTCCGCGCTCACCGGCGGCGCGGTGCTGCGCGCGGGCCTGCGGGTCTTCGGCGGAGTCGGCGCCCCGCCCTCCGAACACCCGGAGGTGGCCGCGACCACCGGCGAGGGCGAGGAACCGGAGATCCGCGAACCGGGCCGCCGACTGCCCGCGCCGATGCTCGTCGTGCCGGGGCTGCTGCTAACCGGCTGCCTGGCCGTCGGTGTCCTACCGGGGGTCGGACGGGCGCTGGCGTCCGGCGCGGCGGCCTTCATCGACCGGACCGGCTACCTCCGCGACGTCCTCGACCGGCCCGGCCCGCCCTCCGCCGCTGCCGCACCGGACGCCTGGTGGACGGCATCCGGCACCGGGCTGGGTCTGCTCTCCGCCCTGCTGGCCGCCGGCTTCGCGACCGCGGCCGTCCGCCGCGACCCCCGACGCGGCACCGGCGGGCTGTACCGGGCGACGGTGCTGCCGCTGCGCCGCCTCCACTCCGGGTTGCTCGGCGACTACGTGGCCTGGCTGGCCGTGGGCCTGGCCGCGCTGCTGGTCGCGGTGACGACGCAGCTCTGAGTGCACCCGTTTCCTGCACACCCGCCCGGGTAGCCGCAGGACACCGGACGGAATCCGGCCGAGCCCGAGGAGGCGGCCCATGCGAGTAAACGGCGCCGGACCGGACCGGCGCCCCCCGCCGCTCGGCAGCCGCCGCCCCCGGGTGACCTCGCCTCGGACCCGGCCTGCGGTACCACGACCGGTCACCGCCGGAATCCGCTCCAGCGGGCGATCAGCCGCGCGCCAGCCAGGACGAACGTCGGCACCCACACCAGGCTGAAGGCGGCTCGTCAGCCACGAGCGCGCGGCTCACGGCACGGCTTCGCCGGCCTCAAGGCGTGGCGCATCCTCACCAAGGTCCGCCTGAACGCCCGAGACGCCACCAAGCTCCTGCGGACACTGTTCATGCTGACGAACGCCGAGGTCAGTCGCTGACGGATGATCACCACGGTGTGATCACGCACTCAGCCGACACGAGCCTCCCTTGCCGACGCCACGCCACCCCGCTGAACAGCGACTTCAGGCTGGAAAATGCCCATTGTTCGCAGCAGCCACCGCCTCCCGCCCGGCGCGCAGTTCCTCGGCCAGCAACCGAACCACGTCGCCGGGCAGCTGCGCCCGGTCGACGCTGCTGTCCAGAGCGGCTTGTGCCAGCCACGCCAAGCCGCGGTCCGGCCGCAGCACTCTGCTGACCAGGGCCACCCGATGGTCCGCAGCGATGCGGTGTCGCCGATCCGGTGAACACTGGCCCGCACCCGCCTCGTCCGGCCAGCGGCCGACCACACGCCGACGGACCGCCTCGCCGGTCGGCTCGGCGGTGAGGACCAGCAGTACCTCGACAGTCGCCTCCGCGTCGAGCGACACCGCCTGCACGCGGGTCCGATGCGAGGTGGGTGAGCGTGCCTACCGGCTCACTGGATCCGACGCGACTGGGTGCACCGGACCTCCGACCCGTTTGTCCAGGTCGATCGTCTGGAGAGGTCGCGTTTGTTGAAGTAGCGGGTTCCGCCTGCCCGACTACTCTGCGTCCCCCAGCCCAATGACAGCGCTCCAGCGCTGAGACTCGGGAAGACCGCACGCTCACGACGGAACCGGAGATCAGGCATAGAGAAACCGGAATTCGGGTTCATACTTGTGGTATGTGGGATGAGCGGGAGCCACGTACGAGCTGGACGTTCCTGACGCACCACGCCCGCGTGCTGTTGATGGTCTCGCGTGACGCGGAAGCGCGCCTGCGGGATCTCGCCGCGGTGTGCGGACTGACCGAGCGGGCGGTGCAGGCGATCGTCACCGATCTGGAGAACGCCGGCTACCTGACCCACACCCGACATGGGCGCCGCAACCACTATCGCGTCGCGCGCGGCACCCATTTCCGCCACCCTGCCGAGGCCCGCCACGAGATCGCCGGCCTGCTGGCCCTGTTCGCCGACCCCGATGCCGATTCCGGACCCGCGACTCCCAACGGTGATCATCATGACGAGCGCCCATGAGCCCGCCCGCGCCCCCTCCAGCGCAGCGCCGCACCGTGCCCTAGCTGCGGACAGCCGCGGAACTGGGCGCCTGAACGCGTCGAGGTCCCGCAGGCCACAGCACCGGCATCTGGGCGCCCTGCTCCGTGCGCCGGCTGTTCCCGCCCGTAATCCTGCCCGCCTGAGAGGGCGGTGAGTTCCATGCACAGACCACCCGGATCCGCCTGGCCGGACCACCCCGATGACCTGCGAATCGTCACACCGCGCCTGCGGATCACCACCACCACGGCCTCCGGGACGGCGGTGATCGTCCACCTCGACGGAGAGGTCGACCAGGACGACCGTGGCACGCTCGATGACGTCCTCGCGAAGGCACTCGCGGACCGCCCGCCCGGGCTGATCATCGACCTGTCCGGCCTGGCCTTCTTCTACTCCGTGTGCCTCAACGCCCTGCTCACCGCACGCCTGGACGCCAAGGCCGCGGGCGTGGAGATAATGCTGGCCGCTCCGCCGCCCCAAACCAGGCGGGTGCTGGAGATCACCGGCGCCGACGAGGTCTTCTCCATCCACACCAGCGTCCGCGCCGCCCTAGCGGCCGCCGCCGGCCGCCGCCCAGAGTGAGGATGCCGCCATGGACACCCCTTCGCGATACGCGGTGACCCTGCCGGGCGGGCCCGGCCGACACAGCCCGTTGGAGGTCGTCATCGTCCACGCCACCGGCACGGCGACAGCCGACGGGGCGCCGGTGTACGCGGACACGGCCGGCACGTTCCAGGTGGAGATCACCGGGGATGTCGCCCGGCCCCTCAGAGAACCGGCCGAGCCCGGCCGGCACACCTGCCTGCACGCCCAGCCCCTGCCCTAGCACCCATCAAACGGTGCGCTGGGCCCCCGATAAGCCTCCCGCCATGAGCATGGTCAACGCCGCCTTCTGCGAGTCCAGTCACTTCTTCGGCGGTTTGACGGACCATAGGGGCATCCTTTCCACGCACCTGACGTCGCCGATGAAGGAGTTCATCGCCGCGAACCAGGACTGGCTGACCGTCTTCCAGCTGCCCTCCTATGCACCCGGCCGCAAGCCGCAGGAAGGCGTCTGGGCCCTGGTCAAACGCGGCATCGGCAACCTCGCGGCCGCCAACGTCGACCACCTGGCCAAGGCCGTCCGGACCCGCCTCAAGAAGATCCAGTACCGCCCGAACCTGATCGACGGCTGCCTCGCTCAGTCCGGCCCGGACATGAACGAATGACCCCAGCCGACACCGACATCACGAATTCAAGTTCAGTAACAGTGGTACTTGACGTGCGGTTCTCTGGTCAGGTCAGCACGACAACATCCTCCTCGATCGAGGTGTTGCGACGATCAGTTGAAACCGCCCAATACGGATCGGCCGAGTTCGCGAGCCTCTGCCGACGCCACGGCATCCGGCGGAGCATGGGAAAGGTCGGTTCAAGCTACGACAACGCTGCCGCCGAGAGCTTCTTCGCCTCGCTGAAGCGGGAGTTGATGCACGGAGCGCGCTGGACCAGTCGTTCTCAGGTGAGGCTGGAGGTGTTCCGATGGATCTCCTTCTACAACGTCCGAAGGCGCCACTCCACACTCGGCTACCTCAGTCCGTTCCACTTCGAACAGCAGACAGCGGCGTCCCGTAGGATCACCCTCGCCGCATGAAACTCCGGTGTCCATGTCCCGGGGGAAGGCTCAGCCCAGGACCTTCTCCTCCAGGCCGTGCGCAAGCACCCGGTCGCGGAACTGGGTGAGCACGGTGTGGTCGAAGCCGGTGTCGGCCAGGTCCAGGCCCAGCGCGTACATCCACGACAACCTGTCCCGCACCGCGTCCGCGGCCTGCCGATCCGTCAGGTCCTCCGCGAGCTGGAACACCGTTGCCAGCGCGAGACGGCCCGGCGGCCAACCCGCCGGCCCGGTCTTCCCGAACGCCTCCCCATACTCGTCCGGGAACAGTTCCCCCAGCCGGTCACGCACCGCCACCGGCAACGGGACCTTACGACCGTAGTTCTTCGCCCGCACCGCTCGCACGACCTCGGGCGCCGGCTCCGGCCACGGCTGCGGCTCCATCGACACGATCGCTCCCACCTCCACGACCGGGGAACGGAAGACGACCGGCCGCACCAGCAAGCCTGACTCCCAAACCACCCCGACAACCCAAGATCAGCCGAATGGGCAACAGGGTCGACCAGCTCCGCAAACGCACCGCCGAACTCGACCTGCCGAAGATCGGTCTGCACGACCTGCGCCACACCGCCGCCAGCATCATGATCGCCGCCGGCATTCCCCTCGCCGTCGTCTCCAAGACCCTGCGCCACTCCAATCTCGCCATCACCGTCGATCTCTACGACCACCTCCTCAAGGACTCCGCCGACGACGCCGTCGTCGCCCTGGCCGCCGCACTCGACCGGGCGGACGCCGACATGGCCGGCCAGGCCGGTTCCCCTGTCGGTCACCGCTTCGGTAAGGCAGCGTGAGCAGTCCGGCGTCAGACCTTCATGCCTGGCTGCTGATCGGCCGCTTCCGAGCCGCTGATGCGAGTGTGGTCGGGTTTCTCTCCCTCGGCGTCCGGCTGGAGGAGGCCAAGCAAATCCTGTGCTGCCCAGCCCGGGAGGGTACCGCTGTTGGGAACCGGCACCAGGGCGCCACATCCGAGGGTCTGACCAACCCCGCGAACGCGCCTGGCCTGCCAGGTCGTCGAGCCGGACCGGTGGTGCCGGACCGAAATGCGAGGGATCGCCGGGTCGGGCCGAGTGGCCGCTGCGCCGTGATTCTTCAAGGGCGCGCCGTGCTCTCCGGCCCCGACCTGCCAAGATGCCACACCCGCGCTGCCAACTGCGCCTGCCACATGCGTGCGTAGCGGCCGTCGCGGTCGGTGTGGGTGCCGCGCTGGGTGATGCGGCCGGCGTCGAGGACGAGGATCTGACGGCGACGAGTTGGATGAAGAGCGTGGAGAGCGAGGAGATCGCGCCGGCGGCGGCGGTGGCGTTGGAGCCGACGACCGAGGTGAGATCGCCGGCCGCCCGGCGGGCGAGTTCCTGCTGTGGCATGGCGCGCAGCTTGGCGCCGAGACGAAGGCGGGTGGCCTGGGTGACGAGGTGCCAGTAGTCGTAGGTGAAGGCCGTCTCGCGCGCCCGGAGGGTCGCTTCGACCGCGACCAGGACGGCGAGCAGGCCGACCCACAGCCAGGCCCGGCCGGTGCGGACCGGGTCGCTGGTCAGTTCGGCGAGCAGCGGGACGAAGGTCGCGTAGGCGGCTGCCTGGACGAGCGAGGCCGCCAGTGAGATCCGCAGGGTGCGGTCGAGCATGGGGGTCCCCCCGGCCGAAGGCTGGGGGAGGATCATGACGATGTCGTCATCGGCCAGTGAGAGCAGTTCGCTGGCCTGGTTCTTCAGGACGCTCGACAGGGCGACGAGGCGCGGTGAGGCGGGTCTGGGCATGGCGAATGCCTTCCTCGGAGGGAAGTTGATCGGGGTGGGCCGCCGGTCAGCCGGTAGTACGGCAGTCGGGACACAGGCCCGCCAGCTCGACGGTGTGGTGGACCTGGTCGAAGCCGGATATCGCGGCGATGTGCTCGGCCCAGGCCTCGACGGCCGTGGAGTCGACCGGCAGGCTGAGCCCGCAGCTCCGACAGATCAGGTAGTGCCGGTGGTCGGGGCCGGGCCGGTAGCGGAACAGCCGCTCGCCGTTGGCATCGCGCACCATGTCGGCGCGGCCGACCTGCGCGAGTGCGCTCAGGGTGCGGTAGACGGTGCTCAGGCCCACCCGCGAACCGGCCTGCACCAGTCGGGCGCAGAGCACCTGGGCGCTGACGAACTCCTCGGACGCGGCCAGCGCCCGCAACACCTCGGCGCGGCGCGGCGTGGGCCGTCCGAGCAGTTCGACATCCCCGTCGACCGGACGCGCGGGCCTACCGCCGGGCCGGTCGGCGGCGACCACGGCGTTCGGCTTCGTGTCGCTCATTCTCTCCCCCGTTCCACGCCGTCAGCCCACCGCCGGGCGGGCGGTGCGGGCCGCCGGGCGAGCCAGGAAGGTGGCCGCATAAACGGCACTGGCGACGGCCATGATCGCGAAGCTCGGCGGCAGCTTCGGCGCGGCGGCGCTGAGCAGCAGCCCGCCCCACATCTCCGCGACCGCGAGCGCGGCGGACAGCGCCAGCGCCCGGAACGGCCGGTCGGTGAGCCGGATCGCCGCGCCCGCCGGGGCCGCGAGCAGGCCGAGCAGCAGCAGCGAGCCGACGGCCTGGGTGGCCTCGCCGGCGGTCGCGCCGACCAGGGCGAGGAAGCCGAAGCCCAGCAGTCGTACCGGTACACCGCGAGCCGCGGCCACGGCCTCGTCGAGCGTGGCGAAGAGCAGCGGTCTGGCGATCAGCAGCGTGGTCACGCAGATCGCTCCCGCGATGGCGACGGCCACCGTCGTCTGGCTGCCGTGCAGGCCGAAGATCGAGCCGAACAGCACGCTCGTCCCGGCGCCGCCCTGGGCGCCGCTGCGGGAGGTGGTGTAGACGGTCAGGAAGAACGCGCCGAGGCCGAGGATCCAGGCGAAGACGCTGCCGATCACCACGTCGTCCGCACGGCCGCGCCGGCCGAGCCCGCCGATCAGCAGCCCGACGCCGATGGTCGCGGCGAACAGGCCGAGCCGCAGGTCGTAGCCTCCGGCCAGGGCGGCCATCGCGCCGGTGAACGCCACGTGGCTGAGCGCGTCGCCGGTGAAGATCTGCGCGCGCAGCACCAGGAAGTAGCCCACCAGCCCGCAGGCCAGTGCGATGAACGTCCCGGCCAGCACGGCGTGTTGGAAGAAGTCCTGGGTGATGACCGTGCTCATGCGGCACCTCCGAGCGTGAGCGGGGTGCGGGCCCGGCCGAGCGCCTCGCGGGCGAAGCGCAGCAGATGGGCGAGGACGAATCCGGCGAAGGCGAAGCCGGTGACGAAGAAGCCCAGCGGGTACGGCTGGTAGTAGGCGGCGACCAGTCCCGCCCAGCACGCCGTCAGCCCGATGGCCACGGACAGCAGCAGGCTCAGTCCGGGCCGGGCGGTGAGCTGCTGGGCGGTCGCGGGCGGTATCACCATCAGGGCGAACACCAGCAGCGTGCCGGTGATCTGGCTCGCCTCGGCGGTCGCCGCGCCCAGCAGCACCAGGAACAGCGTGCCCAGCAGCCGCACCGGCACCCCGAGTCCGGCGGCCACCTCCGGGTCGACGGAGGAGAACAGCAGCGGCCGTCCGATCACTGCCAGCACGGCCAGCACCACGGCGCCGACCACCGCGAGGGTCACGACCTGGCCGGTGGTGATGCCCAGGAAGCTGCCGAACAGCAGCGCCGTCGGCCCCTCCAGCAGGCCCTTGTAGAGGCTGATGAACAGGTATCCGCAGGCCAGCACGAAGGCCTGCACCGTACCCGTGACGGCCGACTCCTCGGCGCCGCCGTCCCGCCCACCGCGGGTGAGAGCCGCTATCACCAGGGCCGCGGCGACGCAGAACCCGAAGTAGCCGAGCGAGGTGGAGAAGCCGAGCAGGACCGCCAGGGACGCGCCGGGAAAGGCCGCGACCGAGAGGGTGTGTCCGGCGAAGGTCTGCCGACGCAGCACCATGAACCAGCCCACCACCGCGCACACCACGGCCACGACCAGGCCGGCCCGGAAGGCGTTCACCATGAAGTCGTAGGACCACATGTCCTGGAGATCGGCGATCAGGTTCCAGGTGAAGACCGGCGAGGCCGCGTCAGACGCCAGCAGCACGGCCGCCCCCGCTCTCGTGCCGGTCGGTGTGAACGGCCGGGGCCTCCGGCTGGCCGACGACCACCAGCCGCCCGTCGGAGGTGCGCAGCACCTCAACCGGCGTGCGGTACAGGCGGGTCAGCGTCGCGGAGGTGATCACCTCGGCCGGGGTACCGCAGACGGCGCCGCCCTCGGCGATGTACACCACCCGGTCCAGGTGGTGGAGGATCGGGTTCACGTCATGGGCGACCATCACCACCGACACCCCCTCCAGGTGGCAGATCTTGCCCAGCAGGCAGGCGATTGCGGCCTGGTTGGTCAGGTCCAGGCTGTCCAGCGGCTCGTCCAGCAGCAGGAGTTGCGGGCGCCGTATCAGCGCCTGGGCGATCAGCAGCCGCTGCTGCTCACCGCCCGAGCACTGCCCGATCGGCCGGTGCGCGTACTTGTTCGCTCCGACCAGTTCGATGACCTGATCGACCCGCTCCCGGGCGGCCCGGCGCTTGGCCCGGCCCAGGCCCGGGACGGGGATCCCCCACTGATCCCCGTCCAGGCCCAGCCGCACCACATCCACCCCACGGATGCGTACGCTCGCGTCGAAGCTGCGCCGCTGCGGCAGGTACCCCACCTCCGCGTTGCGCTCGCCGGGCGCGGCGCCGAGCACCCGGACCTCGCCGGCCGCCGCCGGAAGGACGCCGAGCAGGATCTTGACGAGGGTGGACTTGCCGACCCCGTTGGGGCCGAGGACGGCGGTGAACTCCCCGGCCCCTACGGTCAGATCGACACCCGACCACAGGGTCCGCCCGCCCACGCGCACGGCCGCGCCACGCAGTGACACCACCGGCTCCGCGCCGGGCCCGGTGCGCACCATCTCCGTACGGACCTCTTCGGCCGGGTGGATGCTCACTTACTTGTCGCCTGCTTCAGTGCGTCGGCGAGGCCCTGCAGCTGCTGGGTCTGCCAGTCCTGGAAGGTCGCGTTCGCCGGGGCGAGGGTCTCGGTGACCTGGGCGACCGGGATCCCCTGCGCCTTGGCCGCGTTGACCTGGGCGACCACGTCGGGGTTGGAGTTCTGGGTGTTGTAGACGTAGATCTTGATCTGCTTGCCGGAGATCTGCTGGTCGATGGCGGCCTTGTCTGCGGCGGTCGGGTCGGTGCCCTCGCTCTCCGCGTCCAGGAACGTCTCCGGCGTCAGCATCTTCAGGCCGACGCTCTCCGCGAGCGGGGTCACGATCGACTCCGAGGCACCGATCGGGGTGTCCGCGTACTTGGCCTTGATGTCGGCTTCCAGCTGGTTGTACTTGGCCAGCGTCTGAGTGGTGAACGTCTGCTTCCGGCTGTCGAAGTAGGCCGCGTCGGCCGGGTCTATCTTCTTGTAGTCGGCCGTGATCCGGTCGATCACCTTCGTGACGCTCTCCGCCGAGTACCACTGGTGCGGGTTGTCGCCCTCCTTCTTCCCCAGCAGGTCGCCGACCTTCAGCGCGGTGCGGCCGGAGGCGGGGTTGGCCGCCAGCAGCTTGTCGGACCAGGCGTCGTACCCGATCCCGTTGCTGATCACGTACTCGGCCCCCGCGACGGTGCGCCCGTCGGCGGCGGTCGGCTCGTAGGAGTGCGGGTCGGTGTCCGGGTTGGTGATGACGCTGCTGACCTTCACGTGGTCACCGCCGAGCTGGGTGGCGATGGAGCCCCAGAAGTTCTCCGCCGCGACCACCTGAATCACCTTCGAACTCCCGCCGCCGGCGCTGCTCGCATCGGCCGGGGCGGTCTTCGCCGGGGAGGAGGTCGAGCAGGCGGTGGCCGTGGCGAGCGCGGCGACGACGGTCACGCCGAGCGCGACACGGAGGGTACGGCTGGCCGATCTGGACGGGGTGGCACGCATGACGGGGCTACTCCTCGAAACCTGCCGGCCCCGCCTCCTGACAGGGTCCGGCTCCGTTGGACACCGCCACCCTAGATGGAAACGGTTTTCAAAACCACGGGCATCTTAGGCACAATGGAAATCATTGCCAAACCTTGACTGCGCCCGGGCAGGGAGGAGCGATCGATCTGGCCGAACCATCCAGGTGGCGGGGATCCTCAGCCATGGATCCCGCGACTGTCGGGAGGTGCCGGCTGCGCAGTGACGGCGTTGCCGAGAGCTTGCTCAGCGTTTGACAGTAAGTTGACCCGCCGACCCGGTTTCCCATGGTCAGGGCTCGCAAGCGCTCGCCGGACCGCTCGGCGCAGTACCGCGTCACCGGTGCTGCGGGTGCCATTCGAAGAGCAGGATCGTCGCGTCGTCCCGCAGGTGGTTGTGCTGGTGGTCGAGGATGGCGTGGATGAGCAGCCGCAGCACCTCGGCCGGGCGCTGGCCGGCGGCGGAGGAGCGGATGATGAAGTCGGTGAACTGGTCGAGGCCGAACTCCGCGCCTTCCGTGTCGCGTGCCTCCACGACGCCGTCGGTGTAGAGCAGGACGCGGTCGCCCGGTTCCAGGGTCGCCTCGTGGACCTGCCGGGCGGCCGGGGCGAGTTGGCCGGCCAGGCCGATCGGGGGCTGCGGGGGGCTGTCCAGCGCTCCGTGGAGCACCCGGTCGGCGCGGATCAGCAGCGGCGGTGGGTGACCGCAGTTGATCCAGTGCAGCACCCCGGTCTCCGCGTCGAGCTTGCACAGCACGCCGGTGCAGAAGTGGTCGGGCAGCCAGTGGGCGAGCGCCTGGTCGACGGAGCCGACGATGTCGGCCGTGGCGCCGCCGGCGCGGCGGGCGTTGCGCGCCGCCGCCATGGCGACCGACGTGGTCAGGCCGGCGGTCAGATCGTGACCCATGGAGTCGAGGATCATGGTGTGCAGCACGTTCTTGATCACCGAGTGGTCGAAGGCGTCGCCGGCGACGTCGTACGCCGGTTCCAGGACCGCGGTCGAGACGCACCTGCTGCTGCCGATGGTGCGAGGTGGCAGGAAGGCCCGCAGCATCTCGGCGGGCAACCCCATGGTCGCGGTGCGGGTGAGGCCGGCGAGCCAGTCGCTGTAGGTGCGCTTGGAGGTGATCAGCATGGCGAACAGATGGGCCAGCATCCGGCTGCGGCGCATCCGCACCCCATCGAGCGCGGCGGTCCGCACCGCCAGCACGCCCAGCCGCTCCGCACCGTCGACCAGCGGCATGCAGACGATCACGCCGCCGCCGTCGGCTGCCACCTGCGGGGAGACCCTGCGGTACGCCCAGCCGGCCGCCGAGCGGTCCACCGGCAGCGGCTCCAAGGCCTCGTCGAGCGGGATGAGCAGCCGTTGTTGCAGGTCGACGAGGTAGATCAGCGCGGTGTCCAGGCCGAGGGCCGCGGCGCACCGGCTCGCCAGGGCGGGCAGTTCGACCGGCAAGGCCGTCTGCGCCTCGATGATCAGCTCTTCCAGCCGATTCTCGTCGACGGCGGTGTCGGGACCGGCGGACGCGTGCGGTGGGTCCGACACGGGGATCACCCCTTCCGTCCCCAGTCTCACACCGATCCCGGCCGCTCTCACGTCAGGCACGATCACGCTGGGTGCGGGCCATGACGACGACACTGGCCGCCCTGCAGATCGACGCCACCACGGCCTGTCACTGACGCCCGCATCGCCGGCTCACGATCCGACTCGACCTCGCCCGGGAGGCTGACGTGCAGGCCCGTACGGAGGTGTGGCCCAGGCCGTACGTTCTATGTCGAGCCGGCGTGCTCGGACACGGAGGAGCTGGGGCTCTGCTGGTGGGTGGGCGGGTCGAAGGGTTCGCCCTCGGTGCCGAACTGCTGTACCCCGAGTGCGGCCAGCTGGTCCTCGATGCTTCTGGCGACGGTGTCGAAGGCTGCCGCGGTGTCCTCGTGGGCCCGGGCCCGGTCGATGGTGTCGAGGATCGGCAGGAGCATGCGGAGCACCTCGGCCACCGCACTGGCGTGGATGGCGAGGCGTTCGCGCTGGACGCGCCGGCGGAAGTTGTCGTACTCGGCCTTCACCCGCTGCAGGTCTTGAGTCCGCTCGGCCAGCGCGGCGCAAAGCGACTCGCCGCCGGCTCCTGCGGGGGCTTGGCTGGCCGAGGGTGCGGCGCCGCCATCGAGCAGGGCGCCGGCGGGGCCGGTGGCGCCCTGCTGCCTGCTGGGCTTGGCGGAGTGCTCCTCGGCGGCGGGCCGGAGTTGCAGGGTGTCGGGGTCGATGTGCTGCTTGTCGTGGATGACGACCGGCGGGCGCTGTTCTTCGGTGTTCTTGTTCGGCCTGGATGGGTGGTCATGCGGTGCCTCCCTTGCGCTCGTCCTCGTCCACGATCTCGGCGTCCATGACCTCCCCTTCCGAGCCTTGCGGGCCAGCCGCGCCGCCGCCTGGTGTACCGGGGGCGTTCTGGGCGTAGATGGCCTGGCCGAGCTTCTGGCTGACCTGGGCGACCTTCTCGCTCGCCGCACGGATCGCCGCGGTGTCCTCGCCCTTGAGCTTCTCCTTGAGTTCCGCCAGGGCGGTTTCCACCTCGCTCTTCACGTCGGCCGGGACCTTGTCCTGGTTGTCCGTGAGGAACTTCTCGGTGGTGTAGGCGAGTTGCTCGCCCTGGTTGCGGGTCTCGGCGGCTTCCTTGCGGCGGCGGTCCTCCTCGGCGTGCTGCTCGGCTTCCCGGATCATGCGGTCGATGTCGTCCTTGGGCAGGGCGGAGCCGCCGGTGACGGTCATCTTCTGCTCCTTGCCGGTGCCGAGGTCCTTCGCGCCGACGTGCATGATGCCGTTGGCGTCGATGTCGAAGGTGACCTCGATCTGCGGCAGGCCGCGCGGGGCCGGGGCGATGCCGGTGAGCTCGAACATGCCGAGCTTCTTGTTGTAGGCGGCAATCTCCCGCTCGCCCTGGTACACCTGCACGGCGACCGAGGGCTGGTTGTCCTCGGCGGTGGTGAAGACCTCCGAGCGCCGGGTCGGGATCGTGGTGTTGCGCTCGATGAGCTTGGTCATGATGCCGCCCTTGGTCTCGATGCCCAGCGACAGCGGGGTGACGTCCAGCAGCAGGACGTCCTTGACCTCGCCCTTGAGGACACCGGCCTGGAGCGAGGCGCCGACGGCGACGACCTCGTCCGGGTTGACGCCCTTGTGCGGGTCCTTGCCGGTGAGCTTCTTCAC
>NZ_JBIWPN010000086.1:0-19770 GCF_044768305.1 Kitasatospora sp. NPDC101155 | reverse complement strand
GGGACGCTGGTGGTCATCGAGGGCCCGCGCTTCTCCACCCGGGCCGAGTCCCGCTGGTTCACCGCCAACGGCTGGTCGGTGGTCGGCATGACCGGGCACCCCGAGGCGGTGCTGGCGCGTGAACTCGGGCTCTGCTACACCTCGGTGGCACTCGTGACCGACCATGACGCCGGTGTGGAGGCCGGCGAGGGCGTCACCCAGGCCGAGGTGCTCAAGGTCTTCGCGGGGAGCGTCGACCGGCTGCGCACGGTGCTGTTCAAGGCCATCGGGATGCTGCCCACCGACCGCGCGTGCGTCTGCTCGCACGCCCTGGACGGCCTCACGACCGGCCTTCCCGGCGTCCCCGGCGACTGACCGCTCCGGACCGGTGACGCCACCGCCGCGCGGTGCTTACGGATTCCGAACGGCGGCCCCGCCGGTGCCGACGGCGGGCAGGTGCCGGTGGCAGGGTGGGCGCGTGCTCACCCGTACTTCCCTGACCTGCGCCCTCGCGGTCGCCGCCCTCGCGGCGGCCCTCGCACTGACCGTGACCGGTGGCGGGACGCTCGCCGACCGGTCGCCGCTCTACGACTGGTACGCACTCGACGCCGCGCTCTTCGTCCTCGCGCTGCTCCTGCTGCGGAAGGTGAGCCGCCGTCACGTGGTGCCGCTGGTGCTGACCGGGAGCGTCCTGGTCGCCGCGGCCGGGCTGCTGGCGCCGCCGCGGACCAGCGACGACGCCTACCGGTACGTGTGGGACGGGCGGGTCCAGGCGGCCGGGCTCTCCCCGTACGCGTACACCCCGGACGACCCGGCGCTGGTCCGGCTGCGCGACGCGGGCCTGTTCCCGGTGGGGGACGGCTGTGCGAGCTGGGACGAGCGGCGGACGGCGGCCGGGGACTGCACCCGCATCAACCGGCCGGCCGTGCACACCGTCTACCCGCCGGTCGCGGAGGCCTGGTTCCTCGCCCCGCACCCCTTCGGTGGCGGGGTACGGGGCGTGCAGGCCGCCGGTGCGCTGCTGGCGGTCGCCACCACCGGTGTGCTGCTGGCGGTCGGGCGGGGCAGCCGGCGGGCGGCGCTGTGGGGGTGGTGTCCGGGTGTGACGGTGTGGGCGGTCAACGACGCGCACGTGGACACCCTCGGCGCGCTCCTCATGGTGGCCGGGTTGGGCTGTGCGGCCCGCCGCCGGGCCGGTGCCGGGGGCGCCCTGCTCGGGGCGGCGGTCGCGACCAAGCTGCTGCCGGCGCTCGCCCTGCCCGGTGCGGTGTCCGGGCTGCTGGCCCGGCGGCCGACGAAGGGCGACCTGCTGGTGCTGGCGGCGGCCCTCGGGACGTTCGTGCTGGCCTACCTGCCGTACATCGCCGTCTCCGGTGCCGGCGTCCTCGGCTACCTGCCCGGGTACCTGCGGGAGGAGGGTTACGAGCAGGGGCACCTCGACCGGTTCGGGTTGCTGCGGGTGGTGGTGCCGGACCGGTGGGCCGCGTGGGCGGCCGCCCTGGCGCTGGGCGCCGTGGTGCTGTGGGTGCTGCGGCGCGGTGATCCCCACCGTCCGTGGCAGGGTGCGCTCCTGGTGACGGGGACTGCCCTGCTGCTCGTCGCGCCGAGCTACCCCTGGTACGGACTGCTGGTGGTGGCCCTGGTGGCGCTCGACGGGCGGTGGGAGTGGCTGGCGGTCCCGGCGGCCGGACAGGCGCTCTACCTGGTGGGCGGGCCGGAGGCGCAGCGCACCGCCTACGCGCTCGCCCTGGCCTGCGTCCTGGTGGTGCCGGCGCTGCGCAGGCTCGTGAGCGCCGCGCCGGTCCGTACGGCGCGCGGCGCTGCGCCGGAGATGACGAAACCCTGACGGAACACCGCCGTCACTGGCCGAGACCCGGGCCGACCTGGTCGAATCGGGGCCGTGGACAGAAAAGCGGAACACCCCAAGGGCACGCCCGTGGGCCGGCGGGTCGTGCTCGGGCTGCTCGGGCTGGGCGCCGTGGGCGTCGCGGCCGGCCCGTACCTGCAGCGGGCCGAGTCGTCGTTGGCGCAACGGGACCCGAGCGGCCTGAGCGGGCTGCTGCCGGGCAACAACGGCTTCCGGTACTACTCGGTGGTGACCTCCGTCCCCGAGCGGACCGCGGTCGACTACACCCTCACCGTGGACGGACTGGTGGAGCGCCCCGCCAGCCACCGGCTTTCCGACCTGCAGGCGATGCCGCAGCGGCGGCTGGTCAAGGACGTCCAGTGCGTGACCGGGTGGCGGGTGCCGGACACCCCGTTCGAGGGGGTGCCGCTGGCCCATCTCCTCGACGCCGCCGGGGTCGAGCCGGGAGCCAAGGCCGTGCGCTTCAGCTGCTTCGACGGCGCGTACACCGAGAGCCTCACCCTGGAGCAGGCCCGGCGGGACGACGTGCTGGTCGCACTGCGCATGCAGGACAACCCGATCGCGCACGACCACGGCGGGCCGGTGCGGCTGTACGTCGCGCCGATGTACTTCTACAAGTCCGCGAAGTGGCTCTCGGGCATCACCGTCACCGACGCGGTCCAGCCCGGGTACTGGGAGCAGAACGGATACGACGTCGACGCCTGGGTCGGCCGGTCGAACGGGCGGGACGATGCGCCGACGAGCTGAACTGGTCCTCCGCTTCACCCACGCCGAGCGCTGGGTGCACCGTACGACCGCCGCGCTGACGGGCGTCTGCCTGGCCACGGCCGCGTGCCTCTACCTCGCGCCGCTCGCCGAACTGGTCGGCAACCGGCCGCTGGTCGTCACCGTGCACGTGTGGTGCGGCCTGGCGCTGCCGGTGCCGCTGCTGCTCGGACTCGCCTCCCGGGCGGTGCGGGCGGACGTCACCCGGCTGAGCCGGTTCACCCCGGCGGACTGGCAGTGGCTGCGGGCCGTGCGCGCCCGAGCGGCGCACCGGCCGGCCGGGAAGTTCAACGCCGGGCAGAAGCTCTACGCGCAGTGGACCCTCGGCTCGATGCTGGTGATCGTCGGCACCGGGCTGCTGATGTGGCTCACCCACCTCGCCCCGCCGTCCTGGCGGACCGGCGCGACCTTCGTGCACGACTGGCTGGCGGCCGCCATCGCCGTCGTGGTCGCCGGGCACATCCGGATGGCCTGGCGGGACCGGGAGGCGCGGCTCGGGATGCGGACCGGCCTGGTGGGACGGCACTGGGCCGAGCGCGAGCACCCGCAGTGGCAGGCGACCGACGCCGAGCGGTAGGCGAGCGGCACCGTGCCGGCGCCCCTGGACCGCGCCGCCCGTCATCGGCCGCGTCCAGGGGCGCTCGCCCTTTGCGCGGCGCGATTCACCCCTTGCGCAGCGCGAGGAAGTGGTGGCCGTGCGAGGTCCAGCGCTCCGCCTCGACGAGGCCCGCGGTGCGGGCCCGTCGCAGGGTGGCGGCCGCGCCGAGACGGGCCCAGGGGAACGGCGGGCCCAGGCGGCCGTCCGGGCCTTCCACCCGGACGACGGCGCGCTCGTCCACCTCCTCCGGCTCCACCTCCACCAGCAACAGCCCGTTCGGTGCGATGAGTTCGGCGCCCCGGCGGAGCAGGGCGTCGGGGTCGCCGCCGATGCCGAGGTTGCCGTCGGCGAGCAGCGCGGCGCCCCAGCGGCCCTCGGCGGGCAGGCGGTCGAACACCGATCGGCACAGCGCCGGACCGCCGAGGTGCCGGGTGCGCGCCACGGCGGCGCCGGTGATGTCGACACCGAGCGCCGGGACGCCGAGGGCCAGCAGAGCGGCGACCAGGCGGCCGGGCCCGCAGCCCAGGTCCACCACCGGCGCGTTCACCCGCAGGCAGCGCCGCAGCAGGCTGTGATCGCTCGCGGCGGCGGGCGCGCACCAGCGTTCGACATCGAGGGGGATGCGCGCCCCGTCCTCGTGGCGCAGCCACAGCGGGCCGCGCCCGGCGCGGACGGCCTCGGCGAACGGATCGTCCACCCACGCGGCAGCCGGGGCGGTCATCCGGCCGTCCCCGGTGCGGCGTCGATCGAGCGCAGGCACGCGGCGAACGCGGTCTGCGGTGCCTCGGCGGCGACCCGGCGCGCGTCGAGGATGGTGTCCACGTCGGTGGCCCGGTCGAGGTGGTGGACCGTCAGCCCGGCGGCGCTGAGGCGGTCGAGCAGCGCACGCCCGGTGTCGGGCGTGGACATCGGTACGTCCAGCAGGAGCCGCCGGGCGAGTCGCCCGGTGGGACGGGCCAGCCCGAGGGCCCAGAACCCGCCGTCGGCCGCAGGCCCGTACCAGGCGTCCACGCCCGGGCGGCGGGCGGCCGACAGCGGCTCGGCCAGTGCGGCCGCGTCCAGCTGCGGGGTGTCCATGCCGACCAGCAGGGCGGGTGCCCGCGGGGCCACCCGGGCGGCGTGCGCGAAGGCGGCGGCCAGGCGTTCGTCGAGCCCGCCCGCGCACTGCGGCACGACCTCCCATCCCGGTGGCAGCCACCCACCCGGTTCGCCCTCCAGCACCAGCAGCCGCCGCCCGGCGGGCATCCGGCTCAGGGTGGCGAGGGTGTCCTGGAGTGCGGCTCCCGCCAGTGTCGCCGCCTGCTCGGGGGTGCAGGGCGGGGTGAGGCGGGTCTTCACCTGCCCGGGCACCGGAGACTTCGCGATGACCAGCAGGGTGGGCGGCGGTGCGGCCAGGACGGCCCGCATGTCCCGTACGGCCTGCCGGGTGCCGCGCAGCGTCCCGGTCACCTTGGAGCGGCCGGTGCGGGGCAGGTAGTCGACGCCGGTCTCGGCGATCCGCATCCCGGCCGCCGAGGCGGCGAGCACCATCTCCAGCGGATAGCCGGAGCGGCGGTCCCCCAGTCCGAGCGCGAGCAGCCGCTCCCGGTGCGCGGCGCGCATCGGCCCCAGGTCGTGCAGCGGCGCGCCGGTACGGGCGCGCAGGCGGCGGGCCAGCAGGGCGTTGGCGAGCCGGGCGTGCGCCGGCCACGCGCCGGCCCGCGTGGGGTGGCGCCGGCCGAGCACGAGGTCCGCCGTGCCCGCCGCGACCGGCGCGGCGACCCGCGGCAGTTGGGCCGGGTCGAGCGAGCCGTCGCAGTCCATGAAGCAGACCAGCTCGGCGGTCGCGGCGAGGAGTCCGGCATGGCAGGCGGCACCGAAACCGCGCCGGCTCTCCCTGACGACGGTTGCGCCCAGGGAGCGGGCCAGTTCCGCGGAGCCGTCCCGCGAACCGTTGTCCACGACGATCGCCCGCCAACCGGCGGGCACGCGTCCGAGCACCCAGGGGAGGGCCTCGGCCTCGTCGAGGCAGGGCAGGACGACATCAGCGACAAGGGGAGGGATCACGTCGGCCACGCTAACCGCGGTCGGGCCCGTCGAAGCCGAACCGCGCCCTTACGGAAGTGCGACGTCCGGGCACCGCTGGCCCGTTCGGGGGATCTTACGGAACCCGGACGTCGGACCTGGCGTGGCGCTCGGCGCTCGCCGGGGCTCGTATCCTCGGCGGGGTGAACGAGAGCCCCACCACCCCAGGACCGCCGTGCCCCGGCCGCATTCTGGTGATCGACGACGACCCGACCGTGGCCGAGGTCGTCGCCGGCTACCTCACCCGGGCGGGCCACCGGGTCGACCGCGCCGCCGACGGCGACGGGGGCCTTGCCCTGGCCCGAGCCCATCGCCCGGACCTGCTGGTCCTGGACCTCATGCTCCCCGGCATCGACGGCCTGGAGATCCTGCGCAGGTTGCGCGCCTCCGAGGACGGCGCCGGGCTGCCGGTCGTCCTGCTCACGGCCAAGGGCGACGAGGCCGACCGCATCCTCGGCCTGGAACTGGGCGCGGACGACTACGTCACCAAGCCCTTCAGCCCGCGGGAACTCGTCCTGCGGGTTCAGTCCGTGCTGCGCCGCTCCCGGGCCGCCGCTCCCGCGTCCCCCGTCGGCGGCCCGGTGGTCTCCGGAGACATCGCGCTCGACCCGCAGGCCCGCCGTGTCCACCGCGGTGGGCGTGAACTGCTGCTCACCCTCCGGGAGTTCGACCTCCTGGCGTTTCTCCTCCGGCACCCGCAGACGGTGTTCTCCCGCCAGGAGCTGATGGAACGCGTGTGGGGCTGGGACTTCGGGGACCTGTCCACCGTCACCGTCCACGTCCGCCGACTGCGCGAGAAGATCGAGGACGACCCGGCCGCGCCGGTGCTGATCACCACCGTCTGGGGCGTCGGCTACCGCTACGACCCGGCGGCCGGGCAGGCGGGCGGCCCGGCAGCGGACCAGCAGCGCGGCCCGGCAGCGGAGCGGGAGGGTGGGCCGGCGTGAAGGACCTGCTGCTGATCGCCCTGTTCGCCGCGCTCGGCGCGGGCGGGGCCGGTCTGCTCGGCTGGGCGGCCGTCCGGCTGCTGCGCCGGCGCTCGCTCGCGCTGGCGCTGTTCTGCGTCGCCGCCGTCACCGTGCTGGCGGTCACCTCCGGCACCTTCGCCGTCGCCCAGGCGATGTTCCTGTCCCGGCACGACCTCGGGGTGGTGATCACGGTGCTGGCGATGGCCTCGGTGGTGTCGCTGGCGACTGCGGCGCTGCTCGGCCGCCAGGTCGTGGCCGGGGGCAGGGCGCTGACCGCGGCCGCCCGGACCGTGGGCAGCGACACCGGGTTCACCGCGCCGGAGCCTCCGCTGGGCCTGGAACTGGCCCAGCTCAGCGAGGAACTCGCCGCCACCAGCGCCCGATTGGCCGAGTCGAGGGCCCGCGCGCAGGCCCTGGACACCTCCCGCCGGGAGCTGATCGCCTGGATCTCGCACGACCTGCGCACCCCGCTGGCAGGGCTGCGCGCCATGGCCGAGGCGCTGGAGGACGGTGTCGCGGAGCATCCGCAGCGGTACCTGCAGCGGATGCGGACCGAGGTCGAGCGGCTGACCGGGATGGTGGACGACCTCTTCGAGCTCTCGCGCATCCAGGCGGGGGCGTTGGCCCTGTCGCTGTCCCGGGTGTCCGTCTACGACCTCGTCGACGACGCGCTCGCCGGGGCCCACCCTCTGGCCCGGAAGCGCGGTGTCCGCTTGGAGGGCCGGCAGGTCGCCGCCGAGCCCGTCGAGGTGGACAGTGGCGAGATCACCCGGGTGCTCGGCAACCTCCTGGTCAATGCGATCCGCTCGACCCCCGAGGACGGCGTGGTCGCGGTCTCCGCCCGCCGGGAGGCCGACGAGGTGGTGCTGTCGGTCACCGACGGCTGCGGCGGCATCCCGGAGCAGGACCTGCCCCGGGTGTTCGAGACGGGGTGGCGCGGCAGTGCCGCCCGCACGCCCAGGCCGGCCGACCAGGGGAATCCGCGGCAGCGGAGCGAGGGCGGGGGCAGCGGTGCCGGGCTCGGGCTCGCCATCGTCCGCGGCATCGTCGAGGCGCACGCCGGGCGCGCCCGGGTCCGCAACGTCGCCGGGGGCTGCTGCTTCGAGATCGTCCTTCCCGCCGCGCGAACCTGAGGTCACGCGCGCAGCGGCGCCGCCGCGAACTCCGCCATTCCCTCGGCGAAGGGGACCCGGGCGCGCCAGTCGAGCTCCTCGCGGAGACGGGAGGAGTCCGCGGTGATGTGCCGGACGTCGCCGAGCCGGTACTCGCCGGTCACCACCGGGGCCGGAGCGCCGTGAGCGCCGGCCAGTGCCCGGGCCATCTCCCCGATCGTGTGCACCTCACCGCTGCCCACGTTGTAGGCCCGGGCCCCGCCCGGCGGCCGATCGCCGAGTGCCGTGAGCGCGGCCAGATTGGCGGCGGCGACGTCCTCGACGTGGACGAAGTCCCGGCGCTGGCCACCGTCCTCGAACACCCGGGGCGCCTCGCCCCGGGCCAAGGCTGAGCGGAACAGCGAGGCCACCCCGGCGTACGGTGTGTCGCGCGGCATCCCCGGCCCGTAGACGTTGTGGTAGCGCAGCGTCAGAACGCGGCCTCCGCAGGCTCGGGCCCAGGCGCTCGCCAGGTGCTCCTGGGCCAGCTTGGTGGCCGCGTACACGTTGCGCGGATCGGTCGGCGCGTCCTCCGTCACCAGCTCGGGGTGCAGTGGTGCGCCGCACCGCGGGCACGGCGGCTCGAACCGGCCGCCGTCCAGCTCGTCCGGGCGGCGCGGACCGGGCGAGACGTCTCCGTGCACCGGGCACCGGTACCGGCCCTCGCCGTAGACCACCATCGACCCGGCGAGCACGAGGTTCCGTACCCCGGACCGCGCCATCGCGGCGAGCAGGACGGCGGTGCCCAGGTCGTTGCAGCCCGCGTAGGCGGGCGCGTCGTCGAGATCCAGCCCCAGGCCCACCATCGCGGCCTGGTGGCAGACCGCGTCCACCCCGGCCAGCGCCTGCCCGACCGCCGCCGCGTCCCGCACGTCCGCGTGCCGGAACTCCACCCCGGCCGGCAGCGCCGGCGCCGCCCCCGAAGGGTGTACGGCGGTCAGCAGCGCGTCCAGGACGCGCACCTCGTGACCGGCCGCCACCAGCGCCCGCACGACCGTCGAACCGATGAACCCGGCGCCGCCGGTGACCAGAATCCTCATGCCCGCCGACGCTACCGGCCGCGGACCGCGCAGCCACCGAAGGCGGCCGCCGCGTCATCCATCGGTAAGAAGCAGCAGCCTGCCATCGGCTCGGCCCTCTCGCCCGGGCGAGCCGCATTCCTCGAAATTGGTCCAGACCTATTGACCGGCCTCGCCGCAGCTCCCTACGATCCGGTCCGGCACAGCCCCACATGTCCCCACTCATCCGGAGCCGGGCGTCACGCCCCCACGCGTCGGTCATGTCCATGACGCTCGGCGGGAAGGGAGCACAGCATGTTCCGTCAGAGGTCGCGCACTTCACGTCAGTCGGGTGAGGTCCGCCCCTGTCCCGATCCCGGCCGCCTCGAAGGCCTCCAGACCGGCAGCGAGCGCCCGTACCGGGCGACCGTGGAACGCGCACCGCAGCTGAACCGGACCGGCCGCGCCGAGCACGGACCAACCACCCTGCGGCGCGCCCTCGCCGGGGTGAGCGCCGTCGCCGTCATCGGCGCCGGCATCGCGGTGGCCAGCTCCGCCACGGCTGGGGCCGCCACCACCAACCTGGTGGCCAACCCCGGCTTCGAGGACGGACTCTCCGGCTGGACCTGCTCCAGCGGATCCGGCACGGTCGTCAGCAGTCCGGTCCACTCCGGCGCCTCCGGGCTCCAGGCCACGCCGACCGGCCAGGACGACGCCCAGTGCACCCAGACCGTCAGCGTGCAGCCCGACTCCCAGTACACGCTGAGCGCCTACGTCCAGGGCAGCTACGTCTACCTGGGCGCCACTGGCGCCGGAATCACCGGCGCCCCGTCCACCTGGACGCCGAACAGCCCGTCGTACAGCCGGCTCAGCGTCGGGTTCACCACCGGGCCCAACACCACCTCGGTGACCGTCTACCTGCACGGCTGGTACGGGCAGCCCGCGTACTACGCGGACGACGTGTCGCTCACTGGCCCCGGCGGCGGCAGCCCCACGCCGACCGCCACGGCGACGCCCACCACCGCGCCGCCGACCAGCGCCCCGCCCACGACCGGGACCGCGACGCCGACCACCACCCCGCCGGGCGACACCTGCCCCACGAAGCCCAAGCCGTCCGGCAAGGTCCTGCAGGGGTACTGGGAGAACTGGGACGGCGCCGCGAACGGCGTCCACCCGGGCATGGGCTGGGTCCCCATCACGGACAGCCGGATCGCCGCGCACGGCTACAACGTCGTCAACGCCGCCTTCCCGGTGATCCTTTCGGACGGCACCGTCCAGTGGCAGGACGACATGGACACCAACGTCAAGGTCTCGACCCCCGCCGAGATGTGCCAGGCCAAGGCGGCCGGTTCGACGATCCTGATGTCGATCGGCGGTGCCACCGCGGGCATCGACCTGAGCTCCAGTACCGTCGCCGACCGGTTCGTGGCGACCGTCGTCCCGATCCTCAAGAAGTACAACTTCGACGGAATCGACATCGACATCGAGACCGGCCTGTCCGGAAGCGGGGACATCAACACGCTCTCCGCCTCCCAGGCCAACCTGGAGCGCATCATCGACGGCGTGCTGGCCCAGATGCCCGCGGGCTTCGGCCTGACGATGGCCCCCGAAACCGCGTACGTCACCGGCGGGAGCGTCACCTACGGGTCGATCTGGGGCGCCTACCTGCCGATCATCAAGAAGTACGCCGACAACGGGCAACTGTGGTGGCTGAACATGCAGTACTACAACGGCAGCATGTACGGCTGCTCCGGCGACTCATACCAGGCCGGTACCGTGCAGGGCTTCACCGCGCAGACCACCTGCCTGAACAACGGCCTGACCATCCAGGGCACCACCGTCAAGGTGCCCTACGACAAGCAGGTGCCCGGCCTGCCGGCCCAGCCCGGTGCGGGTGGCGGCTACCTGGATCCGGGCCTGGTCGGCCAGTCGTGGAACGCCTTCGGCGGCTCGCTGAAGGGGCTCATGACGTGGTCGGTCAACTGGGACGGCTCGAAGGGCTGGACCTTCGGCGACAACGTCAAGGCCCTCCAGGGCCGTTGACGTCCCACCGGCCAGGACGGTCGCGGAGGCGTCAGGAGGTCGTGGCGGCCCGGTCGGACTCGCTGCGCAGAACGCAGAACTCGTTGCCTTCGGGGTCGGCGAGGACCGCCCAGCCGGAGCCGTCGGGATTCCGGAGATCGGCGACAAGGGTGGCGCCCAGATCCAGCAGCCGTTCCACCTCCTGCTCACGCGAGGTCTGCGGGCGCAGACACAGATGGATCCGGTTCTTGACCGTCTTGGCCTCGGACACCTGGTTGAAGTACAGGACCGGCCCCTCCGCCAGCAGCACCTGAACCTCCGGATCGCCCGGTTTGTCCTCCGGAGACAGCGGACGGCCGGTCACCCCGCTCCAGAACCGGGCCAGCTCGTAGGCATCCGCACAGTCGATCGCCACGTTCTGCAATACCGAGACCATGTGCCCGAGCCTTCCTGATTTTCACGCCGAACGCCACAGAGTTGCGACGGCAGGCCGACCCGTTCGACGCGAGCCCGTGGCGGGACCGCCGCTGAGGTGGCGTCGGCTGGTCAGCCTGCCGTCGGGCCCGGGGGCACCTACGCTCGCGTGAACCCGTGGCTGCGCTCCACCTTCGCCACGTGCAGCGTGTAGCTCCGGTACCACTCGGCTCGCCCGCGCTCCTGCGCCGCGCGGTGCTCGGCGTCGCACCGCCACTGCGTGAGGGCGTCGGCGTCGCGGAAGTAGGCGACGGTGATGGCCAGCCCGCCGGGAGACTGTGCGTAGTCCATCCCCAGGTACCCGGGGACGTCCTTCACCAGCTCCTCCAAGCGCGCGTTGGTCTCGCCGTAGCCGCTCTGGTCCTGGGCGCGCACCGCGGTGAAGACGGCCATGTAGTAAGGGGGTTCGTAGGCCTCGACGGGCGCGACAGGCGCTTCGGAGTGATCGCTCATGGCGCCACCGTAAGGCGGGAGGCGCCCGGTGATCCAGCCTCTCCCCTCAACGGGACGCGTGAGGGACCGGGCCCGGGGCGGAGGGCGGCGGCCACGACGGCCCCGGACCGGACCCCTGGCCGCAGGCCCGTCCGCCCGGCCTCCTACCATCAGTTCGCATTCTTCGACGGACGCCGATGCCCGATCGGCCGTGCGCCCGCCGTTCAACGCCCAACACGGCACAACGGCTCCGTCGTACGGCGACGGAGTCGTGCATCGAGGAGGAACGTCCATGCAAGCCCGGAAGATCGGCGCGGCCGCCGCAACTGCGGTGGCGCTTCTGGCAGCCCGCGACCTCGTCCAGAAGCGGCACGCACTGCTCCGGAACTTCCCGGTGCTCGGGCACGCCCGGTACCTGCTGGAGACGATCGGGCCGGAGCTGCGCCAGTACATCGTGACCTCCAACGAGGAGGAGCGCCCCTTCAGCCGCGACCAGCGCACCTGGATCTACGCGTCGGCGAAGGAGGAGAACAACTACTTCGGGTTCGGCACCGAAGTCGACGTCGAGCACGTCCAGGGGCACGCCTACCTGAAGCAGCGCACCTTCGCCGGCCCACTGCCCGACGCGCACGACCCGCAGGCCCCGCTGCCCTCGGCCAAGGTGCTGGGCGGGCCGCGCGGGCGCGCCAAGGCGTTCCGGCCGGCGAGCGTGGTGAACATCTCCGCGATGAGCTTCGGATCGCTCTCCGGCGCGGCCATCACGGCGCTCAACAAGGGGGCGGCGCTGGCGGGCGCGATGCACAACACGGGCGAGGGCGGCCTCTCGCCCTACCACCGCAACGGCGGTGACCTCGTCCTCCAGCTCGGCACGGCGTACTTCGGCTGCCGCAACGAGGACGGCAGCTTCAACCTCGACAAGCTCAAGGACGTCGTCGCCGGTGCCCCGGTCAAGGCGATAGAGATCAAGCTCTCCCAGGGCGCCAAGCCCGGGTTGGGCGGGATGCTGCCGGGCCCGAAGGTGACCGCGGAGATCGCCGGGATCCGCGGCATCCCGGTCGGCAAGGACTGCGCCTCCCCGTCGCGGCACACCGCGTTCAGCGACGTCGACTCGATGCTCGACTTCGTCGAGTTGCTCGCCACCGAGACCGGTGTGCCGGTCGGGATCAAGAGCGCGGTGGGGGAGATGGGCTTCTGGCAGGAGCTGGCCACCCTGATGACGCGTGGTGACCGCGGGGTCGACTTCGTGACCATCGACGGCGGCGAGGGCGGCACCGGGGCGGCGCCGCGGATGTTCGCCGACTCGGTGTCGCTGCCGTTCCGGATGGGCTTCTCCCGGGTCTACGGCACCTTCGCCGAGCTGGGGCTGACCGACGACCTGACCTTCATCGGCTCCGGCAAGCTCGGCCTGCCCGAGAACGCCGCGGTCGCCTTCGCCCTGGGCGCCGACATGATCAACGTGGCCCGTGAGGCAATGCTGTCGATCGGCTGCATCCAGGCGCAGAAGTGCCACACCGACAAGTGCCCAACGGGCATCGCGACCCAGAACACGTGGCTGGCCCGCGGCCTGGACCCGGCTTCGAAGGCCACCCGGGCCGCCGTCTACCTGCGCACCCTGCGCAAGGAGCTGATGAAGGTCTCCGCGGCCGTCGGCGTCGCCCACCCGGGGCTCATCACGGCCAACGACATCGAGATCATGAACGGCGACTACGAGGCCCGCACCCTGGCCGGCGTCTACGGCTACAAGGACGGCTGGGGCGAACTCGGCCCGCACCTCGCCGAGGAGATCACGGCGCTTCTCACCACCGGGTCGGGCTCCGTCCGGTAGCGGGCCGTCCGACGCACCGACCGGGGTGATGACGGAGGACTCCCCGGCCGCCTCGCGGGTCAGCAAGCAGCTGGCACGCGCGGCGGCCGGGATGCCGCGCTACGACAAGCCCGGGACCGGACGCTCCGGACGTTCCGGACCTTCCGACGGGCGCGGCCCGGTGTAGCTGCCCCGGGCCCGCATCCGCAGCGGTTCCTCGCGGTACTCCTCCACCGCGTGGGCCAGCCAGCCCGGGGTGCGGGCCACCGCGAAGACCACCTCGCAGGCCTCCGCCGAAAGCCCGGCGGCCAGCGCCATGGCGGCCAGCGCCAGGTCGATGTTGGCGCGCAGCGCCGGCCGCCCGGCCGGGCCCGCCGCCGCCTCCACCTCGGCGACCGCCGCCACCACGGCCGCACCGCCGTCGAGCCGGCCCACCGCGTCGAGCAGCGCCACCGCCCGCGGGTCGCCCTCCGGGTAGAGCCGGTGGCCGAGCCCCGGGATCGGCCGGCCGGTGCGCAGGTGGTCGGAGACCACCGGCACGGCGCCGCCGGCCAGCACCTCGCCGAGCAGCCGGTGCGCCAGCGGGCTGGCCGCCCCGTGCAGCGGGCCGTCGGTGGCGCCGAGCCCGGCGGAGACCACCGCGTACGGATGGGCCCGCGCCGAGGCCGCCACCCGGGCCGCCACCGTGGACACCGCCAGCTCGTGGTCCATCAGCAGTACCAGGGCGCGGTCCAGGCAGGCCAGCGCCTCGGGTGTGGGCGCGGCGGGGGCCAGCCGGCTCCACAGCCGGGCCGCCAGTGAGGCGCCGGGCCCGGGGTCGGGTGCGGTGCGCGGCAGCGCCTCCACCATCCCGGCGATCAGTGCCGCCCCGGCCGCCAGCACGGTCTGTTCGCGCAGGTCGAAGCGGAGCGGGTCGAGTGCGGCGGCGACGGTGGCCGAGATCCGCAGCCGGTCGGGCAGCCGGATCCCGTCGGGCAGCGCGGCGGCGGCCCGGGCCAGCGCCTCGGCGGTGGCGGGCGGTACCCGCAGCGCCACCGGGGCGTCGGTGCCCAGCCCCCAGAGCCAGCCGATCGCGGCCTCGAAGCCGTGCCGGACGGCGAGTTCGACGGCGTCCTGGCCACGGTAGTAGAGCCTGCCGTTCTCGATCAGGGTCAGCCCGGTCCGCACCGTGACCGGTCGGCTGGCCCACGGTTCCCCGGCCGACGGTTCGCCGGTGGGCGGGCGCACCGGGGCGCGGCGGCCGCGGGCGGCCAGCTCGGCCACCTCGCGGGCGTCGAAGGTGCTGCCCTTGCCGCCCGGGGCCCGCTCGCTGCTCAGCTGGCCGCGGCTGGCGTAGGCGTACACCGTCTCCACCTTGACACCGAGCTGCTCGGCGACCTGCTGGGTGGTCAAGCGTTCGGCCATGGTCTGCCCTCGTCCCGTCCTCGTCCTGGTTCTCGTGTCGCGCCTTGATGATGATCCACAGTATTCCACATTGATTTCAATCAACATTGACAATGTGGATCAATGCTCGGAGAGTACAGAGCATCACCCGGAACATCCAGGAGGAGGGCTACCGCCATGTCGAGCACCACCGAGATCGAGGTCCCGCGCGGACTCAAGGGCGTCGTGGTCACCGAGACCGAACTCAGCGACGTCCGCGGGCTGGAAGGCTTCTACCGCTACCGCCAGTACTCGGCGATCGACCTCGCCGAGCAGCGCACCCTGGAGGACGTCTGGCACCTGATGCTGCTCGGCGAGCTGCCCGACCCGGCCCGCCGCGCCGCCTTCCTGGCCCGCACCGCACCGCTGCGCCGACTGCCCGACGCGCTGCGCCCGTTGCTGCCCGCGCTGGCGGCGAGCACCGCGCACGGCGGCCCGCTCACCGCCCTGGGTGCCGCGCTCTCGATCGCCGCCGCCGACCGCGGCATCCGGCCGCTCTACGACACCGCGCCCGACCAGCGGGTCGAGGACGCGTTGTTCGCCACCGCGCTGGTGCCCACCATCCTGACCGCGCTGCACCGGCTGCAGCACGGCGAGCAGCCGGTGGAACCGCGCGACGACCTGGGCTACGCGGCCAACTACCTCTACATGCTGACCGGCGAGGAGCCCGAGCCGGCCAGGGCCCGCGCGGTCGAGCAGTACCTGATCTCCACGGTGGACCACGGCTTCAACGCCTCCACCTTCACCGCCCGGGTGATCGCCTCCACCGGGGCCGACCTGGTGGCCTGCCTGGTCGGCGGGCTCGGCGCGCTCTCCGGGCCGCTGCACGGCGGCGCGCCGAGCCGGGCGCTGGACACCCTGGACGCGATCGGCGCCCCGGAGCGGATCGACGGCTGGATCCGCGAGCACGTGCTGGCCGGGGACCGCATCATGGGCTTCGGCCACGCCGTCTACCGCACCGAGGACCCGCGCTCCCGGATGCTGCGCGGGGTCGCGGAGTCCTTCGGCGGCGAGCTGGTCGACCTCGCCGTCCAGGTGGAGGCCCGGGTCGAGGCGATCCTGGCCGAGCTGAAGCCGGGCCGCGAACTCCACACCAACGTCGAGTTCTACGCCGGCGTGGTGATGCACCTGTGCGGCCTGCCCAGGGAGATGTTCACCCCCACCTTCGCCGCGGCCCGCGCGATCGGCTGGAGCGCCAACATCCTGGAACAGGCCGCCGACTCCAAGATCATCCGCCCGTCCGCCCGCTACACCGGCCCGTCCGCCCCGCAGCCGCTGCCGACGGCCTGAACAGCGGGCCCCGGAGCCGAACCCCGCGCCACGGAGCGCGGCGTGGCGGATCGGGAACTCCCGGACCGGCAGCGCCGAGGCGGGGCCGGCTGCGCGACGTCACGCCGGAGCGCTGACGGGTGGCCCGTCCGGTCAGCTCCAGTGGCCTGCGGCGGCCGCCTCGACGACGTAGTCCTCGAACGACCTGGGCGGTCGTCCGAGCGCCTGCTCCACGCCGTCGGAGACGTCCTGGCCCCGGCCGTCGCGGATGTCCACCAGTAGACCGGTGAGCAGGCGGGCGGTGTCGGCGGGCACGCCTTCGTGGACCATGCGGTCCACGAAGGCGCCGGGTTCGACGTCCAGGTGACGGACCGTCCGGCCGGTGGCGGCGGCGATCAGGTCGGCCGCCTCGCCGAAGCCGATGGCCCGTGGGCCGGTCAGCTGGTAGATCCGTCCGCTGTGGCGGTCCTCGGTCAGTGCCGCGGCGGCGACCTCGGCGATGTCCTCGGCGTCGACGAACGCCGTGCGCCCGTCACCGGTGGGCAGGGCGAGGGTTCCGGTCAGGACGCCCGACCGGCGGGCGCTGGACACTCCGGCCGTCGGTGACGCGCTACGCCTGCTGCACGAGGACCCGGCGCACCGGTGGACGGTCGCCGAGCTGGCCTCGCGGGTCGGACAGTCCCGCGCCGCCTTCGCCGCGCGCTTCACCAGCGCGGTCGGCGAGCCGCCGCTGACCTACCTCACCGGCTGGCGGATGGCTGTGGCCGCGGACCTGCTGCGCGACACGGAGGACACCGTCGCCGTGGTGGCACGCGAGGTGGGATACCAGGACGCGTTCGCGTTCAGCGTGGCGTTCAAGCGGGCGCGCGGGGTCACCCCGTCGGACTGGCGGCGGCGGGTACGGACGGGATGAGGGGGAGGCCTCCCGGCCGTCCGTCAGCGGCGTGGGCCGACCACGCCGGCGGAGCGGAGCCTGCTCTCGGTGAGCGCGGTCAGCCGGGCTGAGACCGGTGCTTGGTCCTCGCGGTGGTCGTTGATCAGCCGGTACTGGGCGGTGGCCTTCCGCCAGGTCTGCAGGCTGGTGGGACTCCCCAGCAGCGCGGGGTTGGCGAGGTAGTGGTCCGCCATGGCGGTCGCGAGCTCCTCGATCCTCGGGTCGTCCGGCTCCCAGGTCTCGGCCTCCTGGCCGCGCCTGGTCAGGTCGATGAACTCGGGGTCGTCGAGCCGGAGTTCGAGCTGGGTCAGGAAGTCGTCGAAGCCCTCCGGCACCAGCGCCCGGACCAGCACCAGGGCCTCGCGCTGCGCGGCCACGTAGTCGGGGCTCAGGCCGAGGTCGGGCATCCGATCCAGGACCGCGCAGGCGCGGTCGGGCAGCAGGGCCCGGTCGCCTTCGGCGAGCCGGTGCAGCATGTCGAGGCGCGCGGTCAGCTCCGCGATCCGGTCGGTCAGCCGCCGTTTGACGTCGGCCAGGCCGACGGCGAACTGCTCGGCGTCGGCGTCGAGCAGGGGCCCGATCTCGGCCAGCGGCACCCCGGCGGTGGCCAGCGTCCGGACCTGCACCAACCGCAGCAGGTCGTCAGACCCGTACCGCCGGTAGCCGGAGCCGTCGCGTTGTGGTTCGTCGACCAGTCCGTGCTGGTGGTAGTGCCGCACCGTCTTCACCGTGACGCCGACGAATGCCGCCGCCTGCCCGATCGTGACTCCGCTCATCATCCGCTCAGCCTAAAAGGTCCCCACGGAAGCCGTGTTGTTGTGTGACCGTCGGCCGGTCTGCCCGTCAGATCCATCGCGGGTCATGGCCGCTGCGGCGATGCCTGGCTCCGGTGATCGTGTGCAGTCCATGGGGCTGATCTCGGCTGAGATCGTGCCTCTTGCCACAGATCGACGGGAAAGTGGACGAGGCCGTGAGGGACGTGTTGCGCGAGTGAGGTGTCCCGCGGCCGGTCACAGATGATCCGGATCTGCGATGCTTGCGGCCATGAGCGAGCTCCGAACAGTGGGAATCGTCGGCTTGGGCCGCATGGGTCAGACCTTGGCGGCGGCCTTCAGCCGGGCTGTCGGGCCCGGCCGTCTCTACGCCAGCGGGCGCTCCGCTTCGAGCATCGCGCGGTTCGAGCAGGTCGTCCCTGGCGCGCAGATCGCGTCATTGCGGGAACTGCCCGGCTCCGCGGCGCTGATCATCCTGTGCACGCCGCAGGCGGCCCTGCCCGCCGTCCTCGATGACCTGCGACCGCGGCTGACCGCCGACCACATCGTGGTCACCATCAGCAACCGGCAGCCGTTGTCCGCCTTGGCCGAGGCGGTGCCGGGCCCGGTGGCCAAGCTGATCCCCAGCGCGGGCAACGAGATCGGCGCCGGCGCGACGCTCCTGGTGCCCGGGCCCGGTATGACCGAGCCTGCGATCGAGAACCTCCTGGCGCTGCTGCGGACGTTCTCCACCCCGTTCGTCATCACCGAGGACCAGGGCCGCGCCGCAACCGACCTGGCGTCCTGTGGCCCGGCCCTGCTGGCAGTGGCCGCGGCGGCGATGGCCCAGGCCCAGTGCCGGCGAAAAGCCTCCTTGCCGCGGGAGGTGGCGGAGCAGCTCGCCATGTGCGGCCTGGAAGCAGCGGGCCTCCTGGTCAGTGGCGGTGCCTCCCTGTCCGATGTGATCGACCGTGTCGCGGTTCCCGGCGGCAATACCGCTGCCGGGATCGATGCAGCCCGCGACGGCCTCATCGCGGCATGGCGTGCTGCTTTCCAGGCAACACAGGACAACGAGCGGTCCGGCCGGCACCAGCACTGACATCGAGGAACGAGGGCCGGCCTGGGTCCAGTACCGGCATCCGGCAAGGCGCGGCGGCAAAGTCCTCGGGGAAGACCATGAGCTTCTCCTGGGTCGACAGCGCTCTGACGGAGCACCTGAGGCGTGGTTGGTGAGTGGTCGGGCTGTGGCCGTTCGTCGGCGTGGCGGTGATCGTGAGCATGCATCACGGGAAAGTCCGGTGCATCGATGAACTGCCGGCCCCCAGCTTGACGTTTATGGTCCGACCTCGAACATGACGTCGAAGCGATCACCCGCACGAGGATTCCTCGGATGTTGAAGCGGCCTTCGCATGATCCTGAACTCTGCGACGAGGTAAGGGAATCAAGGCGAAGGCCGTGGTGATGAGTGTGCTGCAGCAGGCTGTCCAACGCGATGCGTTCGCGGAACTGTCATGCTTCCGGGCGGACTTCTAAGCTGGCTCCCGTCTGATGAGTTCATCGCCACCCTCCCTCGGGCGACCGCGTACGCCTCGCTGTACCGGAGACGCTGGCCGAGATGTGTCGGCCGGCCGCCGCGCCGGACGGCGACTGGACGGCCGGCTACGGCCTGGGCCGGCAGCTCCAGCAGGTGGTCAGCCGGCTGCGGGTCGGCCACGGCGGCTCGATGCCCGGCTTCCTCGCCTCGCTCTTGTTCAGGGAGCAGGACGATGTGGCGGTCGTCATGCTCGCCAACACCACGGCCGGCCCCAACCTCGGCCAGGTGGCCCGCGACCTGATCGCGATCACCGCCGGGCGCGAGCCGCGGATCCCCGAGCCCGGGCGGCCCTTCACCGACGCCGACCCTGGAGCTGTTGGCGCTGACCGGCCCCTGGTGCTGGGGCGCCAGCGCGGTCGCGCCGCACCTGCGAGCCGGCCGTGTGCTGGAGCTCACAGCGCTGGGCGGCGCGGCCCGCACCTCACGGTTCCGGCCCGAGCCGGACGGGACCTGGACCGGGCTGGACGGCTACTGCGCGGGCGAGCCGCTGCGCGTGGTGCACCGGGCCGACGGCACGGTCGACCACCTGGACCAGGCCGGCTTCCTCTGTACCCGCACCCCGTACGACCGGCAGCCGAGGTGTCGGGCGGTGGCCGCCGCGCTGGGCCCGGCGGCCCGTACTGACACGCACTCATAGGGACGTTGTCGAATCGTTATCAAGAACTATTGTGGATCAT
>NZ_JBIWPN010000085.1:0-19775 GCF_044768305.1 Kitasatospora sp. NPDC101155 | reverse complement strand
CACCCAGTCCCACCCTCGATCGACGAACAGGCCGATCATGGCAGCCCGGACAACTGTTCATCAGCGGTTTGCGAATTTCCCAACGGAGTCCTTCACCACCGTGCTCTTCGCCCAGTCCATCGACCAGCCGTGCCGCTCGGCCAGCTGCTCGACCCGGGTGGGGGCCAGGCCGTGGTGGTGATGGAGCCACAGGTGCGTGACCGCCCGGCGCACGCGGCTGGGCGACAGCTCGTGGGGCGCCCAGCGGCTCTTCCTCTCGGCCCTGGAGAAACGCTTCGTCAAAAGCCTTTCGGTGAAGGTCTCCCACTCCTCGGGCCTGCCGCTCCACTCGGTGCGTAGGCGCCGCCAGGAGATCGCGCTCCTCGCCAATCCCTCCAGGATCCGGGCCAGGTCCCCGAGATCAGTTCCGGAACCGCCACCGCCGCTACCACTGGTGGCAGCGGCCCAGAACGGCAGGACCACGAACCCGATCGCCACCAGGATCCCCAGCGGAATGTAGACGAACTGCAGAACGAACTGTGCCGCCAGACCGATCCGGGACCTTCGCGGAGCGGTGCGTTCGGCGGGAGTTCTCCGCGGCTCGACCGGGACGCCGGGCCCTGGCACGGCGCGTCTGTCCGGAGCGCCCGACGGCATGGCTGTGGGCATCAGATCCGTCCCCCTCGGTCCCGTGCTGCCTGCATCAGCTCTGCCCGCCGCGCACGGCTCTAACCATCTTGTGTCACAACCGAGTTACCGGCCGAGCACGGGCCGCCCGGATGACGTCGCAGCGTCCCGGCGGGAGAGCGGGAACGCTCCGAAGCGGTGCGACTGGCCCACGGCCCGCTGGTGCGCGACGGTCGGAACGTGCAGACGACCGCCACCCGTCAGCCGCGAGCCAGCAAGACGTCGCGCAGCCGCTCGCCACCGGGCGGAGCTTCGCCCCGGGACGCAACAGGAGCTCGTTGCCCAGCGCCTCGCTCAGCAGCAGACCGCGCCCCGGCCGCGCCGTGCCGGCAGGCCGCGCGGCGCCCCCAGACAACGGGGCGTCCAGGACGACGGGGCGAGCCAGAGTGAACCGCACCGGCCAAGCCGGTGCGGCCGCTGCCAGAGGCCGGCCAAACAGCAAGACAAGATCCTGCTCCAGCTCTACTCGGCCTGTGTGACCAGGAAGAACGGGCGCCTGGCCCGGTACTCCAGTGAGGCTTCTCCATTTGACCTGGTCAACGGCCTGATGGCGGGGAGCCCAGTGGGGCCGGCGCATGGGTGGGACGGCTTTGAGGCGGCCGTCCCACCCACGGGTAACCGCGACGTATGTGAAGCCGCGTCGCCCAGCTGTTCGGCCGGGCGCCGATCGGGACAATCGGGACGAGCAGGACGAGGCGCGGAGCCGGGTGCCGCGGGGCCGGCGGACGGGTCGGCCCCACGGCACAGGTGCATCAGCGCCAGTAGCCCGCGACCTGGAGCGGCCGCTTGCCGTTGTGCGTGCCGAGGTGGGCGTAGTACGCCCACCTGGTGTCCCGTTCGTTCTTCACGGTGTACGACACGGTGTACCAGCGGCTGTTGCACGGCACGTCGCCGGTCGTGGCGACGTCGGCGCCGCCGAAGCCGGCCTTGCGGATCCCGACCTTGTACGTGCCGCCGCCGGAGCACCACACGTCGAACCTCACGGTCCTTCCACCCGGCCCGAGGCCGACGTTCTTGGTGGACCAGCTGGTGGTCGGGGTGTGCGTGTCGAACCACTGGTAGTGCCACGAGGCGGCCGAGGCCGGGCTGGTGCTCAACGCGAGCCCCAGCACCGCCGTACCGCCGACGACCATCGCCGCGAGCTTCCCCTTCATGGTGATCCCTTCCGTTGCCACCGTCGGTCGCGGTGGATGGCAAGAGCGTGGCAGGGCGGCCCCCGACCCATCGTCAACTCCAGGGTTGATTGCCGGGGTAAACCTCTGCGGTAGCCGGGGACGGACGGCGCGGCGGGACGGCAACGGAGGCGGTCAACCGCAGGGTTGACGACAGCGGTCGCGGCCGTCCGTACGCTGCCGGGATGCGGTTGATCGCGCGAAGGCTCCGGGTGGACTCGGTGCAGGCGGACACGGCGCTCGCCTTCGTGCTCGCGATGGTGACCGTCGTGTACGGGCTGCAGTCGTACCAGGCCCGCTACCGGGCGGAGGGCTGGCGGCCGTTCGACCTGACGGCGGTCGGCCTGAGTCTCCTGGTGGCGCTGCCGCTGGCGCTGCGCCGGCGCCACCCGTGGCCCGTACTGGCACTGTCCCTGACCGGCCTGCTGATCTACACCGCGGCCGGGTTCCAGCCATCGGTGAACCTGTGGCCGCCATTGCTCGCGAGCTACACCGTCATCGCACGCCGACCGCCGCGTCAGGCGGTCGCGGCCGCGGCGGTGACCTGCGGGGCCTGGGTGGCCAGCGGACTTCAGGCACACCTGTCGGTGGAGCTGTCGGTGGCGCAGTCCGTCATCGCGACCAGCATCGTGGGGATCTTCGCGACGGGCACACGGCGCCTGGCCGAGCGCAACACGCAGCTGGCCGAGGCGACGGATCGGCTGCGGCGCGAGCAGGAGCTGCGGGCGCGGCACGCGGTGGTGGAGGAACGGGTGCGGATCGCCCGCGAGCTGCACGACGTGATCGCCCATCACCTGTCGGCGCTGGCCGTGCAGGCGGGGGTGGCCGAGTACGTCTTCGCCTCCGACCCGCAGGCGGCCCGGGCCTCGCTGACCGCGATCGGAGCGACCAGCCGCGAGGCGCTGGAGGAGATGCGCGGGCTCCTCCAGGTCCTGCGCATCTCCGGCGACGCCTCGCACGAGCAGGAGCCGCTCTACCATCCGGCGCCCGGACTGGCCAAGCTCGACGAGCTCGTGGAGCGCACCCGGGCGGCCGGTGTGCCCGTCCGGGTCGTCGTGTCGGGCCCCGCGCGGATGCTCGCGCCCGGGGTCGACCTGTGCGCGTTCCGGGTCGTCCAGGAGGCCCTCACCAATGTGATCAAGCACGCCGGACGACCCGCCACCGCGACCGTCCGCCTCCAGTGGCAGCCGGACCGCCTCGAAGCCCGGATCGTCGACGACGGGCCTGGAGCCGGCGGCGCGGTCACCGGCAGCGGGCTCGGTTTGATCGGGATGCATGAACGCGTCAGACTCTACGGCGGGTCCGTGCACGCCGGCCTGCGCCCGGGCGGCGGGTTCGAGGTCGCGTTCACGTTGCCGGTCACGGCGGCCGACCCGTAAGGACGGCGAGCCGGCCCAGACGTGGGAGGACGAGAGAGCCGGCCGAGACGTGGGGGACGAGGGGGCGGCAACGGTGACATCAGTACTGATCGTGGACGACCAGGTGCTCATCCGAGCGGGAATCGCCGCCCTGGTCCGCGCCACCGACGGCCTGGAGGTGGCCGGCGAGGCCGCGACTGGCGAGGAGGCCGTCGACCTGGCCGCCCGCTGCACGCCTGACGTCGTCTTGATGGACATCCGCCTGCCCGGCATGAGCGGCATCGCCGCGCTGGAACGGATCCTCGCCGCCGCGGCGCAGCCGAAGCCCAAGGTCGTCATGCTGACCGTCTACGACCTCGACCAGTACGTCTACGCCGCGCTGCGCGCGGGAGCCAGCGGCTTCCTGCTCAAGGACACCCCGCCCGAACGGCTGCTCATAGCGATCAAGCAGATCGCGGAGGGCGAGATGCTGTTCGCCCCGACCGTCACCCGGCGCCTGGTGGAGACGTTCGCGCGGCAGGGCGCGCCGGTCAGCGAGCAGCCCGGCACGCTGGAGGGGCTGACCGCGCGCGAGCGGGACGTGCTGTACCTCGTCGGCCGGGGCCTGACCAACAACCAGATCGCGGAACGCCTGATGGTGAGCATTGCCACGGTCAAGACCCACGTGAACCGGATGATGGCGAAGCTCGCGCTCACCAGCCGGGCCCAGGCCGTGGTCGTCGCCTACGAGAGCGGCCTGGTGGCCGTCGGAGGCGACCCGCGCTCCGCTCCGGGAGCACACGGGCTCGGCCCGGCCTGACCCACACGGCCTTCAGGCTCGCCCGCCTCACCGCCGCCCCCGACCTCAGCCTGGTCACCGTCGACGGCGTCATCACCGAGATGCACAGCTACAACCCCGCCAGCTCGTCCTCACCGACGACACTTCGACATCACCGTCCCCATCGGCTGCGTCGGCGGCCGCACCACCAACGACGCCCCCAAGCTCGTCGGCACGCATGCCGTCATCGCCGGCCGCCGCGAGGACACCGGCCACGTCCTCGCCGCCGTCGTCCAGCTCGCCGCGAGCACCGAGAACGCCCGCTGGTGCGGCCTGCCTCTGTCCATGCGGGAGCTGGAGGTCGCGCACGCCACACTCGGGGCCGCAGTCGAACGCGACGACGTACGGCCATCGGGTCGGGTAGCGGCGCGACGCCGAGGGTGCCGACCGGGACATCCACGCGGGCACGGGCGTCCTCCTCCCAGTTACTCCTCAGCGGCCAGGTCCTCGTCGATCCACGAAGTGCGCACCGGCTCCAACAGCCGCACCCGATCCCCCTCCTCCAGCCGCAGACCGGCGGTGAGGACCTGGGACTGGTAGCGGAGCGGCGGCGACAACTCCTGCACGACCCCCTCCGGCGAAGGACGCGGGCGGGACGACTCCCCCGGCCGCGGTTGCCGGCACGGTAGGCCGCAGCGGCGGCCGGACGGTTGGCCGGCCCGTCGCACCGAGAGACGCACCGAGGGTGGGAGAGGGGCCGGGCAAGCCGCACCGATCGACGCAGGCCGGGACGGCCGGGCAAGCCCATGGTCTCCGGCGACACCTCTTCCGCACGCGGTAGCCGTGCGCAGAGGTCGCCCGGCCCGAGGCGGGCAGCGGGGCCCTGGCAGGATCAGGCGAGCGGTGCGCGCCGCATCCCATTGCCCGTGGCGCGCACCGCCTGGACGGCCGGACGCAGCCGGGTACCGCAGGTCAGCGGGGGGGTGATCGGCCGCCAGAGCGGTGTACAGTCCGCCGGTTTCACCCGGCTGCGGGCGCCCTCAAATTTCCTCTGGGACTCCCTTGATCGGCGCTCCCAACTTCCTAATGTCCGGTGCCACGGACCCACCCGGCACTGCCCGGGGGTGCCGCGCACTGGGTACGTCGTGCGCGTCGCTGCGCCCGCACCCAGCCACCCACGACATCGAGGGGGACCCTCATGACCACACGCACACCACGGCGCCGGACCGGGGCGCGGCGCACCCGCACACGGCACGGCCAGGCTAGGGCCTGTCCGACGGATCTTGCCCGGGGTGGGACAAGATCCGCCGGACCTGGCGACGACCCGTACCCCGGGCTTTCGCCGGGATGGTCGGAGCGCTAAATTGAACGCGTTCAAGTCGTTGAACGCGTTCAAATCGTGCTCGGGGGTATCGGATGAGCGAGTCACTGCCGGCTCGGCCCGGCTATGCGGTCGAGGCCGAGTTCGTCGAACGGGCGGATGCGCCGCGTGCCGAGCCCGTGCGGGGTCGGGTCCGGCCCAGCGGACGGGCGCTTGTCGCGCTGGCCGGTGTCGCGTGGGTGCCGTGGGCCGTTGCCGGACGGGGGGAGACCGGGTGGTACTGGGTCCTCTTCGGCGGCTTCCTCGGGATGACCGTGCTGCCCCTGGCCGTACCGCGCGAGCCGGCGTTCCGGTGTGTCTGCCTGGCCGTCGGCTGGCTGCAGTTCGCGATCGAGGCCGCGTTCTCGGCCCCGTACGCCCTGGTCCCGCTGCCGGTGTTCGTCTTCGCCTTCCCGTCCGGCGTCATGCTGCTGCTCACGGGCCGGCGGAACCGTGGCTGGGTGGGGACGGTGGCTGCCGGGCTGCTCGTGGCGGGCCCCATCGGACTCCTCGCCAACGGCGGGTGGACGCACATCTAGCACCGGCCGGATGCCAGCAGCGCCACGGCGGGAAGGTCGATCAACCCGTTCTCCTCCACCCGCTGGGCCGCCAACCGGTCGTAGGCGGACTTGATGCGGGCGAACATCTCGGGCGTCTGCCCGGTCACCACCAGGCCGATGTTGGCCACCCCGCCGGCCGGCCCGGACCACCAGACCTCCGGGTCCTCCCGATGCGTCCAGGCAAGCTCACCACTGACCACCTCGCCCACCCTGCTTGCTCCAGCAGCCCACTCAGACCCTCGGCGGTCCGGGCGAAGTTCACTGGCAGCACCGGGTACACCGGGCGCTCTACGCCGGCCTCGTCCAGCGCCAAGTTGAACAGGGACATCGCCTCGTTGCCGGTGGCGGGCCAGATCGTCACCGCGAGCCGGCCACCCGGACGGACCACCCGGCGCAGCTCGATCAGCGCTGCCCACGGGTCCTCTACGTGGTTGACCGCGAAGTTGGCCACCACGGCGTCGAACGTTGCGGGTGCCGATTAATCATCCGGCCTGGTCAAGCGACGTTTCGGTACTCGTGGAGTGTGCCGCCGAGTCGGTCTCTTCGGCGGACCTGAAGCTGCTTGACGTGCGCTGGCGGGTTGATCGGGTCGGGTAGCAGGCGGAGCGGAGCGGCTTGGTCCAGGGTTCGGTGTGGCCGGTGCTCGTTGTAGAAGGTCTCGAACTCGCGGAGTGCGTGGAGGAGGTGGCGCTGGTTCCAGATCAAGGTGCGGTCGAGAAGTTCGTGTCGGCAGGTCTGTATCCAGCGCTCCATCAGGGAGTTCATCCGCGGTATCCGGATGCCGGTGGTGATGACCTCGAGTCCGGCGTCGGTCAGCAGGGCGTCGAAGGCGGCGGTGAACTTGGAGTCGCGGTCGCGGATCAGGAACCCGGCCCTGCTGCCGGCGTCCTCGAGATCCATGAGGAGGTTGCGTCCGAGCTGCACGATCCTCCCCCAGCCTTCGGCCGGGAGGTGCCCCCATCGCGGTCGGGTGTGCGGTTGCGCCCAGGACCCGGATGCGCCTCGTCGAGTGCTCAATGACGGCGAAGACGTACAGGCGGGCTCCGGTCAGGGTGCGGGTCTCGAAGAGGTCGCAGGCGATGAGGGCGTCGGCCTGGCCGCGTAGGAAGGCGGCCCAGGTCGTGCTCTGTCGTTCGGGCGCGGGCGGGATGCCGTGCTCGCGGAGGATCTCCCAGACGGTGGAGGCGGCGACCTTGATGCCCAGGGCCACGAGTTCGCCGTGGATCCGGCGGTAGCCCCACGAGCTGTTCTCCCGGGCCAGGCGCAGCACCAGCGCTCGGATCGAGCGGACTGTGGGCGGGCGCCCGCGGCGCTTCGGCGCGCAGGTGGCGGCGTGGTGTCGCTTGAGCAGGTCGCGGTGCCAGCGCAGGACCGTGTCGGGGCGGACCACCAGCGCAGGGCGCCGCGGCTTGTTCATCGGGAGGCGGTGGAGCAGGCCGGCGAGGACGGCGCGATCGGTGTCGGTGAAGGCGGGTTTGCCGACCTGGCGCTGCAGGACGAGCAACTGGTGCCGGAGCGCGAGGATCTCGATGTCCTTCTCCCGGTCGCTCATCGGCAGCAGTCGCAGCAGCGCGAAGGTGTTGGTCGCGGCGAGGTAGGCCAGGCGCAGCAGCACGACTGATCATCATTCTGCCAATACCCTATGCACGTGAAGACTCCGAAGCGGCTGGCGGGCATGGCCGGAGATCGGTGATCAAGACGGCGACCTGCACGGATGATTTATCGGCACCCGCAGTGCACGCCGAGATGGACCAGGCCGCCGCCTACGAGGCCGCGCGCACCGACGCCGAGCGGCACGCCGTCGCCGGCGGCGCGCCACCTCCCAAGCGCAGCTCGCCTTCGTCCGCTCCTTCACTGACCCCGAGGCGGCCGACGACGAACTCGACCTCGCCGCCCAGCTCCTGGCCAACCTCAACCTGCGCGCCACCACCCTCACCACCCGCATCGCCGCCCTGGTGCGCGGCCTCCACCTCCTGGAGACGGCGCAGCAGACCTCAATCCCCAGTACTGCTCGGCGGTTCCCCAGATCTGACCTCGCCGGGGATGACTGGCTATGCGGACTCGGCGGGGTCGTGGGTGATCAAGTCTCCCGGCTGACACCGGAGGGCATCGCAGATCCTCGACAGGGTCGAGAAGCGGATGGCCTTGGCTCGCCCGTTCTTGAGCACTGACAGGTTGACGACGGTGATGCCCACCTGTGTGGACAGTTCGGTGAGCGTCATGCCGCGCTCGGCGAGGAGCCGGTCGAGGTGGATCCGGATCGTGTGGGGTTCCTCTTCGGGCATCAGATGGTCCCTTCGAGATCCTCTCGCATTCGTACCCCCTCCCGCATGATCTTCCCCATGATCACTGCGGCGAGGCCGGCAAGGACGAGCACCATCGGCCCGGAGAGCTTCGCCCCGGAACCCGCGACCGGCGCCATGCTCCCGACGAGCCAGGACTGCGACCAGCCGACGGCCAGACCGGCCAGCGGCGTGCCCACGGCGACGAACCAGCCAAGAACGGAGAGCCGTTGCGACACCGCGTCGGTGAACGGCCCCTGCCGCACAACGACCTTCAGCAGCCGGGAGAAGAGCAGCAGCGCAAGGGAGGCGAACAGCAGCCAGGGCAGTTCGCCCCCGAGGTCGGCGGCGCGCTGCCCCACGGAGGGACTGTCCTGGCACAGGCGCGTGGCACTGCTGGACGCCTTCACGCCCTTGCCGATTGGCAGGCTGTCCGGCGCCAGCGAGGCATTGCGCCAGAAGTCCGTCTGCACGCAGACCGCCCCGTCGTCGAGCGTGTGCGTGACCCCCGTGCCGATGAAGGCGAGCCCGCAGAGCACCGCCAACACAAAGGTCACCGAGGCCAGGGTCCTCGTGAGCCGCGTGTCCATCGCATCCACCCCCATCGATTTTCGATATGCCGGAGACTAGAGGACCATATCGATATTCGACAAGTCGGAGGTCGCCGGAGTCAGCGTGAACGCGTAACGGCGGCCCGGAGGCGGCCTCTACGGCCTGGAGACGGGCGCAGCAGCCGGTGGTGGTGGTCCGTCTTCGCCTTCCCTCTCTTCTCTTCCGAGGTGAGCGGCGGTGACACGGCCGTCCCGGCCGCACTCAGGAACAGGGTGGCGCCGTCGATGGTTTCGCGGATGATGTCGGCGTGACCGCTGTGTCGGGAGGTCTCCTGATGGGGTGCAGCAGCACCCAGCGAGCCACGCCGTATCCAGGTTCTTCCGTTTCGTTCCTTCGCAGGTCGAAACTTAGCCGGGATACGGCGTGTTCTGCATATCAGTCCAGGTCGGCGCCCCACGGAAGCGACAGGGGAGCCCCATTTGTCAGGTGGGCGTCGGCTTCGGCGGCTTTGAGGGGGCCGGTTTCGAGGTGGGCGTCGGCTTCGAGGCGGATAGCGCCGAGCGGCGCTCCTTGGTCCGGGCGGCAGCCCACTGCGCCAGGGAGGTCGGTGCGGCAACGGCGTTGCTATGGGAGTCCTGCGGTGGAGAGGCGCTGGCGACGCTGACAGCAACGCATCTGGTAGCCAGGATTCCGGCTGCCGCAGCTATGGCGATTCCTGCTTTCATCATTCCCTTTCCGGGGATGGGCTGTTGGGTCATTGGTCGGGTGAGCCAGACGGGGGTGCACCGCCAGCCTTGGCGATGTGCGCCGGTACACGCGGTGACCTCTGGTCACCAGCCGGAGGAGGCGTGTCGGCACAGGTCAGTGGCGGGTGAGAATGGTCACCGCTGGTCCGGTGGGGTGGCGGTCAGGTTCGGTGGGACGGCTGGGGTGGGCAGAGCCTGCGGCAGGACGACACCTCAGGCCAGGTGCCCCGTCGACGGCGGCAGTCCGGCCGCGCCCGTCGTCCCCAGCGTCGCAGCGGCGCGCGCAGTCGTGCCCACAGCGAGGAGGGCGGCACTGCTGGCCAAGGCCGCACTTCCGGCGGTGCCGAGGGCGCGGCGGCGGGACATTGCGGCACTGCGGTCGATGTCGGGCATCGGTGGATCGGACAAGACTGACCACACCTCCGGTGGAACCACGGGGGCTTGGGTCCCTGATATTGAATACGTCCGTCGAACCATCCCGGGTTCAGTAGCCACGAGGGCCTTCGGATCCTGCTCCGCGAGGAGGGCGTCTCCTTTCAACGTGTGAAGACCTGGAGGCCTCCCGCAACCCCGACCACGCCACGAAGAAGGCCCGCGTCGGGCACCTCTACGCGATCGCCGACGGCGAGGTTAGCGCCACCCTGACCGGGGCTGGCTGTGGACAGCCGACGTTGCCGCCCAAGCCGGCTGACGGGACTTGACGCGATGTCCCCTCAGACGGGTGGCGAATCGCGGGATTCGGGCCAGTTGAGCGTGTATGCGACTTCCTGCGGCGGCGGAGGGGAAGGCTGGGGGCGCAGCGGCCCGCGACCGGCGCGCTGCTACCTCACCGAGAGGATGCGAAATGACGGACTGGCAGTCGTACGTCGACGATGACCTTCTGGGCGGGGGCCTGCTCACGGCTGCGGTCATCATCGACGCCACCGGCGGCGCCACCCTGGCCCACAGCGACGGGTACGACCTGAAGGACGGCGAGGGCGCGGCCATCATCGACAAGTTCGAGATCCCCCTCAAGGCGCTCGTCGAGGGCGTCGCCGTCAACGGCATCACGTACACGGGAGTCGAGGCCGACGACCGCTCGATCTACGGCAAGAACGGCGACACCGGCGTCGCCCTCGCCAGGACCAGCAAGGCCATTGTCATCGGCTACTACAACGCGCAGCGGCAGCCGGAGCTCGCCAGGTTGCTCGTGGACAAGGTCGCCAGCTACCTCGTGTAAACCGGCAACCAGGCCATTGACCAACGGTGGGGCGGCCCGTCGCGCTGACGGGCGGCCCCACCGCGCTTGCACGACCCTGCGACCGGGAGGGACCGGTTCGAAGCGCAGCCTGCTGTCCTCGCAACGCGCCGCCGATTCCCGTCATGATGGGGGCGGATGGTGCCGGCCGCCCGGCCTTTGCCGGGCAGCCGTCTCCTGTCAGCCGACGGTCGGTGGGACGGTGCGGCGGGCGCTGGATCGCTTGACGGTGATGTGGTCTCTCAGCTCGTCTTGCAACCGCCGGGGTCGGGCGGCGTGCTGAGGTCGGGCAGGCTCGCGTTGTAAGTCTGCCGGTCGGTTTCCTCGTAGCCCAACTCCAGGTACGGGGCGGGGTCACGGAGGTTGTGGACGGCCTGGACGCCCCCACCGGCCTTGGTGAAGTAGCGCGTGCGCGGGCCCGAAGCCGGGGCTGTGGGCAGCGTGTCGTCGTTCATGTCGGTGTAGTTCGTCGCCCGACAGATGGGCGTGCCAGCTGCCGACTTCGAGTCCTACCAGTGGACCGGCAGCACGATCGAGTACCACCGCGCCCAGATCCGCGACGCGGAGAAGCTGACGGCCTGGCTGGCCGGCAACGTCGCGCACGCCGAGCGCACCGAGGACCTCGGCGCGCAGCGCGCTGGTCGAGCCGTTCGGGTCGGCGGCCCCGCGGACGAACGCGGTCCGGCCCGACCGGGACGGCTGCTGCACTTCGATGGCGTCGCCCTGGCCGTCGTCGCTGTCGTCGGGCAGAACGGGGCTCTGACGGGTGCTCACGGGCGTCTCCCGGTGGTCGTGGTCTGCTGCTGCCTCTCTGGGATATCGGGCGCTCCTGACAGCGGCAAGCCCGTTTCGGGCCCGCGTGTCGCGCCCTCTCCCACCGCCCCGATCCGGCCCCCGCCACCGCCCCCGACCAGTGAACGGCCGGCACCAGGACCGCGGTGTCCATCTAATTCAGGACGACAGCGTTTTGCTCGCCAGTACCTTCCCCTGGGCGTCGTACGCGGCGAGTCTGATGCCCTTGAGTGGATTCTCCTTCGGGTCGCCGGCGGGCTTGAGGGCAGGCGCCCAGGCGTAGCCGCTGGCGTAGCCCGGGGTGCCGGGAAGCGAGGCGACGGTGGCCCAGTATGCCCGGCCGTCCAGCTCGATGGTCATCCGGGCCACCTGCCCGGGCCCGTGGTAGACGAGGTTGTACAGACCCTCGTGGTCCTGCGCGGGGGTCCCGTAGTACTGCATGGTGATCTCGGTCGCGCCCGCCGCCCAGGAGTACCCGCCGCACCCCGGACCGCTTCCGTACGTGGGGGCGTCGTGGATGCAGATCTCCTGGTCCTTCAGCTGCATCCACCAGTCCGGGTGGCCCAACGGCAGCTGCCGGCCGGGCTCCACCACGACGGCCTCGGGAGCCGGTCCCACCGGTACCAGCGGAGCCTGCGAGGCCGGTCCGACAACCTGGCCCCCGCGCTGGGCGGACAGTACGGCACCCGTGCCGGCCACCACCGCGAGCGCGGCCACCACAGCCGATGCGCCTATCGCCACCCGCCGCCGCTGCCGCTGCCGGCGCACCTGGATCCGCACGGACTCGACGAACCAGTCCCCGACCGTGACCCGGGCCGCCTCATCCCGCAGGGCGCCGCGCACCATGTCCTCGGTGTCCATCACCTGTTGCCTCCGTTCGTGCCGTCGCTCATCAAACCGGTGCCCACCGCGTACGGGGCCAGCGCCGGGTGTCCGCGCAGTTTCGCCAGGCCTCGGCTGGCCTGGCTCTTCACATTGCCCAGTGAGCAGCCGAGGACCTCGGCGACCTGCTGCTCGCTCATGTCCTCCCAGTAGCGCAGGACGACCACCGCCCGCTGGCGCTGCGGCAGTTGTGCCAGCGCCTGGAGCAGCACCGAACGCTCCTCGATGTCGCGGTGGCCACCGCCCGCGGTGTGCGCCCGGTCGGGAAGGACCGGCACGAGCAGCTGTCTGACCCGGCGCCGCCGGTGACGGCTCAGGTTGTTGTTCACCAGGGCCCGGTGGACATAGGCGTCCGGCTCCTGAAGGCGGCTGATCCGGGACCAGTTCCTGAAGACCTTCGCGAAAGTCGCCTGCACCACGTCCTCGGCCTCGTGGTAGTCGCCCGTGAGCAGGTAGGCGGTGCGCACCAGCCGCCGCCAGCGCGAGGCGGCGTACCCCTCGAAGTCGAGCTCCCGCAGCCCGGGGCCGCCCGCGCAAGCCGCTGCTGTGACGGGCCGGGGCCGGTCCTCCACCGGGACGGGCAATATCCTCGCGGTCATCCAATTCCTCTTCGCGTCCACGCGACGGCCCGACCGGACCACCGCTCCGCCCTACTCACCGCCGCGCCCCCGCAAAGGTTGCATGGCTCTGTCCGCGAGAACGGATTCCGGCTCAACTTCGGGGCTCCGTCGCCGATTGAGGGGTCCTCTGCCGGTTGATCACGGTGACAGGAGGATGGCGCGCCTTCCGCACCGCGGCCGACATCGCCGTGACGGGCCACTCTCCCCGAGGCCCTGCGCCCGGGTACCCCGGTGCCGGGCACGGAAAAGACGGCCGTCCGGCACGGACGCGGGCACCTGCTCGACGTCGGCCGGATCCACGCCGCCTTCGTCACCGACGCCCACGCCCGCGGCGAGGCCTGCGGCCCGCTCGACCTCCTCCCCGCCCCGGAACTGCTCGCTGGCGGTGTAGGCGAGGTGTACCGGCCCGCCGCCCACCTCGCCTACAGCGCCGGCACCGGCGACGAGCGGCACCGCCTGCAGGCATTCATCGAACGCCACCGCCCCGGCAACGGCGACGAGCAGACCGCGGCGCAGCTGGCGGCCTGCGCCCGGCTGTGGGAGCAGACCGGCGAGGACGGGTCGGGACGAGCGTGGGAGCGGCGCTGGCGGACCTTCCCGCAACTGCTGGTGGTCCTGGTCGGCACGGCGGCCGCGGGGGTGCGCCCGGCGGTGGCGGACCTGCGGCTGGCCGCCGAGGAGAACCCGGCCACCGCCGAGTCGCTCGCCAGCGTCCCGGCCGGCGCCGCCCGGATCGAGGACCTGGTGCAGCGCGGACCGGCCGCTCCGATCTGGCACCCACTCAGCAGCCTGGGCGGGCGGGCCTGCGGGTGGACGGAGCTGTAGCGGCGGGTGGGAACGGCGAAGGGGCGGCCCGAGCGCGGGCCACCCCGGCTTCGCCCGCGGCTGTAGGCCAGATTGCAGGTCAGGTGTCCGCAGCGGGCTCCTGGGCGCGCTGGGAGCTGCGGAGTTGTTCGTTGAGGCGCAGGGCTTCCTCGAGTTGGTCTTCGAGGATGACGATGCGGCAGGCGGCCTCGATGGGGGTGCCCTGGTCGACGAGGTCGCGGGCGCGCATGGCGATGCGTAGTTGGTAGCGGGAGTAGCGGCGGTGGCCGCCGTCGGAGCGTAGGGGGGTGATGAGGCGGTGTTCGCCGAGGGCTCGCAGGAAGCCGGGGGTGGTGCCGGTCATCTCGGCGGCGCGGCCCATGGTGTAGGCGGGGTAGTCGTCGTCGTCGAGTTTGTCGGGTGTGTCGGGGCTGGTCGTCGTAGTCACTGCACCTCTCTGGTTCTCGAGGAGAACGCATCGAGGGGCCCCGGGGCCGTGTCGGCTCCGGGGCCCCGAAGGGGAACAACACCATCTACCGGCCTGGGCCGGCCCTTCTACTTCCGCACTGCCCCGGGGGAGGGGTGTGCGGGGATCGCGTACGCGTGACCGGAAACCACCGTCCTTGCGTTGGGGTCTGCGGTGTCCGCCCGGGTGAGTGTTCAGGGCCGGGCGATCCTGATGGCGCCTGCGCCCTCCGTTCATCCTCTGTACTGAACTGTCACTTTTCGTACTGCTGGTACTTCATCTGCTGAACTGCGTACTGCTTGCCGGTGGCCGTGACGGCCCACCCGGTCCGGCAGCCCGGCCCTGCCCGGCCGTTACTGCATGCGTGGGCTAGAACCCGCTGCGTGGACCCCTCGGCACGCGCGCCGCAGTCATGACGCCTTTGCCGAGGTCCTGCCTGTCTTCGCGACTGCTGATACTGCAACCACTGAACTGCGTACTACTGGTACCGCTGGTGGCGGCCCCTGATACCTGCGGGCCACCCGGTCCGGCAGCCAGTCCCGTCGCCGTCCTGCATCTACCTGGCTCCGGGGCTCCACTGCCGGACCGAACCGCGATCTCTCGTCCAACAGTCCGGCCAGTTCGTGTCTGCCCGGTATCACCGACTGCTTCTTACGACAGAAATGTTAGACCCGCCCGCGAGCAATGTCTACTCCGGCGAGCATAGATTTTGCGGCGCTCGTGAGTGAGGTAGTCTCCCGCTGCGCGGCGGCGGCAACCCCCCGAGCCGCCACCGCGCCCGAAGAAACGAGCGACACCGCGCAGGGAGGCGGCAGTGGGACACCCGGCGCCCGTGGCACCGGAGACGGTCCGGGACGGGCAGGCGGCCCTGATCGAGGCGATCACCGAGGCCGTGCACGACGGTGACGACCGCACCGTACGCCGGCTGCTCACCCGCTTCGCCGAAGTGGCCACCATCGCCGACCTGTACGCCCTGCGCGACGCCCTCATCCACGGCGAGCGCCCCGCTTGCACCCCGCAGCAGCCCGCCTGAACCGCCGGGCCCGGTTCCGGCATGATCTGGTCCAGCCAGGAATCGGCTCGCCGCGCTTCCTCTTATCGGCGAGGTCGAGGTAACGACTCGGTCCGCGACAGCGGGGCCGTGGCTTTCGGGAGCTTGTAGAGGCCCGGTCAGAACGTCAGTCTTGGCAGGAGTAAGAAGACTGACGGGGTCGTGCGATCGTGGGTGCCGTGAATGAACCGGTGGAGCGCGTAGATGATCAGGATCGGGTGCTGGCGGTGGTGGACCGCAGTGAGGCCATCCGTCGAGGCTGGCTGCACCGCATCGCGACGACGGTCTGCCGCGATCAGCAGGGGCGGGTGTTGGTCTATCGGCGGCCCGAAAACCTGTCCCGGTTCCCCGGCCACCACGAGGTGATGTTCGGTGGGGCTGTAGACGTAGGCGAGTCCTATGAGCAGGCGGCGACCAGGGAGTTGGCTGAGGAACTGGGCATTCATGTACCTGTGCGCTTCTTGTTCAAGTTCCTGTGCCGGGGGGCGATCAGCCCGTACTGGCTCGGCGTGCATGAGGCCGTGATCACGGGCGAGGTGACGCCTGACCCGGGAGAGGTTGCCTGGCACGGTTGGCTGACGGAGACGGAGCTGCAGGAGGCCGTGCGGCAGTGGCGCTTCATTCCGGACGGGCAGGAGGCGTTCGATCGCTATCTCACGCATCGCCACGACCTGCCCGAGATCGGGCCGTGACGCGAGACGGGCCGCACGGGTTAGGCAAGTTGTGACGCAAGCCTGGGCCCGTGCGGCCTTGTCCCATTCTGCCTTCTACGGCCTGTCCCGTGCACATCTCGGCGGTTTGATCGAAGAGTTGGCCAATCCGTGGCTCGCTCGACGCGAGTCCGCGCTGCGCGAGCGGCGCGGTGCCGAGCGGCAGCGGCAGACCGGTGCCGGGCCGAAGCACGACCTGGTCTTCACCGACCGGGTACTGGTCGCTCTGGCCCACCTGCGCACCGGACTCCCGCATGCCGCACTGGCCGAGTTGTACGGCACTGCCCGCTCCACGATCTCCCGTGCCATCGGCGAGATCCGCCCGCTGCTGGCGGCGCGCGGCTTCGCTGTCCCCGACCGTCCCGGCGTGCGACTTCGCACCCTGGCAGACGTCTTCGCCTACGCGGAGGCCGAGGGGATCACGCTGCGGATCGACGGCGCCGAGACGCAGGTCCGCCGGCCGAAGGCCAACCGGCCCGGACGGCGGGCCTTCGTGTCCGGGAAGAAGAAGCAGAACACCATCAAGACCACCACCATCAGCGACGGCCAGGGCCGTCTGCTGTGGTCGGGCGCAGACCGGCCAGGCCGGATGCACGACCAGACCGCCGTTCGCACCGAGGGCATCGCCGAGCAGTTCCGGCTTCATTCACAGGTGAAGGCCAAGGTCGACGAGGGCTACCGGGGCCTGGCCAACGAGTTCCTCGAGCAGGTCAGCGCGCCGCCGAAGAAGCCGAAAGAGGACACGCCCCTCGGCGAGCAGTACGCGTGGCGAGAAGCGCGCCGACGGCAGTCCTCGGCCCGGATCTGCGTCGAACACACCAACGCCGAGCTGAGGCAGCGGCGCCCGCTCCAGCGTTACACCGGTCGGCGCGAGGGCTACGCCGAGACGCACCGCGCGATCGCCTCGCTGGTCTCGGACCGCTCCGCCCGCCGGGCGACCCGCCGCAAGCCGAGCACCGAACTGGTGCTCGCCCGGCAGAGCGCCTACTGATCAACCACCAGCCGACCCGCCAGGCCGACACGTCCCGACCTCAATCGCGGACCGAGTCGTAAGCGTGCTGAGCACTCATCTGTCTGCCTCGTGGAACTGGAACCCGCTCCTCGTATGGCGAGGCAGCACCTGATGCAACACGGGAATGACCAACAGGTCCCGGTCGGACCGCCCCGCACGGGGAACGGGACGGCGGTGGCGACGATTCTCGAACGAGCTCGAAAATCAATATAGGAGGGGGCCGAACGGCTTCCCTTTCTCGGTAGGCTGCAGGTATGACGGATGACTATCAGCAGCGGGAAGAGTGGCGTGCCGCCTTCGCCAAGCAGGTCATCACCGACTGCCTGGGCCAATGGCTGCGGTCGGCCAATGAGGCGGCGGTGGCCGCGGTCGGCTCGGAGCACGCCGCCGAAAGTGCCCGCCTGGCCCGGCAGGCCAAGGACAAATTGACCCGCTGGCGGGACAAAGGCGACCTCGGCGGCGACACGGCAGCCCGGATCGCCGACGCCGTGGTCGAGAGAATGGAGCACGGCGAGAAAACCTCCCCGCCTCCGGAGAAGGCCGACGAGTCCTTTCCCTCCTTCGACAGCGGTTACCGGGCCTCGGTGACCTGCCAGTGGCTTCGCGACCAGGGCTACGACATCCCCACCTATCCCGGGGACCCCGAGCTGTGAGCGGGATCCCGCGGACCTGCGCGGGTAGCCAACAGTCGGACCCTAAGAGCGTTCTCCTCGCACAGCCCGGCGCCGACCCCCGGCTCCTCCTTCTCTGCGTTGTCAGCCCGTCGCCTCGCTCGCCCCGGGTCCGCCTCGTCCCGGCGGATCCAGTTCCGCAGGACCGAATGTCTCCGTTGGGCGCCGCCGCCACTCCAACGGGCGATCGTCATCGCCTGAGGCCCATCGACGCCGACGGGGTGCGGTCATTCTCTCAACCGGCCTGCCCGCCAGGAGTGTTGACAGCGTTGGGTGTCGGCGGCGGTTGAACCGTGACCCACTTTGGACGGTTGAGTTCTGACTCTCGCGTCGTCGGTGGTTTTGTTCAGTCGTTGTTGGTGGTGGCGGGGACGCGGCCGAGTTCGCGGCCTCGCATGCGGTAGGACTCGCCCTTGAGGGAGTGGACCTCGGCGTGGTGGACGAGCCGGTCGATCATCGCGGCGGCGACGGTCTCGTCACCGAAGGTCTCTCCCCAACGTCCGAAGGGCTTGTTCGAGGTGACGATCACGCTCACGCGTTCGTATCTGTTCGAGATCAGCTGGAAGAACAGGTTCGCGGCCTCAGCCTCAAACGGGATATACCCCACCTCATCGATCACGATCAGTGGGTAGCGGCCGAGCTTGACCAGTTCGTCCTGGAGCCGGCCGGCGTGGTGGGCGGCGGCCAGGCGGTCGACCCACTGGGCGGCGGTGGCGAACGCGACCCGGTGGCCGGCCTGGCAGGCCCGGATCGCCAGCCCGGTCGCGATGTGCGTCTTGCCCGTGCCCGGCGGTCCCAGGAAAATCGCGTTCTCCTTGGCCGCGATGAAGTCCAGTGTTCCCAGGTGAGCGAGCTGCTGGCGCGTCATTCCGCGCAGATGGGCGAGGTCGAGTTCCTCGATGGTCTTGATCGCGGGGAAGCGGGCGGCGCGGATGCGGCCCTCGCCGCCGTGACTGTCGCGGGCTGAGACCTCGCGCTGCAGGCAGGCGACGAGGTATTCGAGGTGGCTCCAGGATTCGGCCTGCGCGCGTTCGGCGAGCCGCTCGGCGGCGTCCAGCAACGCGGGGGCCTTCATCGCGCGGGCGAGGAAGGCCAGGTCGGCGATGGTCTGCCGGGTGGTGCGGGCGGCGGGAACGCCTGCTTTCGCCGCGTCGGTGACAGTGTTCGGGGGCTGGGGAGCGATGCGGGCCATCATGTGTCCTCCTTCCCGGCGCCGCCCTCGATGAGGGTGAACATACGGTCATAGGTGCCCAGTTCGCGTTGCTCGACCTCGATGCCGAGACTGTCCGGGGCCAGTACCGCGGCCCGGGCAGTGGCCGCGCGGGCGGCCTGCTGATGGATCACCTCGCCGCGCATGAGGTCCGCTGCGGCGGCGTGGTCGGGATCGGTCAGGCTCTGGTGCCTGGCCCAGCAGCGCGGATGGCGGGCCACGGTCTCGTCGCCGCAGATGACGGTGATCTCCTCGTTGTCGGCGTGGACCATCACCGTCCGGCCGATCGCGCGAGTGTGGACGGAGTAGTCGTTGGTGTCGACGCGGATGTAGTGGTCGCGGCCGATACGGACGCGAAGCGGCCACCAGTGCGGCGGGTCGACCGGCGGGATGGTGAGCATCGCGGTGCGGTCCGCCTCCCACCGGTCCGTGGGGCGGGCGTCGATCGAGCGGTGATGCCGCCGGTTGGCGATCTGCAGCCAGGCCGTGAGCTGGCGGTTGAAGTCGCCCGGGCCGCTGAAGGTGCGGCCGGGCACGAAGCTGGTTTCCAGGTAGCCGTTGGCCCGCTCGACCAGGCCCTTCGATTCCGGGTCACGGGGCCGGCAGAGGTGCACCCGGGTGGCGAGCAGGCCGGCGAACGCGGCGAACTCGCTGGTCAGCCTGCCCTTGCCGACACCGGTTTCGTTATCCCAGACCAGCGTCTTGGGGACGGCTCCCCAATTGGATAGCAGGCGCCAGTGTCCGTCGATGAGATCACCGGTGGTCCGCGAGGGCAGCATCCGGGCGGTGATCACCCGCGAGTAGCCGGAGACGATCACGAGCACCGGTGGGCGGCCCGACTGGCCGTAGCCGAGCGGGATGTCGACC
>NZ_JBIWPN010000084.1:0-20138 GCF_044768305.1 Kitasatospora sp. NPDC101155 | reverse complement strand
CTACCTCACGCCACTCGAGATTCGGCGGCGGCACCGGCAAGGTCACACCCTCGCGGCGTAGACAGAGAGTGTCCAACCGCAGGGTGGAACTTCACCGCCCCACACCACCGAACACCAGGACATCACCGTGAACACCGACTCCCTCGACCCGAACTGGATCCGGGATTGGGCCGCAGCCGTCACCGCCCACCTGCAGTCCGTCCTGGCCGCGTTCGATACCTACTACCCCTTCCCGCCCGGCGAGAACGAGGTCGTCCTGGCGGCCCCCGACCAGCTGGACTCCCTCGACGCCCTGCGCGCACAGCCAGCAACTCCACCGGATCTGGTCACCTTCTACAAAGTGATCAACGAAGTGGCGATGCCCGACATCGGCAACGCGTTCTTCATCCACGCCGCCGACGCCACCATCAGCCAGCTTTCCGACGGGCCCGCTCTCCTCAACGACGGCGACGCCGGCACGATCTTCGCCAGCAATGGCGGAGGGATCCTCTACGCCATCGGCCGCGACAGCCGGGTGCACCGCTCGCACGCCGCCTCCCCTGACAGCGACTTCGAGCCCATCGCGACCAACCTGCGCGACTTCCTCGAACAGCTCCGTGACGCCGTGGCACACTTCGCCGCCACCGGAACCCCCGGAGACCTTTGACCCGCCACTGCTTGATCAACATCAGGCATTCGGACAGTTCCAATACCCGACGTCACCATTACACGTCCGCCTCCGCCTCCAGCGCGACGCCATCGACCTCCTCGGCCGCACCCTCGGCAAGCCCTCCGAGGCCACCACCAACCCCGACGACGGCGACGACCCACCGCTTTGTGCAGCACCCGTCCGCTGACGTTGCCGTCAACTACTGCCGTCAAGACCCCAAAGAGGCCCCGCTGGAACCAAATCCAGCGGGGCCTCATGGGTATTTGCCACGCACCGGCGCTATGACTTACTTCACCGGTGGCCACACCGTGTCGGCGTTTACCAACGGGATGAAGGAGTCACTCACCATCGCCATGGCAGGTATTCAGCTAGGAACTGGCACGCTGTACTCGCTGCCGCAGTTCAGGATCCAGAACATCCGAATTTTCCATCCCCCCGAGAAGCTCCCTGATGAATTCACGGTCGAAATTCGGCCGCTGCTCCATCTCGATAGCCCAGGGTGCGGCTAGCTGCATCCAATACGAGCGGCCAGAATTCCATGCCGCCCCAACGGTCAGCTCGATCAGCTTCTCGGGGGTTGACACGCCGCCCCCTTTGAGAGATTCCCATGCTCGGGAAAACTCTCCAAGACAAGCAGAGAGATCGCGCTCCATGAACGGCCACATGGGAACATAGCCCGAGCCCTCAAGGGTCGCACGACCCTCCAGCTCAACGCCCACGCCGATCCGGCCATCGGGCATGATTCCAATCCATGCCCCGTCGCCGCGATACACCACCGGAGTCCATTCGGTCATCTCAACCCCACGGCCTGTAGTCGTATTGAATGCCATAGCCATTCAAGAATTCTTGGAACTGCTGGCGCGTCGCATCCGTCCACCTGTGACCATAGTGCCCGCTGTTCTCAGTGAACACTAGGCGGCCATTGTCGCGGTAGATGGTACCGCCCAGCACCGTATTCTTATCGGCACCCATGGCGTCCGCCAGTTGCTCATGCGGACTGGGCCCCCTAGGGATTGGCTCACGGTCTCCTGCCAGGAATTTTCCTGTGTTGGAGTCGAAGACGAATTCAGTCTCGTCCTTCGGAGAGGTGAAGGCGGACAAAGCGTCGCCAGACTTGACTCCCGGCCCCAATGTAACGTCGCCACACCCGCTGTTATGCACAAGGACCGGTGTCGAGCCTGCCAGTACATAGTACGTGTGGAGGTGCTCAACGGTGAGGTTGTACATGGCCTCCTGGCCCACCACCGTGCGGACTGCTGCAACAGTGGCGCTATGGCCGCCATCAGTTTTGAGGGCATGGCCTTGCTGGAGGTCGGCTGCAGCGATCCACTTTTGAGCAGTCACGTCCCAGAATGGATGCTTGGCGGTGGTGTGGATCGTCTCCTCGCTTCCGCCTGTCTGGGTGACTATGTCGATTAGATCGCTGTCGTCATGCTTCCAGGTGGCGGTGACGGTGTGGCTTCCGTGTTCATCTGTTTTCGGATCTGCCGACTGGACTCGATCACCGGGCCGTATTTCACTGATCTCCCGAGGGCTTCCGTCCGCCATGAGGACCGGCGTCGATGCGGCGAAACTGCAGGGCCCAAAACGGCCAGCGGTCTCCGCTTCCAGCGTTTCTGCTCGAGAGGCGGTAGGGATCTCGGAAAGCTCGGCGGCTTCACCGCCCCCCGCCAACGCGAAGAACCCGATTACGGTGCCGGAATCCTTGCCTCTCTTGAAGGTCTTCGAGTTGGTGTTTGCGTGATTCTTTACCGTCGAATGGAGCTTTTTGGATATCGGCTTGAGGATCGGGTCGGCATATCCCAAACTCCCGATGTCCGCTATACCGATAGCCTGCTCTGCGAGAGATTCTCCAACCCCCCAGAGATTGTCCGAGATTGTCCCCTCTTCGGGTTCTGGACGCTCGGTGGTGCAGATTCCGTCGGGGCAGCTGTATCCGACGCCGTATATAGGCTGCTTGTTGCAGTACGGGCCGTCGCAGCTGGACGGGTGAAGCTCGCAGCTGACACCGGGGGCACAGGGCGCTAGTCCCGTGGGGTCGCTGAGGTTGATGGGGTTGTTGTTGCTGTATGCGTAGGCGTTCCACTGTTGCGGATTGGCTGGGTCGAGGATGGGGTCGGGGTTGATGAACCGTCCGCGGACGGGGTCGTACTGGCGTGCTCCGAGGTTGGTGAGACCGGTGGTGTCGTCCTTGCTGCCGCCGACGAATCCCTTGGTGCCAGCCCATTGGCCTGCGGCGGGCTGGTTGCCGCGGGGGTTGCCGAACGGGTCGGTGGGACGGCGGGTGACGGTCTGATTCGCGTCCGTGTTGATCTGGGCGCCGTTGGTGCCGTGCGGGTCTGCGGCTTGGATGACGACGTTGCCGCCGCCGATGGCCGAGGTGACGCGGGTGTAGGTGAGTCCGCCTCCTGCGGCGATGGACCGGACGTTGCTCAGGGTGCCGGTGGCGGTGTCGAGGGTGAGCTCGTCGGTGGGCAGGTTGAGCGTGGTCTTGCCGGGGTTGCGGCGGATGAGCTGGTTGCCGTCCGCGTCGTAGAGGTAGCTCGTGGTTCCGGCCGCTCCGGTGGAGCTGGAGGAGTTGAGCTTGCCTTCGCCGTTCCAGTCGAGCGTCGTGGTGCCGCTGGTATCGGTGATGGCGGTGGGGTTACCTGCGGCGTCGTACTGGTAGCCGACGGCCTTGGTGCCCGAGGGCCCGCTGGTGGTGGAGGTGAGCAGGGCGTGGGGCCCGCCGGTTCCGCCGCCGGCATTGGACGCGCCGGTGGGGGTGTTGGGGGTTTTGGCGGCTCCGAAGGTCTGGGTGGTCGTGGTGTCGTTGAGGCTGTTGCCGGTGATGTCGTGCTGGACGAGGCCGGTACGGTTGCCGGTCGCGTCGTAGGTGTAGGTGTTCCAGTAGGGCGCGGGGCCGCCGACCGTGCGCCCACCGGGGCTGACGGTGGCCGGGCCACTGGCGTTGTTGCAGCCGCCGATTCCGGGGACGGTGGTGGAACTGCCGGTTCCGTGCTTTGTCCCGCTGGAGTCGGTCCAGTCGGCGGTGGTGAAGGTGCCGCCGGTGTCGGTCCAGGCGTTGGTCAGCCGGCCCAGGTAGTCATAGGTGAAGCACTGGGTGTCGGTTGCCGAGGCGTCCTGGATGTTGGTGGCCGAGGTGATCCGGCCCGACGGGGTGTAGGTGTAGCTGGTCTGGTCGACGGAGACGGTTCCGACCTGCCGGTCGATGAAGGAGTTGATGACCCTTCCGGTGGCCCCGTCGTACTGCCGGGTCGAGACGACCTGGGTGCCGTAGTCACCGGCGGTCGTGCGGATCGGGCGTGCGAAGGCGTCGTAGTTGACCTGCTGGACGATGGCCTGGTCGAGACTGGCGGCGGAGTACAGCAGCCCGGTGATGGTGTTCGCGTAGGTGATGGACTCGGCCGGGAGGCCGCCGGCTGCGGGGATGTCGCTCTTCGTCAGAGCGCCGAGGACCGGGCTGTAAGTATTGGTGGTGGTGTAGGTGCCGGCGAGTGCCCCTTCGACGGACGGGATGGTGATGGAGGTGCCGAGCGGCCGGTAGGCGGTGTCGTAGCCGGTCACGGCCGTGGTGTAGGCGACTGGTCCCTTGCCGCCGACGTAGCGGGTGGAGGAGGTGGGCTGACCCTTGGCAAGGGTGTCGTAGGTCCACTCGGCCAGCTGGTTTGCGGGTGCCACGCTGCCGCTGAACATGCCGGTCCTACGGCCGAGCAGGTCGTAGCCGTAGGCGAGCGTGTTGCCCTTGGCGTCGACGGTGTGGTCGACATGCGAGTTGACGTCGTAGAACGTCTGGGTCACACCGGTGTCCGGGTCGGACGCGGAGACCTGCCGACCACGCAGGTCGTAGGTGTAGGTCCAGGTGTTGCCGCTGCTGTCGGCGTGGGAAGCGGGCTGACCGGTCGGTGTGTAGGCGTACGTGGTGACGTCGGCGTCGGCGCTGTTGCCCGTCGCGGTCGGCGTGCGGTACTGCCACAGGGCGGTGGTGCGTCCTCGTGCGTCGGTCACGGTCGAGCCCGGCATGCCACCGCTGGGCGGCGTCACGTCGATGCGATCCGCGCCCGGGTAGGCGGTGGTGGTCGCCCACTGGAGGTTGCCGTACGAGCGGAACTCCGCCCGCACCACTCGCCCGTTGCCGTCGTAGGTGTTCCAGGTCTGGCCCGGAATCTGGCCGTCGGCGGCGGGCACGAAGATCGACTCGGTGGGGAAGGAGCTCTTCTCGTAGTACGAGGAGGAGGTCTTGATCACCCAGCCGTGCGTGTCGTAGAGCCTCTCGGTGATCAGACGCCCGGTCGGTCGGGCGTCGCTGGTGCGCTGGCTCTGACGGGGACGGCCCAGGCCGTCGTAGATGTCGATGTTCGCCGAGTACGTGGCCGCGTCGTCGTTGAGCGACTCGGTCTTGACGGTGGACGGCCCTGCGGTTCCCTTGAGCGCGTAGGTGAACTTCCGGCTCGGCAGCTTGGCCGTGGGGCGGTCGGGCGCCCAGACGGCGGTGATCCGGCCGAGGGCGTCGTACTGCCCGGTGATGACACGGCCGTTGGCATCGGTGCTGGTCAGCGCGGACCCGCGGGCCGGGTCCAGTGTGGTCGTCGTGGTCCAGCCGGCTCCCATGGGACCCGTGGTCTGCACCTGCGTCGGCAGGGCAGCGGTCGCGGGGGTGAAGGCCGTCGTGGTCACAGCCGGGGTGGTGGTCGAGCCGCTCAGCTGCGCGCCAGCGGCGTTGTAGGTGGAGCCGTCGGTGGTCGCCGTCGTCAGGCTCCGCCCGTAGGCGTCGAAGGTCGCACTGCCGGCGTGGGTGTAGACGGCGTTGCCGGCCTGGTCGAAGCGGTCGAGGACCTGGTTGCCGGTCGGATCGCCGATCGTGCCGGCCTGCCCGAAGGCCTTGCCGTCGTAGAGCGTACGGCCGCTGGACAGGGTGTTGGCGGATGTGGCCTTGCCCGTGCAGGGCCCCTGGAACTTGGTCTGCTCCGAGACCAGCGTGAGCAGCTGCGGGTTATCGCTGGCCGCGTAGCCGGTGGTGGCACAGATCTCCGGGGTGGCGGCGGTGCCGTCGCCCTTGTCGTCGACCTTGACGACGCGGTTGCCGTTGGCCGGCTCTGAGGTCGTCACCGAGGTCGTGGTGCGCCAACTTCCGTCGGCCAGGAAAGCCTTGGAGATGACGGTGGTCTCGGAGTCCGGGTTCCAGGCGTAGATCTGCGGCGCGCCCGCGCTCTGGGCGTGGGTGGCGGAGCTCTTCTGCCCGTTGTAGGTGTTTCCGGAGACGGCCGTGACCTTGCCGTCGTTGCCGGCCTTGTCGAAGACCTCGGTGGCCACGACCCGCCCGGCCAGCTGGGCGCTGTCGACTACGGTGCCGCCCAGTGGGTTGGGGACGTCGGGGACGGTGCGCAGGGTCTTGCCGTCGGCGAGGTAGTCGCCGACCATGCCGCGCAGGTAGGTGGCGCGCTGCTGGGTCTTGGGGGCTTCGCTGTCGGCGCCGCTTCCGGTGGTGGTGGTGACGGACTGGTAGCCGCGGAACTGGTTCCAGCTGCGGGTCTTGGGGTCGGTGAACTCGGCGTCGTCGCGGTGCCAGGCGGCGCCGCCGCTGTAGGTGTACTCGGTGGTCTTGGAGATGTTGGGGGTGCTGACGAGGTCCTGCTCGACGACCCTGGTGACGAGGGGCTTGTCGAACCAGTCGCTGACCGGGTCCTTGGCGGAGCTTCCGGGCAGGTACCACTTGACGGGTATGCAGGCCATCGTGTTGCCGTCTTCGGAGGACGGCATGTGGTAGTGGCTGGGGTCCCGGGAGCATTCCGGGTCGGTGTAGTAGACGTTGATGCTCCCGCCCATCTCGGTCGTGATGCTCTGGATGCGCGGGCGCATGAACATCGGCGATGCCGGGACGAGGCCGTCGATGCGGTTGGCCCGCATCTTGTACTGGAACTGCACCGGGGGCAGGTTCTTGATCTCCGCCTGACCGTTGCTCGGCACCCGTTGGATGGAGTCGAGCTGCAGGAGGCGCTTGGTGCCGTCCCCGGGGTCGGCGAGCTCCTGGTTGAGGTTCCAGGTGTCGACGGTGCGGTAGGCGGAGTCGACCAGGACCTGGGTGCTGATCGTGGTCAGGCGCTTGGTGGTGAAGAACGTCGGCGCGGAGTTGACGCAGGTGCTGTCGGTGCAGATCTGGTCGACCGGCGTGTCCGGCCAGGCGTTGGCGTTGCCCGCGCGCTTGCCCTCGGAGCAGTCGTTGGTGGCGTCGGGTATGCAGCGCTCGGCGACGGTGAAGAGGACCTTGGCGGCGGGGTTGGCGCTGCCCTTGGCCGCCTTCTGGTCGTCCAGGCGCTGGCCGTAGCCGATCTCCTTGAGGTAGCCGGCCCGCTGGTAGTCGGTGAGGGTGCCGTTGCCGCCGCTCTGGACGGTGCCGCGCTGGTACTTGTTGCCCTCGGTGGCGTACTTGTAGGTGATCAGGTTGCCGTGGGTGTCGACGACGTAGTCGAGCTGCCAGCGCCAGGCCATCTGGCACCACGAGTTCTTCCCGCTGCCGGAGTTGTAGCAGGGGTCACTGCTGTTGGGCGAGTAGACCGGGGTGGTGAGGACGGAGTTCGCGGCCGGGTCGCTGCCGTCGCCGCCGGGCAGGTGGTTGAGGCCGAAGTAGTACTGGACCCCGTCCGGGGTGGTGATCCGCCAGTACTCCATGCCCTGGTAGTCCACGTCGCCAGCGGCCTTGGGCGCGCCGGTGAGCTGCTCGACCTTCGTGCCGTCGTCGCTCTCCAGGTGCCAGGTGCCGGTGGCGTCGTCGCGCACGATCGCGCCGGAGTGGCCGCTCAGGGAGAGGGCGGCGTTCTGCCCGCCCCAGCACTGGTCGGGCGAGCCGGTGATGCCGGCCTTGTCGCAGCTGCGGTAGGACCGTTCGATGAAGCCGGGCTCGTAGCCCCAGCCGTCACCGATCCACGAGGGTTGGGCGTTGGTTGCGGACGTCTTCCCGTCCACCTCGGCCGAGTTGTATCGCAGCGCAACGGACGGAGCCGCGCCGCCCAGCGATGGCGGGACCGGGATCGGGTAGCCGTAGGTGAAGTTCCCCGCGTTGGACCCGGAGGTCCAGGCCGCCGACGGCGACAGGGACGTCGCGGTGTAGTTGCCCATGGCGCCGGACGGCGAGGCCGCCGCGGACAGGACCACCGAGCCGCCGCTGCCGCTGCCGCCGGTATCGCCGGCCGCAGCCGTCCGCACGGGTGCTTCCGCAGTGGTGAACGAGGCCTTCACGGCGCCGTTCTGGCCCTGATGGGGGGCCGCCGCGGGGGGCAGGGTGACGTCAGCGGTGACCTTGCCTCGCCCGTCGGCCTTCGCAGGAACCGGGGTCTGGGTGCGGCACTCGGGCAGGTTCGGCGTGGTCAGTGCACAGGACGGCAGGGCGACGAGAGCGGCCCGGTCGGACCACCCTGCCGCCTGCAGCGCCTTCAGGTCCAGGGTGACGCTCGCGGCGCGCCCTTCGCCGCCGGTCGGCGCCTCGGCGTCGGTCAGCGCGATGAGCGGGCCATGGACCCCGGCGGCCTTGCCCTGGTCCTGCCCGGTCACCTGAACCGTGACCGTGTGAGCGCTCTCCCCCTTGCCGGTGCCAGGGGCGACCCGGACGGCCAGCGCTCCCGCCTGCGAGCCGGTCGCACCGCCGGAGGCAGGCGATGCGCCACCGGTCGCCCTGCGGGCGGCCTCGGCCTCCGCGCTGTCGGCCCCCACCGTCACCGTCGCGGTGCCGGTCACCAACGGCGCCTGCGGCTCGGGCTTCCAGGCAGGGTCCTTGGCCACGGGCTTGGGCAACGCCGCCTTGACGTCCTGCCCGGCAACCGAGACGGTCTCATCGCCCAGCGGCGTGTGCGGGGGAGTCCACACCTTCCCCTTCGGCGTGGGGTAGGTCCACGCCACCGCGGGCGGCACGGACACCCCGGTCATTGTCAGGGCGACCATCGCCGCCACCACAGGCGACCGCCATCGGCCCCCTGCTGGTCTCCCAACCCGTTTGCGGGCAGGCCAAAACATCGTCACATCTCCTCATGGATTACCGACATGGCATCGAATGGGCATAGTCATGCCATGATCAATGTGACGATAGGTGAGGCCTCGGACACATCACCAGGCTGTTCGATCGCCGCGCATGAGATCTTTATAAAGTCTTGATGTTGCGATCTAGCACGTATGCGGACATGTCTACTCAAGGCCGCTGGCGGGTTTGACCTACCCTCAAGTGAGGCCACATCGTTCCCATCCGAACGCAGACCCGCAACAGGATCTGCCGGCCGGGAGGGATTTACAGAAGAGCCATGTCCATCACGTCACGGACAATCACGAACACGCCACCGCCACCATCGATACGCAAGCGCGCCACCCGTCTGACGGCACTCGGCGCCGGGTGCATCCTCAGCGTCAGCTTGATAGCGGCGCCCTCCGCGTTCGCCGCCGACACTCCTGCCCCGCCTGCGCACGGGCCCTTCGACGGCACGGCGCCGCTCGTCCCGACGAAGCCGGCGCCGCCCCGCACTCCACTGCAGCAGGCGATGCTCGATGCCGTCGCCAAGGCCAAGTCCACGGGCAAGCCCGTCGTCGTGGACGCGATGACCGACGTGGCGTCGAAGACCGTGGCGAACCCGAACGGCACGCTGACGACAACGGACAACGCCCTGCCGGTCCGTGTGAAGCGCGAAGGCAACTGGGCCGACATCGATTCGGCCCTCCGCCAGAACGCCGACGGCACTGTCAGTCCAGCTGTTGCGAGCACCGCACTGACGCTCTCCGGTGGCGGAACCGGCCCGATGGCCACCGTCGCAACCTCAGACGGCAAGCAATTGTCCGTCGGCGCCCCGTTCGCGCTGCCGAAGCCGTCCCTGAACGGGGATACGGCCACCTACGCGAACGTGCTGCCCGGGGTCGACCTCCAGGTGACCGCCCTGCCGGTCGGCGGCTGGCGCGACGTCGTCATCGTCCGCACGCCCGAAGCCGCGGCCAACCCGGCGCTGAAGACCCTGCGCTTCCCGATCACCGCCCAGGGGCTGACGGTCGCCTCCGACGACAAGGGCCGCATCGACGTCAAGGACGACAAGGGCAGCGTGCGCTTCCGCTCCCCCGCCCCGCTGCAGTGGGACTCCTCCAAGCCCGCGGCACCAGCAGCCGCTCCTGAGGCCGCCTCACGGTCGGTCACCCGCACCGCGCTCGCAGCGACACCGGCCGCCGACTCGGCATCAGCACCGAACGCCGCCACCCCGTCGACAGCCGAGGCCCCCGGGGACGGCGCGAACGTCGCCTCGATCGGCACCAGGGTCACGAGTGACGCGATCGAGCTGACGCCCGACCCTCAGGCTCTCGGCTCGGGTACCGGCCCGTGGTACCTGGACCCGACGCTCACCGCCGTCACCAGCTACACCCAGAGTTCGGTCGAGGTCCAGGAGAACCACAAGGACGCGAAGAACTGGAACACCAAGTCCAACCTGGCCACCGGTTTCTGCGGCTACCACAGCTCCGACCCCAGCCAGGACTGCGGCAGTGAGGGCCGCCAGCGGGCCTACTTCCAGTTCGGCGTCAACCCGGCCATCTACACCCAGGTCGGCGGCGCCGAGGTCCCGCCCACGCTGTACACCTCCACGCTCAACGCCCAGGTCACCGGCGCCTCCAGCCCAGGCACCGCCACCAACCTCGGCGTCTACTGGGCCCCCACCGGCATCAACGGGGACACCAACTGGTACCAGCAGCCGTGCAATGACAACGGCAACCAGATCATGGGGGGCTGCACCTACGTCGGGGGCCAGCCGATCAAGGGCACCGGGCCGATGGCCGTCGATGTCACCGACATGATGAAGCAGGCAGCCGCCGGCAAGTGGGCCACCTGGACCATCGGTATCGCCCCCAGCGACACCGAGTGGACCAAGGAATACCGCCACTACATCGCCAACAACCCCAGCGTCACCACCACCTACGACATCACCCCCACCGTCTGGTACCCGCACACCATCCCCGCGCCCGGATTCGCGAACAACAACAGCACCGCCGAATGCAACACCGGCGGAGCCCACCCCTGGGACAACCCCGGCTGGGTCGGCAGCAACCAGAACATCAACATCACCGCCAGCACCTACTCCCCCAGTGGCCAGCCCCTCTACACCGGCTTCCACATGTGGGACGACAACGACCCCAACTTCAGCCTCAAAGACGGCGGGTGGGATGGCAGCTACAACAACCCCGGCCACACCCTGCCGGTCGGCTCACTCAGTGACGGCCACCAGTACGGCTGGTACGCCCAGTCCGCCGACGGCCTCCTCACCTCGCCCATGAGCGCCTGGTGCTACTTCCGCGTCGACAAGACCAACCCCCGCGTCAGCATCAGCTCGACCGACTTCCCGCCGTCGGGCACGCCCAACCCCAGCCCGGCCAAGTACATGAACGACTGGGGCACGTTCACCATCAACGCCGACGACCCGTCCCCCGGCCCGGGCCTCCAGGCCTCCGGCGTCGCCTGCGTGCGCGTGAGCACCGACCCCACTCCGGTCGTCGGCTGGAAGTGCGGCCAGAACGGCACCCTGCCCCCCGGCCAGCCCTACGGCTACCAGCCGCACCAGTGGGGCACCAACACCCTCTACGCCTGGGCCATGGACAACGCCGGGAACTACAGCCAGCCCGCCGTCTACAACTTCTACGTCCCGTGGAAGCCCGGCACCCAGCCCCTGTTCGGCGACATCGACAACGACCAGAAGGCCGACATCGTCCTCGCCGACAAGAACGGCGACCTGCGGATCACCGGAGGGACCTCCGACCCCGCCACGTCCACGGCCGCTCCCGCTGCCGCCGCACCGGGCAACCGTGAGTACGGCGCGACCTGGGCCGACTACCAGATCAGCCACCACGGCGCCCTCACCGTCGGCCAGCCCGTCGACCAGCTCGTCGCCCACTACACCAAGGACAACGCACCCACGCTCAAGGCCACTCTGTACGTGCTGACCAACGACGGAAGCGGGCACTTCGACCAACTCACGCCCCTGACGCCCCTACGGCCCACCTGCACGACCTACGGCACCGGCACTCCCTGCGACCCCGACTACAACGCCCAGGACTGGAGCAACGCCTCCCAGGTCATCGCCTTCGGCACCCCCAAGGGCGAGGCGGTCGGCCCCAAGGTCGGCGACCCGACGAAGACGGTCTTCACGACCCAAACCTCCGTCATGACCCTGGAGAACAACAAGCTCTACGTCTTCAACCCCGCCGGCAACGCCTTCGGCAGCGCGACGCTCATCCCCGCCACCTCAGGCAGCTGGAACGACCTCGAACTCATCAACCCCGGTGCCGCGAACGGTCCGACGACGAACCCCATCACCAAAGCCGTCAAGAACCAGACCACGCTCTGGGCGCGCAACCGCACCACAGGCGACATCTTCGCCTACCCCCTCGGCTGGAACACCGACGGAACCGTCGACTACTCCGCCCTCACCACGCCCGACAAGGGAATCAAGCTCAACACCACCCCGGTGCCCGCTGCCGCCTACCCCCGCATCGGCGCCGCCACCCTCTACAACGGCGACAACGTCTCACTCTGGGCCGTCGACAACAACAACGCCATCACGATCTACCCCGGCCTGACCACCAGCGGCGTCGCCGGCAAGGTCGACAAACTCGACGGGCCGCAGAACGCCGGCTACACCGACGCAAGCTTCTCCGTCCACCCCAACAGCGTGAGCTGGCAGTGCATGGACGCCGTCGGAGGCCCCCGCGACGGCACCGAAATTGCCATCTACAGCTGCTGGACGACCGCCAACCAGCGATTCAACCTCGCCACCGACGGCACCATCCGCGCCGGCAGCTACTGCCTCTCCACCAAGGACAACGCCCTTCTCAACGGCACCCGCGTCATCCTCACGACCTGCAACGGCAACACCGGCCAGAAGTGGAGCATGCGCCCCGACGGCCGCATCTACCTGCCCGCCACCGTCGACCCCGCCAACAGCCCCGGCGGCAAGTGCCTCGAACTCCCCGGCTGGGCCACCGACCAGGGCACCCGCCTCGGCATTTATGACTGCCCCGGACTACAGGCCAACCAGCAATGGACCATCGCACCCGAACGCACCCCGTAACACACCAGCCCTCTTACAAGCTGAACTGATGTAGCACTCGCAGGGCGAGGACTCCGAATGTCTCGGAGCCCTCGCCCTGCCTGCGTGACCCCGGAACCTGTCAAAGCGATCAAGGCGCTCATACCACTCAGGGCAGCTCAGGGTGGGTTGCCGTGATCCGAGCGTGGCTACCCGGGACGACAGCAAACCGAAGCCTTCGACGACCACCCTGAGGTGACCGTATGCCTCTTCGGTGATCACATCGATCGGCGGACTCAACGCGGCGTGCCTCACAGTCCCGGCAGCGGCACACGAGGCGACCACGCGGGTCACGCCGGGCTACTCCACCGCCCGGCTCATCATCGGAGAAGGCCGGGCACGTCAACCACGGGTCGCACTCAAACCACCAAGTGTGTGCCACGCCGCCTGCGCTCGACAGGCGCAGTAGATCGTGCAGGCGGAGGCCGCCTGCACGGCGGGCCGCCCCGCCTGGGCCCCGCTCGGCGCGCCCCCTCCAGTGATCCTCCCTGCTCGATGCGGAGATCATCTCCCCCGGTACTCTGTGCGCGCGGTGTGCCGGTCTGCCAGAATTCCCGCTGCACACCTGCGGAGCGGGCTGTCCGCTGACCACCGGTCAGTCCCCTCGCGTGCGGGTCGTTCGCGCTGTGCCGTCGCGCGAGAAGCACCGCGGCCGGCGGACGCCGCCCGCCTTACCCGGGCACCGGGCCCACGTGGCCGGACCGCTCGCTCGACTCTTCACTGGGGGACTTCTTGCGCACCAAGCGCCTCGCCGCGATCGCCGCTCTCGCCCTGTCCGTCACCGGCGTCCTGCCGCTGGCCGGTACGGCACAGGCGACGGTCACGGACCTGTACGTCAACAACGGATCCGGTGCCGGCTGCTCGGACACCGCGCCCGGCGCGGGCAGCCAGGCGGTGCCGTTCTGCACCATCTCGGCCGCCGCCGACATCGTGCAGGCCGGCCAGACCGTGCACGTCACCAGCAACATCTACAAGGAGAGCGTCCACCTGACCCACTCGGGGACGCCCGGCGCGCCGATCACCTTTACCGGCCCGGCACACCCCGACACCACCTGGTCTCCCGATTTCCTGACTTCGGACTATATCTTCAACCTCGATCACGTCCACGATGTCGTGCTCGAGCACATGAGCGGCCAGAGCGCCCGGGAAGGTGTGGTGGTGACGGGTTCGAGCCGCGTCACACTCGACAGCCTGACGCTGCAACAGACCGGCGACATGGGCTACGCCACCACCCCCGCGCTGCACATCACCGGTGGGAGCAGCGCGGTCACCGTCCGCCGAAGTCACATCAACTCCCCGCACGGTGAGGGGCTCGTGGTCGACGGCGGCAGTTCCGGCGTCGTGATCACGACGAATTTCGTCGGCGGCACGGTCGGCCATGGCGTCCTGGTCAGCGACGCGCCGGGGACCGTGATCACGAGCAATACCACCCACAACGACTGCGGGCCCGGCATCGAGCTGGCCGGCAGCTCCTCCGGCGCCACGGTCGAGAACAACATTCTGGCGGAGAGCGACAGCAGTGCTGTCGGCCCGTGGGGTCCGTGCCCGGCGGGTACCGCGGCGCATGCGGACCTGGTGGTCTCCGCCGCCTCCGCGACCGGCACCACCGCGGACTACAACCTGATCACCACCGGTACCCAGCACCCCTACACCTGGGCCGGCCAGCAGTACGCCGACGTCCCCTCCTTCCAGCAGGGCTCCGGTCAGGGCGCGCACGACCTGTCGAGCGACATCGCGAAGCTGAACAAGGAGGGCTCGCCCGCGATCGACTCCGCCGACGCCAACGCGCCCGGCGAACTGCCCACCGACATCGACGGTAACCCCCGGGTCGACGACCCGCTGGTGACCAACACCGGTACCGGCGTCGGCTACTACGACCGCGGCGCCCAGGAGTACCAGGGCGGCATCAGCCCCGACCTCACCGTCGCGCAGACCGCGCTGCAGGCCGGTCAGCCCGACACCCCCCTGCACGTGACCGCCACCTCGACCGGGGTGGTGAGCGCCTGGCCGGTCGCGAAGAACACCATCGACTTCGGCGACGGCACCATGGTCGACACCGTGCTCGGCGCGGCGGGCAACCCGCACGACTACGCCGCCCCGGGTACCTACACGGTGACCGACAGCGTCACCAACACCTCGGGCGGTAGCGGCAGCACCAGCAGGACCGTCACGGTGGGCAGCGACTTCTCGCCGCTCGCTCCCGCGCGCATCCTGGACACCCGCTCCGGGACCGGCGCCCCGGCCCAGCAGGTCGGCCCCGGCGGCGTGCTGAAGCTCCAGGTCACCGGCCACGGCGGCGTGCCCGCCGACGGCAAGGTCACCGCGGTCCTGCTCAACCTCACCGCCACCGGCGCGACGGCCGCCACCCACATCACCGCGTTCCAGGGCGGTCAGGTGCCGACCGCCTCCAACCTCAACGCCGTCCCCGGCCTGGACGTCGGCAACGCCGCCGTCGTCCCCGTCGCCGCCGACGGCACCGTCTCGCTCTACAACCACGTGGGCAACGTCGACCTGATCGCCGACGTCCAGGGCTTCTACTCCACCGCGCCCCAGGGCACCGCGCTGCGCCTGGACCGTCAGGCCACCCCCGTGCGTACGCTCGACACCCGCGACAGCTCCTACGGCATCGGCATGGTTGGCTCCGGCCAGAGCATCCGGGTCCCGGTCCGCGGCACCAACCTGCTCCCCGCCGACGCCCAGTACGCCATGCTGAACCTGACGGCCACCGAGGGCACGGCGAACAGCTACATCACCGCCGCCCCGGACGGGAACCCGCCCAGCACCTCGAACCTCAACTTCACCGCGGGCCAGACCGTCGCCAACCAGGTCACCGCCCCGATCAACGCCGACGGCACCGTGACGCTCTACAACCACACCGGCAACGTCCACCTGATCGTCGACATCCAGGGCGGCTACCGCACCGCCGGCGGCGCCTCGCTCGTGACCACCGCCCCCACCCGCGTCCTGGACACGCGCGACGGCACCGGTGGCGTCAACGGCAAGATCGGCCCCAGCTCGGCCCGTTGGGTCAAGGTCGCGGGCGTCTCGGGCATCCCCCTGGGCGCCACCGCGGTCCTGATCAACCTCACCGCCACCGACCCGACCGCCGACAGCTGGATCGCGGCCGGCAACCTCACCGGCGCCAACCCCACCCCGTCCTTCTCGAACCTCAACATGACCGCCGGGGCCACCGTGCCCAACCTCGCCCTGGTCCCCGTGGACAAGTGGAACGGCACCATCGTCGTCTACAACCACGCCGGCTCGACCGACCTCGTCGCCGACGTCCAGGGCTACACCATGTGACCGTCCCGTCCCGCCGGGGGCACCACTCGTGCCCCCGGCTGCAGCAGGCGGTGCTTGGCGGCCATGCTGATCCGGGCGCGCTCCTCGCACTACTTCTTGACGGCGAAGATCGCCTCGCGGACCTCTTCGGTGACGCTCCGGTGGCCGCCGCGTCGGCGCGTCCACCGCCCGTCAGGCCAGGCCAGCAGCAGGCTCTCCGACAGTGCGGGTGCCGATAAATCATCCGGCCTGGTCACAGCCTTGTCTGCCTGGCCGCAGGTCCTGACTGCCGGCGCCTGGTCTCTTCCCGCGGGTCAGTACGGACGGCATGATGATCTGTTGTGCTGCTGCGCCTGGCCTACCTTGCCGCCACCAACACCTTCGCGCTGCTGAGGCTCCTGCCGATGAGCGGCAGAGAGAAGGACATCGAGATCCTCGCGCTCCGGCACCAGTTGCTGGTCCTGCAGCGCCAGGTCGGCAGGCCCGTCTACACCGATACTGACCGCGCCGTGCTTGCCGGTCTGCTCCACCGCCTTCCGTTGGAGAAGCTGCGGCGCCTTGTGCTGCTGGTCCGCCCCGACACGGTCTTGCGGTGGCACCGCGACCTGCTCAAGCGGCGCCATGCCGCGACCTGCGTACCGAAGCGTCGCGGGCGCCCACCCACGGTCCGCTCGATCCGCGCACTGGTCCTGCGCCTGGCCCGCGAAAACAGCTCGTGGGGCTACCGCAGGATCCACGGCGAACTCGCCGCGCTCGGCATCAAGGTCGCCGCCTCCACCGTCTGGGAGATCCTCCGCGAGCACGGCATCCCACCCGCGCCAGAGCGGCAGAGCACGAGCTGGGCCGACTTCCTGCGCAGCCAGGCCGAGGCCCTGCTCGCCTGCGATCTCTTCGAGGTCCGCACGCTGGCTGGGGCACGCCTGTACGTCTTCGCCGTCATCGAGCACGCCACTCGCAGGGTCCGGATCCTGGGCGCCACCGCACACCCGACCGCGGACTGGATCGTGCAGCTCGGACGCAACCTCCTCATGGACCTCGAGGACGCCGGAAGCCGGGCCGGGTTCCTGATCCGCGACCGCGACTCCAAGTTCACCGCCGCCTTCGACACCCTGCTGACCGACGCCGGACTCGAAATCGTCACCACCGGCATCCGGATACCGCGGATAAACTCCCTGATGGAGCGCTGGATACAGACCTGCCGCCAGGAGCTCCTGGACCGCACCTTGATCTGGAACCAGCGCCACCTCCTCCACGCACTCCGCGAATTCGAGACCTTCTACAACGAGCACCGGCCGCACCGAGCCCTGGACCAAGCCGCTCCGCTCCGCCTGCTACCCGACCCGATCAACCCGCCGGCGCACGTCAGGCAGTTGGAGGTCCGCAGGCGAGACCGACTCGGCGGCACACTCCACGAGTACCGACACGCCGCTTGACCAGGCCGGATGATTAACCGGCACCCGCAGAGCCGGTCCGCGGCGACGACGGCCAGGGCGGCCTTGAGCGCGGCCGGACTCTGCTCAGGCCGGGGGATCAGCTCGACTCCATCGTGCGCGGGCTGACTCATGGCGGCACTCCTCTCCTTCGGTGTGAGGCTACTCGGCATCGGCCGAACAGTCGGCATCGTCACTCGGCACCAAGCCCGGAGCCGCCTGCGGCGCGTGTAGCGGTATGGCCGTGCGCAGTCGGCGGCGCTGAACCGCTACATGACCTGCGGCGGCAGCACGGACGACATCCAGGCCGCCTGCCGGGAGCTCCGGGACGCAGTCAACGCCTTCACCAAACGGGCCCGTGAGTCTCTGCACGGTGGGAACGGGTGGTAACCCGGTGCAGGTTTGAGATGCTCAAAGGAGTGCGCCGACTGGTTCGAGCAGTTGCCGCCCTGTACAGGCGGGGCCCCGATGACCGGTTCGACGAAGCCGCCCCGACGGGGCGGCCTGGTTCCTCGGCTACGGCGTGGCGGACCGGCTGTCCGGGGCTGTCCGGGACCGAGGTGGGCGGCGCGCGCCGGTGCCCGTGCGGTGCCAGGCTGCGCGGAGGCGTTCAGCACCGGCACGGTGTCCGTCCGCGATGAATCTACGGTGCATCTGCCGGTAGGAGGCAACGCCATACTCGGCCACGAGGCCGGCGACCACTGCGTCGAGCTGCTGGTCTGTCAGCTGGCTGCCTGGCTCTGCGGGCTCTGCTTCGTCCGAACCTGGGAGATCGTCTTCGTCGGCCTCGGAAGGCTTGTCCTTGGGACCCGGATCCGGAGCCTTGCGTGGAGCAGCGAGGGCGAAGGCAAGGGCCTCGGTCTGCTCGGTGGTCAGTTCCAGGTTCTCCGCAAGGGCCAACGCCACCGTCCCGACACGCAGGGCGCGGGTGTACGGGCTGCTCATGAGGGACGCCTCCGTCGGGCCATGCCGGAACCGTAGGGCACCGGCAGCCGGTGACTGCAGCCCTATGGCGGAATCACGCGCCGATTCACCCGGTCAGGGGTATCGCAGACTTCCGGCACAAGCCCCGCCCGCCCGTCGCACGACGGGAGCCTCCGCCGGCACGGATGTTCCTCAACCCCCGAGTCGGTCACGAGCGGGGTCGGACCACCACGAACGCACCTACGCACAGCTCAAGAGGGAACGGGAGCGCCGATGATGGCTGCGCGGATGAGCCGCACCGTGCGCTGCGGATCGAGCCGTCCGTCGCCTGTACCGATAGTGCAGGCTACGGAGATAAGCAGCTGAGCCAAGGCGGGGCCCTGGAACGTCGTAGAAGCCTGCCGCCAAACCTCACGGGCGGCAGTGACGCCCTCGGTACGGTGGACAGCCTGGAGCGACAGCACCAGGGAGGTGACGGGGTCCGCCGTCCGTGAGACCTGCCGCAGACGCTCGACGCCCTGATGCTCTCCGAGCCCGTAGACCGGCTGAGTCGCCAGAAGACCGAGAAGAAGTGCAGCCGCCTCCCAGAGCGCGTCGCCGTCGCGCTGCGCAAGTTCCGCGAGCAGGCCCCGCACATCCGCAGGGTCGCCGGTGCGCACGGTGGCGTCGAGGGCATCGTCGACAACGTCTTCGACGGTGGTGTTCTGGGAATGCGGTCCGGCCGGATCCGACACGGCCTCATCCGGACTCGGGTGATCTCCAGCGCGCATCCGCCGACCGTACAACGTCGACGGGTCACGGCACCGTCGAGGGCAGCTGTCGCGGCGACGCTGGGCACGGAGCCCAACGTCGTACGCCATCGAGCCGCGGCCGTTGAGTTGTCACACGGATGCGAGTTCGACGCCCGGATCTTCACGACCCGCGCCTCGGAGGCGTTCGGGGATTCCTCCTGTCCGGCGCGAACGGCGGGCGAGGCCGCGCTCGATCTGCGCGCCGGGCGCTCAGGACGACGTACACCGCCGTCATGGCGTGCGGTGGCGCGGCGCGGACGGGGGGGTGGCCGCGTGGGAGCGCGCCCACCTGCCCCGTCAGCTGTGCGAGCGGATCCTCCTGGTCGAGCAACTGCTGGTGCGGCTCTCCGACGTGATGCTGCTGATCCTCACCGGACCCGAGGAAGCCTGATCCCTGGCCGGAGCCGCCGAGGTCAGCCGCCGAAAGAGCCGGCGGCCCGCTGATCGGCCTGCCGCGCGGCCTCGATCTGCTGCTCGATCTGCTGCGCCAGCTCGTAGTTCCCGTCGGCGGCGGCCTGCTGGGCAGCCGCTTCGGCCGCGGGGTAGTCGATCTGGATGTCGCTGGCCAGGGCGGGCGTGGCCCCGAACATGGCCACAGCCGTGAGGGCCGACGCAGCGGCCACGGACAGCCGGGTGACGAGCTTGCCGGTCATGAGAGATCTCCTTTGTTAGGGACGCGATGATCACGTCGCTCGACCCGGATTACGGCCCGCGGCCCTCCGCGGTTCAGCGGCCGGATGGGGCGAGCATCACCTCACGTCGGTTGAACCGAACGGCGCGCGACCCCGTTTCGCGCGAACAGTCCGGGAGGTGCTGTCACGTTAACGGGTGCTTGATCATCTGATGCTGTATCGGGGTGTGGTGGGGCCTGTCAACGACTCCTGAAAATTGACCCCGTGCGGCTCCTTGGGTTCTAAGGCGGATTCGCATGATCGTCGCAACGATGCTGGTCTCATGCTGTCAG